>CAVKAR010000010.1:0-36278 GCA_963654425.1 Lachnospiraceae bacterium
CCTCTTTGATCGAGGAGCTCATGGATGATTTCTATTCTTTCGCCGCTTCTAATGAACGCCCGCTCCTTAAAGCCCTCATCGGCATCTTCTATATCGTCTACGTGCGCCCTTTTTCCACCAAAAACGAGGAAGTCGCGACTCTATTTGCCCTCGATACGCTCGCTTATGATGCCGGGCTAGGGAAGGAGGCTTTCCTCCTCCCTCTCTCCAAAGCCCTCATTTATGAGCCGGTCACAAGCGATATCTGCTTCGTCGGTGCCCAGAAAGCGGGGGATTTGACCTATTACTTGACCCGCTCCTTCAAAATTATCGAGAAAGCCTGCGCCTCCATCAAAAGCGAGCTGGACGAGATTCTCCTCTCGCGTTTCGATGAAGAGGAGCGCGTCCTTTCGCTTGAAGAAGCGAAGAAAGAGGAACAGGCAAAAAGCGACTTGAGCCATTCAGCCACGCAGATCTCCCTTTTCGATGCCCCTTCCCCCTCTCCGGAAAAGAGCGCTTTATTGCCTCCTAAAAAAGAGCCCGCTCCGATTAAAAAAGAGGAGAGCGAAGCGAAAAAGGAGCCCCTCCTCCCCAAGAAGGAAGAGAAAAAGGCGCCCACAATCAAAGAAAAGACGAAAGTTGAGACGATCAGCAAAGAGGAAGTGAATAAGGCAAATGGCGTGGAGATAGCCATCAGGAAGAAAGACTCGCCTTTGACCGACAAAGAGATAAAGGAATACGTGTCTTATCTCCTTGAAAGCAATTACGCCCTCAACAAGAGCCAGGCCGCTTTCTTGGCTAATCACTGCACGATCGGCCATTATTATTCGATCCAGCAATACAAGAAATGCATGCGCTGCGCCTATGAAACCGCGCGCACGTCTATGGAAAAACTCGTCAATGAGGGGTACTATAAGAAACTGCAGGTCAAAAACAAATTCGTTTATACGCCTGTGAAGCAAAATAACGACGACTGATATCAATCAAGGAGACAATTTACATGAATATGATGGAAATGCCGATTCTCGATTTCATTACGCAGAACCCCTGGCTCATCGTCCTCATTCTTTTGGCGGTGTTCGGGCTCATCGTGCTGCTTGTCATTCTCATCAAAAGATATTCCCCGCACTTCAAAAACACCGATAAGCCGAAGACGGACGAGGAAATCGCCCGCGAAGAGGTGGAGCGTCTCACCGTTCCGATGGGGGAAGAGAACAAGAGCCTCGAGGAAGTGAAAGAGGAAACCCGCTCACTCAAGAAAGAAGAGGCCCCAAACGAGAAAGAGGCCGCCGATTACGAGACTCACCGCTACACCATCGAAGGAGACGAAAACCTTCAGCGCCAGATGGATCAATACGCCAAAGATCATCCAGATGAGGTGGCGGTTTCCGAGAAAGACCTCTCTTCTTCCGATAAATAATGCCCTCTTTATACGTCCACATCCCTTTTTGCAGCTCCATCTGCGCCTATTGTGACTTCCCGAAAGTCGTCTATAGGGAAGAGTGGGCGTTTTCTTATCTGCTCTCCCTTTTCTCGGAGCTCGATTTATACAAAGGGAACAAATACGATACGATCTACATTGGCGGCGGGACCCCTACATGCTTATCGGACGATTGCTTCTCCTCGCTTTTATCCAAACTGAGCGAATGCAAAAAAGAGGATTGCGAAATGAGCGTGGAATCCAATCCTGAATCGCTCTCCGAGAATAAAGTCGCAATCTGCGCGAAATACGGCGTGAACCGCCTTTCCATCGGTATCGAGTCGAGTTCGCCTCGTTTGCTTTCCCTCATGGGGAGAAAGCATTCTTTCGAGATGGCGAAAAAGGCGATCGCCCTCGCTAAGGAAGCGGGCATAGGCAACATCAATGCCGATTTGATTTACGCCTTGCCCTCCGAAAGCGATGAGGAGCTAGAGAAAGACATCGCCTCTTTCCTCTCCCTTTCCTTGCCCCATTATAGCGCCTACTCCCTCATCGTCGAAAAAGGCACCAAATTCGCTTTGGAAGGCTATAGGGAAATGGATGATGAAAAAGGGGCAAGACAATACAATAAAGTGCTTTCATCATTCAGGGAGAAAGGATACGGCCGCTACGAAGTGAGCAATTTCGCCTTGAGGGGATTCGAGTGCAGACACAATCTCGTCTATTGGAGAGATGAGGAATACGATGCCGTGGGGCTAGGGGCAAGCGGCTATAAAGGGAACATCCGCTACAAAAACACGCTCTCCTTGAGCGAATACCTCAAAGGCAATTACCGGAAAGAAGAAGAGATAGTGGGGGAAAAAGACGACCTTGAATATTTTTTCCTTACCAACCTTCGCCTTGAGCGTGGCTTTTCCCTCGATGATTTTGTCACCCGCTTCGGTTTTTCTTTCCTCTTTAAATATAAAAAGCAATACGAAGAATGCCAAAAGAACGGGCTTTTGAAAATAGAGGATGGCAGGGTAAAGCCGACTGATGAAGGCATGCTCTTATTAGACAGGATCCTCCTATCTTTCTTCGACTGACATCGGCATTTTCCCCGAAATCGATAAAATTTAGCACTAACCTGTTGACAGTGCTAAAAGGGTATCTATAATGTTTGCTAGCACCCATTAAGGGGGATTGCTAAAAGAAAGGAGAAAGCGATGACAAGGCGTGATGAGATACTCAAATACATCGTCGAATACTTCATCAGGACCGCTGAGCCAGTCGGCTCGAAGACGCTTCTAGAGGTTTATTCCCTCTCTTGCTCTAGCGCGACCATCCGCAATGAGATGAACGCCCTTGAAAAAGAAGGAATGCTCGAAAAGACGCATACTTCGAGCGGACGTGTGCCTTCGGAAAAAGGATATAAGTATTATGTCGACCACCTGCGCGAAAGCTCGGTGGACGAGAAAATCAAATACGCTCTCCAGAGCGTCCTTACCGAGAAAGCGAAGTCCGTTGAAGAGGTGATGAAGGAAAGCTGTGAGATTCTCTCCCACATGACGAACCTTGCCTCTGTCGTCTTAGGCCCAGAGAGCAACGAAGAGGCCCTAGCCTCCGTCCAGCTCATCCCTCTCTCCTCCAATAGCGCTACCGCTGTCTTCGTCACCGATAAAGGCTATGTCGAAAACAAAACCTTCATCGTGGAGGACGGTCTCTCCCTTGAAGAAGTGCAGAAGATGGTAAAAGAGCTCAACGATAGGCTCGTGGGGACCCGCATCAGCGAGATCGTCCCCAAGATGGAAGCGATGAAACCGGCCCTCAAAGACTATTATGTCGGCGAGAAAGCGGTGTATGAAGCGCTTCTAGGGGCCTTTGTGAGATTCACCGGGGAGCGCATTCAGCTCTACGGGAAAGATGCCCTCTTCAATCAGCCAGAGTTCGCAGATGACGCCATGAAGCTCAAGAAACTCCTCGAATTCATCGAGGATCCGAAAGCCTTCAGAGAGGCCATCAAAGGCGGGAAAGAGGCTGAAAGCGGGGTCAAAGTCCGCATCGGAAAGAAGGAAGGAATCGGGGATATGGCCGTGGTTAGCTGCGACCTCAACCTCCCTGGGAATCCATCCCTTACCGTCCTCGGGCCAACCCGCATGGACTATGAGAAAGTCATGGCCACGGTCAAATATTTCGCCGAGGCGATCGACGAATACTTCGGCCAAGGAAAGAAAGGAGAAGATCAATGCCAGAGGAAAACAAAGAAAACAAATGCGACGAGCAAGACTTCGCCGACCACCAAGAAGAAGTGAAAAGCGAAGAAGCCGCCGATAAAGATAAAAAAGAATCATCGAAAGAAGAGCAGCTGGAGAAGGCTCTAAAGGAGGCGCAGGAAGAAAGCGCCAAATGGAAAAACGAATACTATAAGGCTTATGCGGATTTGGCCAATCTCCGCAAATCGCTCGAAAAAGACCACGCCGAGGCCATCAAATACCGGGCCGCGGGATTCCTCGATGAGATAATCCCGGTGCTCGATAACTTCTATATCGCCCTCGGCGCCGAAACGAATAGCGAAGAAGCCAAAAATTACCGCATCGGCTTCTCCTACATCTACAACCAGCTCGTGAACGCCCTCGTGAATGAAGGCGTGAAGGAAGCGTCCGTGAAAGTCGGCGATCCCTTCGACGAGAAGTTCATGCACGCGATCGACACCGTCGAAAGCGAAGATGAGCCGAATAGAGTGGCCATCATCCATCAGAAAGGCTATTACCTGAAAGATAGGCTTATCCGCCCAGCCATGGTGAGCGTCACCAAAAAGGCGGAAAAGAAAGAAGAGAAAAAGGAAGACGATTCCAATAAAGAAGAGGCCAAAAAGGCCTAGGAGGAAAATTAATTATGGCAAAGGAAATTATCGTCGGTATCGACTTAGGTACCACCAATAGCGTCATCAGCTACGTCCAGGACGACGGAAAAGTCAAAGTCATCCCGAATCCAGAGGGCACGAATACAACCCCATCTGTCGTGGCGTTCAAAGGAAGCGGGGAGGAAATCGTCGGCAACGCCGCCAAGCGCCAGATGATCACCAATCCCGACACCGTCAGAAGCGCCAAACGCAAAATGGGCACTTCCGACAAATTCCACATCGGCTGCGTCAACAAGGATTTCACGCCGCAGGAAATCAGCGCGAAAGTCCTCGCTTACATGAAGTCATATGCCGAGAAATCGATCGGCCACGAAGTCAAGAAGGCCGTCATCACCGTCCCAGCTTACTTCAATGACGCCCAGCGTCAGGCCACTAAAGACGCCGGCACCATCGCCGGGCTCGATGTCGTGCGCATCATCAATGAGCCAACCGCCTCTTGCCTTGCTTATGGCTTAGAGAGCGACAAGAGCGAGAAAGTCCTCGTCTTCGATCTTGGCGGCGGCACCTTCGATGTCTCGATCCTCGATATCGGGGATGGGACCTTCGAAGTCCTCTCCACGAGCGGCGACACGAATTTAGGAGGCGATGACTGGGATAAGGCCGTCGCCGATTGGATCCACGCCCAGATTCAGATCGAATCCGGAGTCGACCTCAACGACAAAATGGCCCAGCAACGTTTCCTCGATGCGGCGGAGAAAGCCAAAATCGAGCTCTCTAGCTCCTTAGAGGCCACGATCTCTCTCCCATTCATCGGCATGGGCAAAAACGGCCCGATAAGCTATGAAGGCAAACTCACGAGAGCCAAATTCCAGGATCTTACCCGCAATCTACTCGAGAGATGCTCTCTCCCGATGGAGAAAGCTCTCAAAGACGCCGGGCTCTCCTATAACGATTTGGGAAGCGTCCTCCTCATCGGCGGATCGACCCGTATGCCAGCCGTCCAGGAGATGGTGGAGAAAGTCACCGGCCATAAGCCGAATATGAGCGTCAACCCAGATGAGGCCGTCTCCATCGGGGCCGCCATCCAAGGCGGAGTCATCGCAGGGGACGTCAAAGACGTCGTGCTCCTCGATGTCACCCCTCTTACCCTCGGCATTGAGACTCTCGGCGGCGTTTTGACCCCGCTCATCCCAAGGAATACCACGATCCCGACCACGAAGAGCCAAATATTCTCGACAGCGGAAGACAATCAGCCAGCCGTCGACATCGTCATTTATCAAGGCGAGCGCCCAATGGCTCACGACAATAAACTGCTCGGCCACTTCCAGCTTACCGGCATCAAACCGGCGCGCCGTGGGGAACCGCGCATCGAAGTCACCTTCTCAATCGACGTCAATGGCATCGTCAAGGTAAGCGCCAAAGACCTCGACACGAATCAAGCGAGCGATATCACGATCAGCGGGAGCAATGGGCTCTCGAAAGAGGATATCGACCGCATGGTGAAGGAAGCCGAGGAGAATAAGGCGGCCGATGAGAAGCGCAAAGGCGATATCGAGGTCAAGAACAAAGCCCAAGGCTATCTTGATCAGATCAACCGCACGCTTTCCGAAAACGGCGATAAGCTCACCGCTGAGCAAAAAGATCAGCTCACCAAGATGAGGGACGAAGCGCAGGGCGCCATCGAATCCAACAACATCGATAAGCTCCGCGAGATCGTCGGGAAGCTCGAAGATGCGGCAGCTCAAGCGTATTCCGCTTCCTCCGCCTCAGCTGGCGCAAAAGCCGAAGGCAATGAAGGCCCGGACGATGTGGTCGATGCCGACTTCACCGACAAAAAAGCCTAATAAACAAAATAAAATCATCTTTAGGCGCCTCTATCCGGGGGCGCCTAATCTTGCGTAAGAAAGGAGGCTCCTATGGCGAAAGAGAAACGCGATTATTACGAGGTTTTGGGCATAAGCAAAACCGCCTCGAAAGACGAGATCAAAAGCGCCTACCGGAAACTCGCGAAAAAATACCATCCGGACATCAACCATTCCCCGGACGCCCCAGAGAAATTCAAGGAGGTCCAAGAGGCATACGATGTCCTTTATGACGATGCGAAGAGGCAGCAATACGATCAGTTCGGCTTCGCGGCTTTCGGAAACGGAAGCTCGACGGGCGGGGCTGGGAATCCTTTCGGGGCAGGCTTCAGCAGCGAAGGGTTCGGCGATGTCGATCTGAATGACATCTTCCAAAGCTTCTTCGGCGGCGGAAGGGCCACTGGAAGAGGCACAAGAAGCGGCCCAAGGAAAGGGGAAGACGCCATTTACCGCGTCAAAATCTCCTTCATGGATGCCATCAAAGGCAGGAAAATCACCATTCCGATCACATATGATGAGCCTTGCGGCCACTGCCATGGGAGCGGGGCGGAAGATCCTAGCGATCTAGCCACTTGCCCCGATTGCCATGGGAGCGGGGTCATCAAAACGAGGACCACGACGATCTTCGGTCCGATGGAAGGGCAAAGCAGCTGCCCTCGATGCGGCGGGAAAGGCAAAATCGTCAAAAACAAATGCCATGAGTGCGGGGGAAGCGGATACAAACGCATCCATCGCGACCTTGAAGTCAATATCCCAGCCGGCATCAACAACGGCCAGCAAATCAGGGTGAGCGGAAAAGGCGGAAGAGGATATAACGGAGGGGAAAACGGCGATCTTTATGTCGAGGTGGCCGTGGCTCCGGACGATAAATTCCGCCGCGACGGGAACGATATCCATATCGACCTTTCTTTGTCCTTCATCGACTGCGCGCTCGGGGTGAAAGTGAATGTCGACACCGTTTACGGCCAAACTCTGACTTCAATCCCTGCGGGGACAGAACCCAATGAGGTCTTGAAATTGCGCGGATATGGCGTGAAAGACCTCAGAAGCCAGAAGCCGGGCGATGAGTACCTTCACATCAAGGTAACGACGCCAAAGAACTTGAGCGATACCCAGAAAGAACTGCTCAGGCAGTTCCAGGCTGAGGAAAGCAACAAGAAGAAAGGCTTTTGGGGCAAATTCAAGAAATAAGGGGATGACCTTGCTGACTCTCTCAGGGCCTTTCCTCTCTCTTTGGGAATAAAGGAAGTTTCTTCCTTTTTCTTTACTAATAGGAGAAGTACTCGTTTATACTATTGACTATGCCAACTTGCAAAAACTGTCACCGCAATATATCCAAATTCGATTCGGACATCTGCCCGTTCTGCGGGGAGAAAAACCCCATCGAATCATCATACAAGACGAAAGACGTCACCCAGTTCGTCGACCCCTTGAGCGGGGAATACGAACTGTATAAGAGCAAAGGGAAGAAGACGATGATTGTCCTCATGATGACCCTTGGCCTTTTCGGCGCCCCGTATTTTTATATCGGGAAATTGAAAGCCGGGTTTATCTCTTTGCTCGTCTCTATGTCCCTCATCGGCGGGATAGGCTCTCTCCTTTTCTTCACTTGCTTGAATAACGCCCTTGCTTACCTTATTCCCTTTTTCGCTCTATATCTCTTCTATATCGTTCTCGGCTTAATCATCAGCAAGAGCGATTCCTTGAAGGATTCCAACGGGGAGTTTCTGCGCTGATGAACCGCTTCTTCGCCCAAAAAGAAGGGGATTCCTTCCTTTTCTCGGATGAGACGCTTTTCCACATCCGCTCGGTTTTGCGCTTGAAAAAAGGCGAAAGCATCCAAGTTGTGGCCGCCTCTTCCTTATACGAAGGAGTGATATCCTCTCTTGATCCCTTCCTTCTTTCGGATATCGAAAAGAAAGAGGAAAAACGCGAAAGCGATTTGCATCTTTCCCTTGGCTTCTCCCTCCTTAAAGGCGGACACGACGATTTTGTGGTGATGAAAGGGACGGAGATGGGGGTTGATGAATTCTTCCCTCTCCTCTCCAGATACTCGATCATCTCCTTGAAAGAGGAGAAAGATAAGAGGAAGAAGAGCGAACGCTTTGCGAAAATCGCCCTTTCTAGCGCTGAGCAAAGCAAGAGGCTATCTTGCCCAAAGGTGCATCCAGTGCGCTCTTTTCTCTCGATTATGAAAGAAGAGGGATATGACCATAAATACATTGCCTATGAAGGCGAGGCAATGAAAAGCTCCACGCTTCTAAAAGAATGCGCGAAGTTCAAAAAAAGCGATAAAATCCTCATTTTGGTGGGGCCAGAGGGCGGATGGAGCGAGGAAGAAGTGGAAGAAAGCAAGAAAAACGGCTTTCTGCCCATTAGCCTAGGGCGGAGGATTCTCCGCGCGGAGAGCGCGAGTCTATATTGCGCGGCCCTAATCAGCGCTTTCGGAGATGAATCATGAGCGTATCTTTATATTCGTATTTATCCGCAAATCAGCGGCCGAATTCCTTCTTCAAGAGCGATGAAATGCATTTTTTCCTCTCGAATCGCGTTCTTTTAACCGGGATTGAGGGATACGAGAGATATTTGAAGGCCTTCGATCCCTTCCTCATCGTGAGGGCGAATATCATCATCAGGGGGCTTCTCAACAAGAAAAGCATCGAGAAGCTCTATAATGAGAAATCCAAGAGGAAAAACAAAGACGATTACCTGCCGCTCGATGAATTCATGAGCATGGGGATGAGCGATTTGCCTTATCTAGCATACGAAGGCGAGAGGATCTATATCCCGTCTTTCCCCGTCTCGATAAACAAGATTTATAGCGAGGATTTCACGAAGCTCGGGAAGCAGCCCTATAAGCAGCTTCTCTCCACCTATGAGCCGCTCCTCATCGACGCTTTCGATTATTACGGCTATAGCGTTTACGACTCTTATTTCACGAAGTTCGTGAAAATAGGCGAAAGCGGTGGCGTGGCCGCCTTTTGCGATTATGATGCCGATGCCCTCTATTTCATCAACGACCAAGGGAGGCTTGATGGAACGATCGCCCTTTTCGACAAATATCTCGAGAAAGTCAGCAAAACCCATATGAGCAAGCGCCTTGAGAAAGTTGTCGATGCCTATTTCCATGGCGATAAAGAGCAGCTTATCGCCTCTTTGCTCGATAACGATTTCATCTCTCTCCGGCTCATCTCGGAATATCGGAAGAAGGAGAGTGGGCGATGAAGTTTTATCTATTCTCGCTTGGCTGCAAGGTCAATGGCTACGAGACGAGCGCTCTCCGCGAGCAGCTTATCCTCGCTTCTTATCTAGAGGCCTCTTCCTTAGAAGAAGCCGACGTCATCGTCATCAATACATGCGGAGTCACCCACGTAGCCGATCAAAAAAGCCGTCAGCATATCAGGAAATTCCGCCGCTTAAACCCGAAAGCGAAACTCGTCGTCATGGGATGCTACAGCGAAGAGCACAAAGAGGAAGCATCTTCCATGGGCGCAGATATCATCGTGGGCACGAGCGGAAGAAATGAAATAATCCCCTATCTGGATGATTTGCTTTCGGATAGGAGAAAAGCCCCGATCGTCGATGTAAGGAAAGGGGAAAGAGCGCGCGCTTATGAGGATATGGGGCAAATCGCTTTGTCTAGTCAAGCTAGAGCCTATCTGAAAATCCAGGATGGGTGCGACAATTTCTGCTCCTATTGCCTTATCCCGCTTTTGCGCGGCAATAGCAGGTCGAGGAGAGAAGAAAGCATCCTGCGAGAGAGCGAGAATCTCGTGAAACAAGGCTATAAAGAGATTGTCTTAACGGGCATTCACATTGGCAAATACGGGCTCGATTTGCCCGAAAAACGCGATTTGTTCAGTTTGACGGAAGATATACTCAAGGGCAATCCTGGCCTTTATAGGCTACGGTTAGGCAGCTTAGAGAGCGCCGAGATAAGCCCCAAGCTCAATGAATTGCTGCTCGCTTATCCCTCTTTGGCAAACCATGTCCACATTCCCCTCCAAAGCGGGAGCAGCAGCGTTTTGAAGCGCATGCATAGGCCTTATGACACCTCTTCCTTTTTGTCCACCATAGACTCGCTTCGCCTTTCGAAGCCCGATATAGCGATATCGACCGATATCATCGTCGGCTTCCCGGGGGAAAGCGAAGAGGAGTGGAAAGAGACGCTCGCCTTCGTCAGGAAGGCGCGCTTCTCCCTCATCCACGTCTTCCCTTTTAGCGCCAGAAAAGGGACGCTTGCCGCCACGTTGAAGGAGCAGATTGAGCCAGATGTCAAATCCAGGCGCGTCCATGAGCTTATCGCTTTGGGCAAAGAACTCCAGGAAGAATACGAATCATCCTTCTATGACAAAGAAGTGGAAGTGCTTTTCGAGGAAGACAAAGACGGCTGCTCATACGGCCATAGCTCCAATTACCTTCATATCAAATACCCTTCCTTAACCCCTCTCCGCGGAAAAATCCTCAAAATCGTCTATAATAAGGAAAACAAAGCCGATTAGCGATCCGATATTCGAGATTGTTATCATGAATAATCGAAATAAAACCATAATTCTTTTGACATTGTCTAAATGAATGTTGACTCAAGGGGAAGCAAGTCTATAATTGTCGAGTCGAAAGAGAGGATACAGCAATGGCAGTGCCACAAAGAAGAACTTCGAAAACGAGAAAGAGATTGCGCAGAACCCACTTCAAGCTTGAGGTAACGGGGAAAACGGTCTGCAATCACTGCGGTGCGCTCATCGATAGCCACACCGTCTGCCCAGAGTGCGGATACTACAAAGGCAAAGAGATCGTCCATCACAAGAAAGACGATTCGAGCAAATAAAGCGAGCGCGAGCTCGTTTTTTTCTTTTTCCCCATCTTTGGTGATTTTGTCTATTTTTTCATCCTTCATCGGCGTAAGATAAGCCCCATAGAGGGCTCAATATGAAACCTAAAACAATACCAAGCGCCGTTTATTACGCGATTCTAATCGTCATTTGCCTTGCCTCAGTCGCCGCTTTCTTCATACCGCTCGTTGCCGGTTTGCTCATATATTATGACGTGAATGGCTTGGGCACGGCGTGCGCTAAAGCATTCATCGAGAGAACCGGCGCCGATATGAGCCAGCTTAGCTCTACGACCCCTCTTTCCGATTATTATCTTTCCCTTTATCGCCTTCTCGGCTTGAGCCTTTTCACTTTTTGCCCGCTCACCGCTTATGGGTTCATTCTTCTTTTGGCTTATATCCTGGAGCTTTTCGGTGTCGAGATGAGGTGGCAGGATGATTGGCCGATGCTTGGCCTAACTATAGCGACCCTTGCTGCCATCGCTTTAGCCGTCGTCTATTGGTGGGGGATATGCCAGCCAGGCGCCACCAGCACGTCGATTATGGATTCTGCGAAAGTGCCAATGCATTGGGGATATAGATTAATGTTCTATATCTTCCCTCTCCTTTCCATCATCATTCAAGGGATAGCCATCGGCATCGGCATCTCTCTCGCCGATAATTTCGGGATGGAGGACATGCCGATCGTTTATCCGCTTTTTTCCCTAGTCGGGGTCGCCATCGGCGGAGGGCTTATCGCTCTCATGTATTTCGTTTTCGTCAAGATCCTGATCTTCGTCATCTCGATCGCGGGCGGGGTTTTCCTGATCCTGCTTTTCCTCTCCTGCTTATCGCCTTCCCAACGCTACTACACCGATCCCGATAATCCATATAAAACGCGGAAATACCATGAAGATGTTTTTGGTGAGGCCTATATCGACGAGAGCGACGAAGAATCGTGGAAGGACTGATCTAAGGGATATCGCTCTTTACCATCTATAGGCAAGCGCCGACTTGCCTTTTTTATTAGGAAGAAAAAGGGAGGAGGCGTAAAATAGGTGCGGAGATAAAAAAATGGAATACAACAAATTTTTCGATCATACAAACCTGCATCCGGATGCTTCTATATCCGATATCGTGAAACTCTGCAAAGAAGCCAGAAAATACGATTTCATGAGCGTATGCGTGAATCCCTTCTTCGTGAAGGTCGCCAAAAAGCTCCTTGAGGGGAGTGACGTCAAAGTCTGCACGGTCGTCGGCTTTCCCCTTGGCGCCTCGAGCCCCAAAGCGATGGCTGAAGAGGCCAAAATCGCCGTCAACGACGGGGCGGATGAAGTCGATATGGTTCAGAACATCACGATGGCCAAAGAGCACGAATATTCCTTCATCGAGGAAGAGGTGAGGATGGTGAAGAAAGCCATCGGGAGCAAAACGCTCAAGGTTATTCTGGAGAACTGCTATTTGACAAAAGAGGAAATCGAGAACTGCTCGAAAGCCGCCGCCAAAGGCGGGGCGGATTTCGTCAAAACCTCGACAGGATTCGGCAAAAGCGGGGCCAAAGCGGAAGATGTCGCCATCATGAGGAAAGCCGTAGGACCCTATATCGGAGTCAAAGCGGCGGGCGGCATCCACACGAAAGACGAGATGCTCGCTTTGATCAAAGCCGGGGCCAACCGCATCGGGTGCTCTGCAAGCGTCGCCATCATGGAGGAAAAATAAGTTTCATGAAAGTCCTTCTTTACTCTCAGGATTACAAGAAATTGGGGCATGGCGGCATCGGGAGAGCCCAAAGGCACCAAAGCGAGGCTCTTTCGCGCGCTGGCATCTCTTATACTTATGACCCGGATGATAGCTACGATATCGCTCATCTCAACACCATATGGAGCAAAAGCGAGCGCGTTGCCAAAAGATGCAAAAAGAAGGGGATTCCCCTCATCGTGCACGGCCATAGCACCCATGAGGATTGGCGCGAATCCTTCCGCTGCTGGAAACTGATTGAACCATATTTCGACAAGCAGCTCGACAAAATGTATTCCTTGGCCGATCTCATCATCACCCCAACCCCTTATTCAAAAAAGCTCATCGAGGGATATAAGCTCGGTCCTGAAGTGATTGATATCTCCAACGGCATCGATCCTGATGAATATCTCGTTAGCGAGAGCGATTTGGCCGCTTTCAAAGAGAAATTCAAGATTGAAGACGGCGAGAAATTCGTGATGGGGGTTGGCTTCCCCTTCATCAGGAAAGGCCTCGATGATTTCTTCGAGGTGGCGCGACGCTTCCCGAAGATCAAATTCATCTGGTTCGGGCATTTGCCCTCGATTGCGCAATCCCATCCAATCAGAGAAGCGATAAGGAAGAAACCCGATAACGTCATAATGCCAGGCTATATCGAGGGAAAGCTCATCAAAGCCTCCTATCATTTGACTTCCTGCATGTTCTTCCCTTCAAGAGAAGAGACCGAAGGCATCGTCACTTTAGAGGCTTTAGCCTCCAAAACGCCGCTCCTTTTGCGCGATATCGGGGTGTATGACCCCTGGCTGAAAGACGGAGTCAATTGCCACAAAGGGAAAAACGTCGACGAATTCGTCGCTCTTCTCTCCTCCTTGCTCGAAAACGGAGAGAAAGAGGAAATCCTCCTTTCTGGCTATAAAGTGGCGGAAGAGAGGAATCTAGACGCAATCGGAGCGAAACTCAAAGCCGTTTACGAAGGCCTTTTGTCGAAAAAGGCCGCCAAGTGAAGGAAAAAGAAAGCGAAGAAAAGGCGGATAGGCAGTCCTAACCGCCTTTTTCCGATCAAAAGGGAAAGAAGGAGCCTTCTACTCGCAAAAAGAGTTGATATTCGCTTGTTTTCCCTTTTCCTTGTGCGTAAAATTAGCCAGGTCAGAAAGACGAGGTGATAGTTCATGGCAGTTAAAACAGTCGTTCGCGAAGGTGAATCACTCGATGACGCGCTTCGTCGCTTCAAACGCAGCGTCAACAAAAGCGGAATTCTCATGGAAAGCCGCAAACGCGAATTCTATTTGAAAACCGGTCTCCGTCGCAAGATGAAGAGCGAAATGGCCCGCCGCAAAAAGTGGTAAGAACGACCTCCAGCGATGGAGGTTTTTTCTTTTTCTTTTTGCAAAAAGCGCCTTTTCCTTCTAGAGATGGGTGTATGGAATATCTCACTTACCAAATCAGCGATGAAGCCTGCTCTTTATCTTGCTTCCAGATGCTCCTAGTCAATAGAACCGGGAAAAGGCGTTACAAAAGGGCGAGGCTTTTTTCCTCTCCGCCTTTCTCCCTTGCTTCCTTGGAAAAAGGGGCGAGTCGATACGGCTATAGGCTCACTTTTTATGACGGGAGCGGGGAAGAAGTTGGCTATCCCTTCAATGAAAAGCAGCCTTTTTTGGCGCTTATGGGGGAGAGAGACCGCGGGCATATGGTCTATGTGAGGAAGATAAGCAAGCGCTTCGTCTACGTTTTCGATCCGGCAAAAGGCAAAAAGCGTTATGAGAAAAGGGAATTCGAAAGGATATGGAGCGGTATCTTCGGCGTCCTTGAAGGAAAGGAAAGGGGAAGCGGCGAGATGGCGGAAGCCGTTTGCCCGCCATTTCTCGGCATCTTCAGCCCCTTATTCATGACTTTCCTCAATATTTTGGGCGAAACAAGCCTCCTATTCGGTTTCTATTTCTTCTATAAAGAGGGGAATATCCTTCTTCCCTCCCTCTCCTTCATCGCCTTCGGCTTAGCCTCCTTATCCTCGCACGCTTTCCTTATGAGCGTGAGCAAAAAGCTCGATAAGAAATACCTTCCTCGCACCTATAGCGAGAGCAAAGAGAGGATGGAGGAGTCCTATAAGCGTTATCATTTCTATAAGCGCTACATCCTCTCTGATGTGCCTAACGCCATCTCTTCGTTCATCGGCGCCTTGGCCTTGGCCTTCCTTCTTTCCGCCAATAACCCCTTTTTCCTCTTCCCTGTCTTTTCCTCCCTTTTCCTGTATTTCCTTTCCGCTTTCCTTTTCAAAAGGCGTTTCGAAAGCAAAGAAAGCAGGCTTGAGAAACTCGAGGCGTCTTTCAAAGACGGGATGAATGAAGAGAGAAGCATCGCCTCGTTAAAGGAAATAGGGGACATTTCCTCCTCTTTTGCCCGCGATATCGAGTATGAGCGCATCGTTATTTCCGTAGGTCTGCTCTCGAGCAATCTCTTGTCGCTGCTCGCTCAAAAAGAGGTGAGCCTCAATTTCTACCTTTTCCATCTATTCGCTCTTTTTGGCATCTATATGCTTTTCAAGAAAGCCTTCGATCCCCTCTTCTTGAAGAAGGAATTCCTGATTGCGCGAGGCCATTACGTCCAATATCTTTCCCAAACACGCACGAAGTAGGCGTAAGGGAAGAAGGATTGTGCTACAATTCCCTCGATGGAAATACTGTTCGATAATCCCTTTGAGGAAAAATACGATGCGCTCGAGGAGCGCTACAAGAAAATAGCCGAGACCGCTTTTTCCTTGCTCGATATCAAAGACAATTACGAAATAGACGTATCGCTCGTCGATCTATGCACAATACATTCAATCAACCGCGAATACCGCAATGTCGATAGGCCGACCGACGTTATCTCTTTCGCCTTCAATGACGATAAAGACCCGAAAGATCAGATCAATGACCCGAATATAACCAAAATGCTCGGGGAGATACTCATTTGCCTCCCCGTGGCTTTGAAGCAAGCCGAAGAAATCGGCAATACGCCGATGCGCGAGCTCTCATTCCTCTTCACGCATGGCTTATTGCACCTATTAGGCTACGATCACATGAAGAAGGAAGATGAGGAAATCATGTTCCCGCTGCAGGATAAAATCCTAGAAAGGGTCAAGGAAAATGAATAAAGAGGAATTGATTGAGAAGGCGAAGGAAGCGAGAAAGCTCTCCTATAGTCCTTATAGCCATTTCGCGGTCGGGGCTGCTCTCCTCACGCATGATGGGGAAGTGTATCTCGGCGCGAATATCGAAAACAGCAGCTACCCTCTTTCGATGTGCGCGGAAAGAAACGCTTTATATCACGCGATGATGGAAGGGAAGACGATCGATGATTTCGCGGCTCTTGCAATCGTGGCCGATACCGATAGGCCGTGTTCCCCATGCGGGGCTTGCCGCCAAGTCATCAGCGAGCTATATCCTGCCGATGCGCCGATATATCTAAGCAATCTGCTGGGCGATATCTACGAGACGAATATCGAAGACCTCCTTCCTTTCGCCTTCAATAGCGAAGATTTATGAAAAGCGGATTCATCGCCATTTTAGGCCAGCCTAACGTAGGCAAGAGCACTTTCCTCAACGCTCTTCTCTCCAAACGCGTCTCCATCGTTTCCCCAAAGCCTCAGACCACGCGCGACAATATCGACGGTATTCTCCAGAATAAGGACGCTCAGATGGTTTTCATCGATACTCCTGGGCTTTTCGAAGGGGAAGGGACGCTCGATAAATACATGAACAGAGAGGCGAGAAGCTCCTTAAGCGGCGCCGATGCCGCCATTTATATCGTGAGCGCAGAGAATCTCGACACTTCCAAAGACGATAAGATCCTCTCCTCCCTCAAACTACGCTGCCCTCTTTTCATCGTCATCAACAAAATAGATTTAGCAAGAGCCCCGGATATGGAAAAGCTCCTCAAGCATTATGTCTCTATTTACCCTGAAGCGCGTATCCTCCAGATGAGCGCCCTCACCAATTTCGGCCTCAAGGAAGTGAAAGAGGCGGTGAAAGAGGTCATTCCGGAAGGGCCGATGTATTTCGGAGATGATGTTTATACCGACAAAGACGAGGTGTTCGCCGCCAAAGAGATGATCAGGAGCGAAATCCTCCATTTTTGCAAAGACGAGGTGCCTCATCAAGCGGCCGTCACCATCGATTCTTTCAAAGAAAGCAAGGACATCGTCAAAATAACCTCCTCCATTTACGTCGAGAAAGAAGGGCAAGTGGCAATTCTCATCGGAAAAGGCGGGGAGATGATCAAAAAAATATCGATGACCGCGAGAAGGAACCTCCAAAAAGAATGGAAGAAAAGGGTCGAGCTCATCATCAAGGTGCGTCACGAAGCCAATTGGAGGAATCGGCCGGATAAGCTCAAGAGTTTCGGCTACAGCGAAGAAGATGGCGAATAAGAAGGCTGAAGGCTATATCATCCGCCTATCCGAATACAAAGATAGCGATCGCATCGTTACCGTTTGTGGAGAAGAAGGTCTCCTCTCCTTTCATGCCTATGGCGTCAAAAAGACGGGAAGCAAAAACGCCCCATCCCTTTTGCCTTTATCCTATTCCTCTTTCCTTTTATCGGAAAAAGGCGGCCTGTATTCCTTGAAGGAAGGCATGCTTTTGATTCCGCCTCCCTACAAAGACGACCTTAAAAGCATGGCTTCTCTTTCCTTCATCAACGAGCTCTCCGCCAAACTCATCATGGAGGAAGAGGCCAAAGAAGCCTATTTATGGCTCAAAGAGGCGCTTAAAGCCATCGAAAACGGCTTCTCGCCCTTAACGGCCTCACTCATATATTTCGCAAAGCTGATCGAGTTAGAGGGATACGGCTTGAACGTCGATGAATGCGTTTATTGCTCAAGCAAAAGGAAAATCACCGGCATCGATTTTTCCGAAGGGGGCTTCGTATGCGAAAAAGAAGGCAAGATACCTTCGGCGATATATCCGAAGAAACGATATCTTGAAATCTTCCGCTACATCTTCCGCTGCCCTCTTTCCTCCTTTTCCAGAATCAGCTTCGAAGATAAGGAATGCTTAGAGATAATCGAAAGTTTATCCCAATACGTAAAGGATGCCGTCTCCCTTCGGTTCAAGAGTTTGCCGGTATTGGCCTCTTCGATCTAAAGTTCACTTATATAGGGTTGACGCAACCACGGGCAAACTTACAATACACCCGTCGAAAGAAAGGCTTTTTATTGTTATATGGCAAATAAATTCGAATTCGAGAAAATAACCTCGCATCTTATCACCTCCGGCTACGTTTTCCCAGGCAGCGAGATTTATGGCGGCTTATCCAACACATGGGATTATGGCCCTCTTGGCGCTGAGCTAAAAAAGAACATCAAGGCGATGTGGTGGAAGAAATTCGTGCAGGAGAGCCCCACGAATGTCGGCATCGATGCCGCGATTTTGATGAACCCGAAGGTCTGGGAGGCCACAGGCCACGTCTCGACTTTCAACGATCCGATGGTCGACTGCAAATATTGCCATGCCCGTCATCGGGCGGATTCCCTTATCCATGAGCAATATAGCGATGTCGATGTCGATGGGATGAGTTTCGAAGATATGGACAAATTCATGAAGGAGCATATCTTGAAGTGCCCTAATTGCGGCAAAAGCGAATTCACCCCGATCCGCAAATTCAACATGATGTTCAAGACCCATATCGGCGTGACCGAGGATAATAGCAGCACCGTCTATCTCCGCCCAGAGACCGCCCAAGGCGTTTTCGTCGATTTTAAGGCGGTTCAGCGCGCGAGCCGGAAAAAGATACCATTTGGCATCTGCAACGCCGGCAAGAGCTTCCGCAACGAGATCACCCCTGGGAATTTCACCTTCCGCACAAGGGAATTCGAGCAAATGGAGATGGAATTCTTCTGCAAGCCGGGAACCGATTTGGAATGGTTTGCCTATTGGAAGGATTATTGCCTCAAATTCGTCGAATCCCTCGGCCCGAAAGCCGAAAATCTCCGTTTCCGCGATCATGAGCCGGCCGAATTGGCTTTCTACTCGAAAGCGACGACGGATGTCGAATACGATTTCCCGAGTTTAGGGTGGGGCGAAATACTCGGCGTCGCCGATCGCACCGACTACGATTTATCGCGTCATCAGAATTACAGCAAGCAGGATCTCACTTATTTCGATCCTGACACCAACGAACGCTACCTCCCTTATGTCATCGAGCCATCGATGGGCTTAGACCGCCTCATGCTCATGGTGATGGTGGATTCCTACGACGAAGAAGCCTTAGAGGGCGGCGATAGCCGCATCGTCATGCATCTAGCTACCCCTTTAGCCCCTTATAAGATCGCGGTTTTGCCGCTTTCGAGGAAACTCGAGGGGAAAGGCAATGAAATCCTCTCCTTGCTCAATAAGCATTTCTCCTGCGTATACGATGCAACGGCTTCCATTGGCAAAAGGTATCGAAGGCAGGACGCCATCGGCACCCCATATTGCGTCACGATTGATTTCGAGACGGAAAACGACGATTGCGTCACCGTCAGGGAACGCGATTCGATGAAACAGGTGCGGCTTCCTATTAACGAGCTTATCGCTTATTTCCAAGAGAAGTGCTTCTTTTAAAGCAAGTAGAAAACCAGTAGAAAAATAGTAGATACATATTATTTATAATATGAAGAGGATAATGAATATAAAATGATTGACTATGGCGTGATTGAGAATCTCTTGAAAAGCGCGGATATCGTGAATGTCATTTCCTCTTATATCCACGTCATCAAGAAAGGAAGGAGCTACCTTGCTCTTTGCCCTTTCCATGACGATAAGCATCCTTCCCTCAATATCTCAAGGGAGAAGCAAATCTACAAATGCTTCTCTTGCGGAGAAGGAGGCAACGCCATCACCTTCATCCAGAATTACGAGAAAATCGGCTTCGAGGATGCAGTCAGGAAATTAGCCGATCTCGTCGGCTTCTCCGATCCCCGCTTAGCGAAGCAAACAACGGCCGTCAAAAAAATCGACCCAAGCATCGAGGCCCTGCAAAAATGCATCAATGACCTCCAAGCCTATTACCGTTATTCCCTTTCCACGAAAGAAGGGGAGGAGGCCAGGAATTACCTTGCCAAAAGAGGTCTCAATGAAGAGGATATCGCCAAATACGGCCTAGGCTACGCGCCGATTGACGGGAAAAAGACGGTCCAATATCTCCAGGCGAAAGGGCATTCCCTCAAATCGATCGAGGATATCGGGATCGCTCTGGCGAAAGCGAGCGGCACGAGCGACAACAACGCCGGTCGCCTCATCTTCCCGCTTTTCGATGCTTATGGGCAGGTGCTCGGCTTCTCCGCGAGGAGGTTGCATGAAGACCCAGGCCCCAAATACGTGAATACCCCGGAAACGAAGATCTTCCATAAAGGCGAGATCCTCTACAATTACCAAAACGCGAGAAAAAGCGCGCGACATGAGGGATATGTTTATGTGCTAGAGGGCTTCATGGATACGATTTCCCTCGGGAAAGCCGGCTTAACGAGCGCCGTAGCCCTCATGGGGACGAATCTAAGCGCCTCGCATATCTCCCTTTTGCGGAAGCTCGGGGCCGAGGTGCGCCTATGCCTAGATGGCGATGACCCGGGGCAAATGGGGATGATGAAAGCGATCGCCTCCCTCCAAAAAAGCGGAATCCCCTTCCGCTTGGTGCTAAACGAGAGCGATGAGCGCGACCCTGACGATATTTATAAGGAAGATGGGGCGGAAGCCCTCAAGAAGAAAATGAATTCGCTCGTCGACCCCTTCGAATTCCAGCTCTCTTATTATTTGCATGTGAAAAGCCTCTCCACGAGTGAGGAAAAGCAGAAAGCGCTCAATCATTTCCTGCCATTCCTCGCTAGGAGCAAAGCAGGGGTGGAGCGCGACGATTACATCAATAAGCTTTCGAAGGCCACAGGCTATCTTCCCGATACGATCCGCGAGCAGCTCCGCTCCTACGCGACCTCCCTTTCCGCGGAAACGGAAAGCTATGGGCTCCTCGCGCCGAAAAAGGAAAGCGCAAACTTCCGCAAAGACAAAGAAAGGAAGGCTTATAGGCGTTTATATAATGCTGAGCGGCAAATGCTCATCTGCATGTTAGAGAGTAAAGAAGCTATCGACTACTTCACGAAAAACATCGATAACTTCTTCGATCCGACGCTCAATGAGCTCGCCAATATCATTAATGAGGCCTCCTCTTCCTCCTTCTCCGTCTCTTCTCTCATAAGCATCATCGAGTCGATGGATCTAGCCGACAAAAAAAGCTTGATCGAGGAGCTTATGGGAATAGACGAAGAGGCTCTCGATATCCCCTTGACCCCTTCTTCCTTCGAGGAGATAGGGAAAGCCATCAAGAAAGCGCGAGCCGATTATAACGCGAGGAGGAAGTGCGAAAGCGAATACCGAAGCGCGAATACCGACGAAGAGAGGATAAGAGTGGCTATTAGACGCAGCAAAGACATCGAGACGAACCATATCAAGAAAAGCGATAACGAAAACTAGAGGAAAAGCAAAAGGAGAAAGACCATGGCAAACAAGAAAAACAAGAAAACGGACGAAGAGGAAATCGAAGAGGAAGAGAGCGTCGACGATGATTTGATCGTCGATGATGAAGGCGAAGAGCAGGAAAACCTGATCGCCAAGCTCAAAAAGGACCTTCTTTCCGTCGGGAAAGAGAAAGGCGAGCTCAACCAAGGCGAGATCATGGACATCACGAGCAAATACGATTTGAGCGAGGATGACTATGAAGGGCTCATCGAATTTTTCGAGGCGAGCGGAATCAAAATCATCTCGGATGAAGAGGATATGCCGCTCGATGATGCCGACGTCGGTGAAATCGACCTTGAAAAGCAAAACGAGGAGATGGAAGCCGATGAGGAATTGAGCGAAGAGAGCGATGAGAAAGACGAAGTCGAGGCTATCGATGATTTCAGCAAGCTGCAATCGGGCGAGGTCAAAGTCAACGACTCCGTGAAAATGTACCTCAAGGAAATCGGGAAAGTGGATTTGCTCACCGCCAAAGAGGAAACTGAGCTAGCGAAGCAGATCGTCCTCGGGGAAGAAGCCGAGGAGAAACTCCAGGGCTTCTATGACGAATACAAAAAAGAGAACGGGGAGCTTAGCTACGATCAATGGAAAAAAACCATTCGTTTCAATTACCCCTCGAAAGAGATTTTCCTCACCAAATGCACGGTGGATGAGGGGCAAAACGCCAAAAACAAGCTCATCACCGCGAATTTGCGTCTCGTCATCTCCATCGCCAAGCACTATGTGGGGCGCGGGATGCA
Organism: Lachnospiraceae bacterium; assembly: GCA_963654425.1. GTDB lineage: Bacteria > Bacillota_I > Bacilli_A > RFN20 > CAG-826 > UBA4951. The sequence goes on from CAVKAR010000010.1 coordinate 21,919, forward strand.
TTTCCTTGACCTCATTCAAGAAGGGAACATGGGCTTGATCAAAGCCGTCGAGAAATTCGATTACACCAAAGGATTCAAGTTCTCGACTTATGCCACTTGGTGGATCCGCCAAGCCATCACGAGGGCGATCGCCGATCAAGCCAGAACCATCCGCATCCCCGTCCATATGGTCGAGACCATCAACAAGATGACGCGCGTCCAGCGCCAGCTCGTCCAAGAGCTCGGGCGTGACCCCACAGCCGAGGAGATCAGCAAAAAAATGGATGGTGCTCTTTCCCCCGAGCGCATCAGGGAAATCCAGCGCATCGCCATGGAACCAGTCTCCCTTGAAACGCCGATAGGGGAAGAAGATGATAGCCATTTAGGGGATTTCATCGAGGACAAAGAGGCCCAGTCGCCTGAGGAATACACCACGAAATCGCTCCTCAAAGACGAGCTATACGAAATCATGAAAGACCTCACAGAGCGCGAAGAGAAAGTCCTTCGCCTCCGCTATGGCCTAGACGATAACCGCCCGAGGACCTTGGAGGAAGTCGGGAAGGAATTCGGCGTCACCCGCGAGAGAATCCGCCAGATCGAGGCTAAAGCGATCCGCAAACTCCGCCATCCGACCCGCGCCAAAAAGCTCGGCGATTACCGCGATACCTTCGCTCAAACTGGCCCTGATACAAACAAGAAATAAGGAGAGAGAATTTGGAAGAAGCACTGGAAAAAGCCTTAAAGAGAGCCAAAGCCATCAAAAAGGAAAAAGGCTCTTTTCATAGAGCGGATCTATTGGAGCTTCTCGATGAATTCTCCTTAAGCGAGGAGAATTACGAACGCCTTTCTTCCTCTCTTTGCGAAAAAGGGATTTATACGGAAGCGGAGGAAGGGAGCCTCTCTTCCTCATCTTTATCATCCGGCTTATCCGTCTATTTCAGCGAGATGGGCAAATACCCGATCCTTTCGAAAGAGGAAGAGCAGGATCTCGGTGAGAGGATGATGAAGGGCAAAAAAGCCAAAAAAGCCGCTTCGAAAGAGAAAGAAGCGGATAAAAACATCAAAAAAATCATCGCGGAAGGGGAGAAAGCGAGAGAAAAGCTCATCACTTCCAATCTCCGCCTTGTCATCGATATCGCGAGCCAATATAGGCGCAACGACGTCCCTTTCGCCGACCTCATCCAAAGCGGAAACGAGGGGCTCATCAAGGCCGTCGACCGCTTCGATTACGCAAAAGGATTCAAATTCTCCACTTACGCCACTTATTGGATCAGGCAAGCGATCGCCAGAGGCATCGATGAGAGCAAAAACGTCCTCCGCATCCCTACCTACAAAGAACAGGAGATAGCCCGCCTCAAGCGTCATCGCGGCGAACTCGCGGCGCGGTTAGGGAAAGAACCAAGCGATGAGGAACTTATTTCCTTTTTCCCCTCCTTGAGCGAAGGGAAAATCAAAGAGCTTGACGCCTTCTCGAAAAGTCATGCCATCTCCCTCAATGAGCGCATAAGCGATGAAAGCGAAGGCGAAATCGGTGATTTCGAGGCCGACGAAGGGAGCGAGCTCGCAATCAAAAAGAGCATTGAGCAGGAAGATAAAATGCGTCAGATCGCCCTCTGCATGAAGGAGCTCAATGAGCAGGAACTCGATATTATATGCCGCTACTACGGGCTCGATGGGAGAAAAGCGGAATCGGCTGAAGAGATCGGCAAAAGCTACAACTGCACCCGCGAAAGGATCCGCCAAAAGAAGGAGAAAGCGCTTTGGAAAATGAAAAAGACGCTTAATAAAGGCTATGGCGAATTGCTCTAAAAGGCTTGAGGCCATCATCTCCTTCGTGAAAAAAGGCTCTTTTGTCGCCGATGTCGGGAGCGATCATGCCTATGTCCCGATTGAGCTGATCTCCCGGGGGATAGCAGAGGGGGCCGTTGCGATCGATAACAAAATAGGCCCATACATGAGCATGAAGAAGCGCATCGCCTCTTTTGGCTATTCCTCTAAGATCATAGTCTCCCTTTCCGATGGCTTAGACGAGCTTCCAAAAGAAGTGAACGGCCTCATTCTCGCCGGAATGGGAGGGCTGCTTATCCGCGATATCCTCCTTAGAGGCGAGAAGAAACTGGAAAGCATCGACTACATGGTCATCGACGCGCATTCAGAATACCCAGCTCTCATATCTTTTCTCGCCGAGCGCTCTTTTTGCCCAACCGACGATATCTTCCTTTTCGATAAGGGGAAGCCATATTGCATCTATCTTTTCGAAAAAGCGGAGAAAAAAGCGAAATACAGCGAAGAGGAGCTCTTTTTCGGCCCGATAGAGCTAAAAAGGAAAAGCGAGGAATGGAGACGATATTACGAAAGAAGGCTGAAGATCAATGAGGGGATTCTTCTTTCCTCTTCTTTGCCGAAGGAAAAAGAAAAAGCGCTTTTGAAAGAGAACGGGCTCATCAAAAGCGCCTTGGGACTTCAAAGCGATTCCAGATAGGAAAGACATTCTTTATAGACGCGAGGGGAAGTGGAGGCGCCGCTAGCGAGAATGCAATAGGAATAAGGGCGCAAATCCTTCTTTTTGAGCTCTTCCAAATCAAGGGCGCGGAAGACCCTAGCCTCGGGATGGCTCTCTTTGGCTATAGAGACAAGTTTCATCGTGTTATTGCTCGTTAAGGAACCCAAAATCACGATGAGGTCAGCTTCTTTTGGGGCGATGCGCAAGGCGAATTGGCGTTTTTTGGTGCTTTCGCAGCGGCTATCGAGGATGAATAGACCCGGGATTTTCTCTAATAGGGAACCGCTCGCGAGCCGCACCTCCTCATCGCCCATCGTGGTTTGAGAGAGGAAAGCGGGGGCTTTGTCTTTCACTTTCGCATAATCGAATTCGCTTATTTTTTTCGCGTCGATGAAGAAAACTTTCTCCCCGATCGAAACTGAGGCGATGGCTTCTTGGTGCCCTTTCTCGCCCAAGAAGATGACCTCTCTCCCCGCATGGAGGAAATAGGCGATCGCCTCAAGGTTCTTTTTCACCTTCTCGCAGGTGGCGTCATAGACGATAAGGCCTTTTTCTTTCGCGATATCGTCATAGGATTTCGGGTGCCCATGGGCTGAAAAGACGAGCACGGAGCCATTAGGCAGCCTCTTTAAGGAAGAAAGAAGATCCTCTTTCCGCTCGTCAAGCAGGGTAAAGCCCTCCCTCTCCAGCTCTTTGATGGCTTCTTCGTTATGCACCAATGAGCCCAGGAGATAAATATCCTTATCGGGGTTTTCCTTCTTTGCCCTTTTGGCCAAAAGGAAGGCGTTTACCACGCCTGAGCAATAAGAATGCGGTTCATAGGTGTATACTTTCATAACGTCCCGATTATATCCTAAAAGGTAGAGTTTTTCTCTCCTTGCCTCTATAATTTCACTGTTTATGGGATCTTTCAAAGCATACAATCTATCGAGCGAACTCGTGAATGCGCTCAATAAGCTCGGCTACAGAGAGCCAAGCAAAGTCCAAAGCGTCGTCATACCGAAGGCCCTGCAAGGGAAATCGCTTCTTGCGCAGAGCGCGACGGGAAGTGGGAAGACGCATGCTTATCTTATCCCCCTTTTAGCGAAAGCCGACCTCAATCTTTCGAGACTCCAGGATATCGTTATTTGCCCAACGCGCGAGCTAGCTAGGCAAACATATGATTTTACCCGGCAATTCATCCGCTTTTTCCCTAAGCTCAAGGTAAGGCTATTCACTAGCGAGGCCTCTTCAAGCGACAATCTCGAAGGCTTATCCTCCTCTCCCCATATCGTGATCGGGACGCCGGGGAGAATACATGAGATCCTCGTCAAAGAGCACGCCCTCTCTCTTCAAAGCGTCAGAAGCGTGGTGCTGGATGAAGCCGATATGCTTCTCGATTTAGGCTATTTCGAGGATATCGCCGATTTGTTCTCTATCCTCAAAGAACCGCAAATACTCGTATTTTCCGCAACCCTGAAGGAAAATCTCAAAGTCGAGCTCTCCAAATTCGTCGGGAGCGAATTCGAATATGAGAGTGAAAACACGAATACCTCATATTCGGTCCGCCATCACCTCGTGGACACCAAGCATCAAGGGGATGGGGAAAGCTTATTGGCCTTGCTCGATATCATCAAGCCGTATCTATGCATTGTCTTCGCTAGCACAAAAGAAAAAGTCGGGGAGATCCATCGCTATCTTTCCTCCGTTGGGAGAGAGGCCATTTATTTCACCGGCGATCTCGACGAAAGAAGCCGCAAGAAGGCCCTTCGCGCGATAAGGAGCAACGAAGTGCCGCTCATCGTCTCAAGCGATTTGCTTAGCCGTGGCATGGATATCGAGGACGTGAGCGACGTCATTTCGATCGATTTGCCGAATGATCTCGAATTCTATCATCATCGAGCTGGGCGGACGGGGCGCTTCGGGAAGAGTGGCGATTCATGGGTTTTCTATAACGATGACACCGTAAAACTGCCTTTGGCTTTGATAGAAGAAGGCGTGAAATTCGACTTCTATTCGCTTCGAGGAGGTGAGCTGAAAATAGATCCGGTCGGCTTATTGCCGAAAACGAAACTCCGGAAAAAGAAGGCTTTCCTAAATGAAGATGAGGCCACTGAAATCAAGATAACGAAGGCAAAGCATCGGAAAAATGAGGTCAAGCCGGGGTATAAGAAGAAAGAAAAATACGCCATCGAGAAAGTGAAACGCAAATACAGAAGGAAAGCGATTCAGAAAAGCGTGCGCAAAGAGCTAAGCAAGAAATTCAAGGCCGAGGCGCGCAAAGGGAGAGGGGAAGAATGAAGGAAGAAACGTATTTAGGCAGCCATATTTCCCTTTCTTCGCCTTCTTTTTACGAAGGGACGGCCAAAAAAGCGCTTGAATGGGGCGAAAACGCCTTCATGTTCTATACTGGAGCCCCGCAGAATACGCGCAGGCTGCCAGTCGAAGAGCTGAAGATCGAAGAAGGATACTCGCTTCTTTCCTCTCTTTCTTTCCCGCTTGACAAAATCATCGTCCACGCCCCTTATATCATCAATCTCGCCAACCCCCTAAAAGCAGAGACAAGAGACCTCTCGAAGCGTTTTTTGCTCGAAGAGCTTAAAAGAGTGGAGGCTTTTCATGCCGATAAATTGGTCCTTCATCCAGGGAGTTCGGTCGGTGAAAGCAAAGAAAAAGGCATCGCTTGCCTTATCGAAGGGCTCAACGAAGTGCTTGATGAAGATAAGAGCGAAGTAACTATCCTTCTTGAGACGATGGCGGGGAAAGGAAGCGAAATCGGCTCTTCTTTCGAAGAACTCAAGGAGATTTATGGGGGAGTGAGGAAAAAGGAGAGAATCGGGATATGCCTCGACACTTGTCACCTCTCCGATTCCGGATACGATGTGAGCGATCCATCATCCTTATTGAATGAATTCTCCTCTTATCTCCCTCTTTCCATTATCAAAGCCATCCATCTCAATGATTCAAACAATGAACGAGCCTCCCGCAAAGACAGGCACGCCAATATCGGTTATGGCACGATTGGCTTTGCCACACTGGAAAAATGGGTAAAAGAGCCTCTTTTGATGGCCGTCCCCAAAATCCTTGAAACGCCGGTGGTCAATAATGGAAAAGAGACAATCTATCCTTATAAAAAAGAGATTGAGATGCTTAGAAGCGGCGTCTACGAAGAAGGATGGAGGGAAAAACTCTCCCTATAAGCGGTCGATTTCCTCTTTTAGAGCCTCGTAAACTTCTTCATCTTTCACGCGCCTGATGACTTCGCCCTTTTTGAAGATGACCCAAAGGCCGTTTCCGCCCGCCGCCCCCAAATCGGCGTGCCTAGCCTCTCCTGGCCCATTGACGATGCAGCCCATGATGGCCACGACTTTGTTGATATGCCTCTCTTCAAGATAGTTTTTGACTTTGTTGGCCAAAGGGATGAGCTCAACCTCGGTCCTTCCGCACGTTGGGCAGGAGATGAAGGTCGGATAATCGTCTTTGAGCCCCAAATCATGCAAGAGGCGCGAAGCGGCCTTCACTTCCTCTTTCGGCTCATCGCTCAAAGAGATACGGATGGTATCGCCGATCCCTTCGAGAAGAAGCGGGGAAAGGCCGGCGGCGCTTCTTATCAGTCCAACGTCTTTCGGCCCAGCTTCCGTGATGCCTAAATGCAAAGGATAGGGGAAGGTCTCTGCGGCAAGACGGTAAGCTTCGATGGTTTCTAAGACGTTCGAGCCCTTCAAGCTGATGACGATGTCATGGAAAGAGAGATCTTCGAGTATTTTCACGTGCTTTTTGGCGCTTTCGACAAGCCAAGAGGCTCTTATGGTCTCCCTTCCGCAATATATGCTTTTGTCGAGCGATCCCGAATTGACGCCGATACGAATCGGCACGCCTTTTTCCTTGCATGCGGATACGACTTTCTCGACTTTCCATTTTTCCCCGATATTCCCGGGGTTTATGCGGATAGCGTCGACTCCGCTTTCTAAAGAAAGAAGAGCCAAACGGTAATCGATATGGATATCGGCCACCAAAGGGATGGAGACCATCCTTTTTATCTCTTTGATGGCTTTGGCGTCTTCTTCGTCTAATACCGAAACCCGAAAAAGCTCGGCCCCGTATCCAGCGCATTCGTTTATCTGCTTTGCCACTTTCTCGACATGGCTTGTCTTGATATTCGCCATCGATTGGATGAGGACGTGGCTGGAGCCGCCGATAGACAGATTCCCTATGCGTATTTGTCTTGTTTGTTCACGTTTAATCATAGCTTTTCGCCCTTTAGTATACCTTAAAAGAGAGGAGGGAAGAAAAAGAAAGAGAATGGTTCTTAAAAAGATAGATTTAGATTTTTCGTTGTGCTACTATAACGCTCGCGAAAAGAAAGAAGAGTGAGTAGATATGGCAAGCAAACGTGATCAAGTAATCTTAAAATGCAGTGAATGCGGTGAGCACAATTACATCACCACGCGCAACAAAAAGACCCATCCTAACAAAATGGAGATCAAAAAATATTGCTCCCGCTGCAATAAAGAGACGCTTCATAAAGAAGGCAAATAATGAATCGGCCCGCCACGGGCCTTTTTTGTTGAACGATATGATTGAGAAACTTTCAGGGAATCCATCCCTTTGCAATACGTATTTCATCGGCGAGAGAGGGAAAGGGTGCATCCTCGTCGATCCTGGCGATAATGGAAATGGCCGCTTGGATCGCTATATCGATGCCCATTATTCCTCTTTGGAAGCCATTTTGCTCACCCATGGCCACTACGATCACATCTTAGGCCTCCTCAATTTGGAACACAAAGCGCCTCTTTATCTATCCGCAGAGGATGAAAAATTCCTTTACGAAAGCAAATACAATCTTCTGGAAGGGCTAGAGATATCCTGGGGGAAGATCGAAATATTGCTAGGCGGCGAGAGGCTCCTTTTCCCCGAAGTCGGGGAAATTGAGGTCATCGCGACCCCTTTTCACACCGAAGGGAGCCTTTGCTATTACCTCAAGAATGAAAACGCCCTTATTAGCGGCGATACTTTGTTTCATCTAAGCTATGGAAGATGCGATCTCCCCTCCGGAAACGAGAGACTCGTCGGCTCAAGTTTGAAGAAACTCTCGAAGCTACCGAAAGAGACGAAAGTCTATCCAGGGCATGGTGAGAGCACTACGCTTGATAATGAGCTGCGCTTCAATCCCGGATTTCACCTCGTTTAGGCGCGAAATGGGGGTACCTTCTTAAGAAGATGAGGAGTAGAATATTCCCCGGTTACAGAGTTTAAAGGAGTTTTTATTTATGAACGTCACCGAATTACGCCCAGGCAATTACTTTATTGATGAGAAGATCCTTTATCGCGTCATCGATATCCTTCTCAACAAAACAGCGATGAGAAAGATGGTCGCGAAGATCAAGGTCCAGAACGTCCGCACCGGCGCCATCACAGAATTAGCGAGAAATAGCGGATATGACGTGGAGGAAGCGCGCCTTGACAAAAAGACGATGCAATATCTCTATGATTCCGGCACAACCTACGTTTTCATGGATCCAAAGACCTATGATCAGGTCGAAATCGGCCATCAGAACCTTGAGCATGAAGCCCCATATCTCGTTCCGAATCTCGAAGTCATCATCATGAGCTTCGATGAGGAAATCCTCGGAGTCCAGCTTCCGGCGAAAGTCGCCATCACCGTCAGCGACTGCGAGCCAGGGGTGAGAGGGGACACCATCACCAATGGCGGAAGCAAAGACGCTACCCTCGAAACCGGAATGAAGATCCGCGTCCCGCTCTTCATCAACCCTGGCGATAAGATTTCGGTCGACACCACGACTGGCAAATACGACGGGAGAGCCTAATCATGAGCTGGGATCCAAGCTGGTTCGGCTTAGTGATGGCAGCCCTAGTGATTGGTTTAGCAGGCGGCTTCTTCGGGGCTAGAGCCCTTATCAAAAGCCAACTCAAAAAGAACCCGCCGATCAACGAGAACATGATCAGGGCTATGTACATGCAAATGGGGCGGAAGCCATCGGAAGCGCAGATTCGCGCCGTGATGAATTCCGTTCGCAAGAACATGGATAATCAATAAGAGAAAAACGACAATTGAAAGCGGCCTCAAAAAGGCCGCTTTTTCATTTATGTTTTATCTAGTCTATTTCAAAAGCATATAAAAAAGATTCGGCAGCATCGAATTTATTTAAAAATCATATCATTACTAAAAATGTACTAACTATTTACCAAATAAGTTATAAGGCTTCTCTTTGTTGCTCTTGAGTCTAACGATATTCTCGCGGTGGCGGAAGATAAGCAGTGCCATAATCAAAGTGGTGAAAAGGCCTTCTTCCCAACACGGGCAAATCGTCAAGACGGTCCCAAAATTCCATGAGAGAATCGATAAGTCGGCCCCGAAGGCGTCGATAATGACGAATAGCCAAGTCAAAAGGGTCAAAATAAGCGAGGAAATGATGCTTGCAAAAGATACGACGTTCCTCCTTTTGCCGATTTTATAGACCGAGAAGAAAACGAGGAAATCGAGAGCGAAGAGCAAATAGGAAGCTCCGCCGGTGCTCCCCATGAAACACGCGACGGCCTTTCCGCCTTTGAAAGATATATAGATTGGATAGCAGTGCCCGAGGGCGCAACAGAAAACGGAGAGCCAGAGATAGAAAAGGCCGTTGTCCCATAACTCGATCACATCTTTTAGCGGCGAGAAAGCGAGGGCGATATAGCCGAGCCAAATGACGGATGTCGTTTTGAGGATATCGAGCGTTATGACGATAACGCCTACCTTTTTGCCCAAAACGCGAGATGAATTCGTGCCACCTGAGCCATGCGATCCCTCGCTCCGCGGATCTTTGTGGAAAAAGAGTTTCCCGATGATAACGCCAGTCGGAATGGCACCTATTAGATACCCAAATAGGGCAAAGGCAAACGCTGTCAGAATATTCCAAAGTATGTTCATTCTTTTCTCTTTTCGCGGCTCAATTATCGATGAGATGCGCCCTTCTTGCAACGATGCCGATGCTCAAAGGAAAAAGTCGGACAAAGCGGGAAATAACGTCTATTAATTTATTAATAGGGTGTGCAAAAAGTCGAGAAAAGCGTATAATGCGAAAGAATATTTTTTGGATAACGTCATCATGGTTGATTTTGAGAAAGCTGAACAAGAGTATCGCGCGAAAGACATTGAGCTTTTGAGCGAAATGGAAGGGGTCAGGAAAAGACCTGGCATGTATATCGGATCCACAAACGCGACCGGTTTGCATCATTTGGTATGGGAAATCGTCGATAACGCGGTCGATGAAGCCGCAAACGGCTACGGAAGCAAAATAAGCGTGACCATCCACAAAGACGGCTCCGTCCAAGTCGACGATGAAGGGCGTGGGCTCCCCGTCGATATGCACGAAGCGAGCCACATGCCGGCGGTGCAGCTCATTTTCACGACCCTCCATAGCGGTGGCAAGTTCAATAGCAAGGTCTATTCGACAAGCGCTGGCCTTCACGGGGTCGGGGCGACTGTCACAAACGCCTTGTCCGAATGGCTCGATATCACCGTTTGCCGCGAAGGCGGGATCTACCACATCCGTTTCCATAATGGCGGGGAATTAGAAACGCCCTTAGAGAGGATCGGAGATACCAAAAAGCACGGTTCATCGATACGCTTTAAGCCGGATGGAAAGATTTTCTCGACCACCGAATTCAAATGGGACACTATCTATAATCACCTTCAGGAAGACGCTTTCCTCTGCAAAAAAGTCCGCTTTGTCTTAAAAGATGAGCGCACGGGGCTGAGCCACGAATTCTATTACGAGAACGGCTTAAGGGAATACGTCGAGAATCTGACATCGAACAAAACCCCGCTTGGCGACATCATCGATTTCGAGGATAAGAATTCGCCGATCAAAATCGAGATCGCGATGCAGTGGTGCCAAAGCGATTACAGCGATCATCCTTTGAGTTACGCCAATGGCGTGAGAACCGCCGCTGGCGGCACGCACGAAGACGGCTTCAAGAGCGGTCTTACGAAAGCCATCAACGACTGGGGCATCTCAAATGGCGTCATCAAAGACAAAGACAGGATCGACGGGAATGACCTCCGCGAGGGGTTGACCTATGTCGTTTCCGTCAAAATACCGGAGAACAAGCTCGAATACGAAGGCCAGACAAAAGGTAAACTTGGCACGCCTGACGCATTCCAAGCCTGCAGCAGCTTCACTTGCGATCAGTTCACTTATTACATCACCGAGCACAAGGAATTCGCAATAAACCTCATCAAGAAATGCCAAGCCGCGAAAGAAGCAAGGGAAGCGGCGAGAAAAGCGAGAGAAGCCGCTAGAGGGAACGCGAGCAAAAAGAAGACCCAGGATTTCATCATCTCCGATAAATTGGCTCAGGCCCAATCGAAGGATTACGCCCAAAATGAATTATTCATCGTCGAGGGCAATTCGGCCGGCGGCAGCGCCAAAAACGGCCGTGACAGGATCCATCAAGCCATCTTGCCTCTCCGCGGAAAGCCGCTTAACACCGATTCCATCACGATGGAGCGCATGCTCCAGAACGAGGAATTCTCGACGCTCATCCAGACAATCGGGGCGGGAGTGGGGCAGGATTTTGACGTCAAGGAATCACACTATGGCAAAATCATCATCATGACCGATGCCGATGTCGATGGCGCCCACATCCAAATCCTTCTTTTGACTTTCTTCTACAATTACATGAAGCCGCTTATCGATAACGGTATGGTCTATATCGCTTGTCCTCCCTTATACCGAGTGTATAAAAAGAGCGATCAGAAGAAATTCATTTATGTTTGGGATGATAGCAAACTTGAGGAAGCGAAAGCGAAAATCGGCCCAGGATACGGCATCAACCGCTACAAAGGTCTCGGCGAGATGAACGCCGATCAGCTCGCTTCGACGACCATGAACAAGAAAACGCGTCTTCTCTTGCGCGTCGACATCCAAGACCCGCTTGTGGTGGAGAAGCGCATCTCCATCCTCATGGGAAAAGACGCGGCATTGCGCAGGGATTGGATCAATGAAAACATCACCTTCAACGAGGAAGATTCCTTCATGAAGGAAGTCGATAAGCAGAAAGGGGCGAAATAAGATGGCGAAAAAGAAAATCGAAGAAGCCCCAATCGTCGAGAACATCAGCTTGACCGCGATGGATGAACTCATGGGCGAGCGCTTCGGGATATACGCCAAAGACGTTATCCAAGAGCGTGCGATCCCTGATGCAAGAGACGGTTTGAAGCCAGTTCAGCGCCGCATCGTTTTCGATATGGCCGTCACGAATAACACCATCGATAAGCCAACGAAGAAAAGCGCGCATATCGTGGGCGATGTCATGGGCAAATACCATCCGCATGGCGACGCTTCTATTTATGATGCCTTGGCTCACCTTTCCCAGAATTGGCGTTTGCGTTACCCCCTCGTTGATTTCCAGGGCAACAACGGCTCGATGGATGGCGATGAGCCAGCCGCGCCGCGTTATACGGAAGCGCGACTTTCCGCCATATCGAATGAACTTGTCCGCGATCTCGACATGGAAACTGTCGATATGGAGCTCACTTATGACGATTCTTCGAAAGAGCCGACCGTTTTGCCGAGCTTTTTCCCGAATCTTTTCGCCAATGGCTCGACGGGCATTGCCGTAGGCATCGCCACGGAAATCCCCCCTCATAACCTCAAAGAGATCAATAACGCCATCATCTACCGCATCAAGCATCCTTCTTGCTCTGCCGAAGACCTCCTTTCCTATATGCCGGGCCCTGATTTCCCGACGGGCGGAGTGATTTATGAATCCGATGGCCTTAAATCGATATATCTAACGGGGCGCGGGCATATCGATATATCCTCGAAAGCCGAAATCATCGACGGGGAGGATTGGAAACAGATCATCATCACCGAAATCCCGTATGGTGTGATCAAAAGCAAACTCGTTTTCCAAATCGACAAGCTCCGCCACGATAAAACGGTGGCGGGGATCGATGAGGTGCGCGATGAGACCGACAAGAGCGGTCTACGCATCGCAATCGACCTCAAAGACAACGCCAAACCCGAATCCTTGCTCAAATATCTCATGAGCAAAACCGATTTGCGCTGTGGCTATAGCGCCAATATGGTCGCCATCGTCGACCGCCGTCCGCAGACGATGACCCTCGTCTCTTATTGTGATTGCTACATATCCCATCAAAGCGATGTCATCACGCGGAGAAGCCGTTTCCTTTTGAACAAAGACGAGAGCCGTCTCGCAATCGTCGAAGGGCTTATCAAGGCCGTCTCGATTTTAGACGAAGTCGTAGCCATTATCAGAAAGAGCAAGGATAAAGCCGACAGCAAGCTCAATCTCGAATCGGCTTTCGCTTTCTCTGAGCCTCAAGCCGAGGCTATCGTCATGATGCCTTTATATAAACTATCCCATACCGACATCGTCACTTTGGAGAATGAGCGCGATACTCTTGAAAAAGACATTGCGTATTTGAAAGGCCTTTTATCCGATCATGGCGCAATTCTCGATGTCATCATCACCAATCTCAAGGAAATATCGAAGAAATACGGCGATGAGAGAAAAACGAAGATCGAGAATTCCTCCGAACTTGATTTATCTATAGATAAGCGCGATCTCATCGCGGAAGAGGACACGCACCTCGTCGTGAGCAAAGACGGCTATATCAAGAGGAGCTCGGTGAAGAGCTTCATCGGCTCAGGCGGCAATAACGGGTCTAAGCCGGGCACGAAGCCAGGCGATGTCATCGTCTACAACGCCTTAGTGAAAACAACCGATTTCCTCCTTGGCTTCACAAGCAAAGGCAATTACGTCTATATTCCCGTGAATGAGGTCAAGGAAACGAAATGGAATGACATCGGCGGGCACATCAACGCGCTCGTTTCGATTTCCCCGGATGAGAAAATCGTTCGCTGCTTCTCCGTGAAGAAATTCCGCGACGATCTCAATATCGTCTTGCTTTCCAAACGCGGGCAGATAAAGCGCATCAAGCTCTCATCTTTCCCAGTTGTAAGATATTCCAAGCCCGTTTCGGCTATGAAATTGTCAGGTCTCACCGACTCTTTGGTGGACGTTGCCCTCTCGACAGGCAATAGCGATCTCCTCGTGATGGGAAGCAATGGGCTCGCCATTTTCTATAATGAAAACGAGATCCCTTTGACTAACCCGAGAAGCGGCGGCATCAAAGCTGGAAACTTCAAAGGCGCCGATGCAGCTTCCATTCTTTCCTTTGCCCCAGACGAGAAGAGCAAGATACTCCTTATCACTGACCGCGCTCACGCTCGCGTCAGCGATATCTCGCGTATCGCCATTTCCTCTAGGCTCAAAAAAGCCACGAGCCTTTTCAATACCTTCAAGAATGAGCCGCATTCCCTTCTCTACGCCTTCAAAGTGGGAGATAAGGAGGCTCCGCTTTCCTATAACGCGGTTTTATCGAGCGGGGAATCCTATACCGTATCTTTCCCCGATCTCTATCTGACCCCGTCCGAGAAGTACGCAAAACGCCCAGATGGGTTTTCCGCCAAAGAGCGTATCGTCTCTTTAGGGCGCGAGGATGATGATCGAATCGATGAATCGATCGCAAGCTACTCCCCGCCCGTGAGCGAGGAAAGCCAAGCCGAAAGCGGCGAAATGCCTTTCGATGACGAAAACGCCTTTGAGCAAATCTCCCTTTTCGGGGAAGAAGGCGAAGAGAAGGAAGACGAGGAGAGCAAAAACAAGGATGAGGGTGCTATCTCCTTGAACCCGCTTGACGAGGATGAATGATGAATAAAGCCTTTTTGCCTACCTTTATCGCTTCCAGCGCCCGAGCGATAAAGCCATCCTTTTATAAAAAGATAGGAAAAAGAGTCGTTTTGTTCGATTTGGACAATACTCTCGATCCCGTTGATGTGTTAGAGCCTTCAATTGAGGCTGAAGG
>CAVKAR010000011.1:0-36186 GCA_963654425.1 Lachnospiraceae bacterium
GCCTATGGCCATACCTTCCAATTCACGAATTCGATGTGGAATGGGGACCAGCGCTTTTTGGGCTACATCAACACCTTCTTGAAGGAAGGGGCCCCGCAATATCTCGAGGCCAAGAAGAAAGGCTTCCTCATCCGCCGCAAAAACGGCTCTGTCTACCATATCAAGAGTACCACCTTCAACGCCGGCATCGTCGATCTCACCAATCCGACGGCCAGAAGATGGTATATCGACATCATCAAAAAGAACATGATCGAATACGGCTTATCGGGCTGGATGGCTGATTTCGGGGAATATCTCCCCACCGACAGCGTCGCTTATGGCGGAAAGAGCGATAAACTCCATAACCGCTGGCCAACCCTTTGGGCCAAATGCTCATATGATGCTGTGCAAGAATGCGGCAAAGAGGATGAGATCTTCTATTTCTCGCGCGCTGCCTATGGCCATACCTTCCAATTCACGAATTCGATGTGGAATGGGGACCAGCATGTGGATTGGAGCGATGAATACGGTTTAGGGAGCGTGATCCCATCCTCAATCTCTTTAGCCTGCTCTGGCGCTGGCGTCATCCACAGCGATATCGGCGGCTACACCACCATAACCGCCCTTTACCCGATGAAGAGAAGCGCAGAGCTCTTTCTTCGCTGGAGCGAGATGAATATCTTCTCTCCCGTTTATCGGACCCATGAAGGGAACCGCCCGCAGGATAACGTGCAATACGATAACGAGGCGACATACTCTGAATTCGTGAAAAACACCGAAATCTTTGCAAAACTCAAGCCTTATCGCGAATATCTCTATCAAGAGTATTACGAGACCAATACCCCGATGATCCGCCCTCTCTTCCTCCATTTCAATGAGGAGGAATGCTTCAGAAACAAAAAAGAATATCTCTTTGGAAGGGATGTTCTCGTCTCGCCGGTCCTTCGCGATAAAGAAAGGGTCCACAAATACTACCTCCCGAAAGGAGAGTGGGTTCAGATGTTCCTCGAGAAGGAAACGAAAGAAGGATACGGGGAAGTCGAAGCCCCGCTTGGCTTGCCCATCGCCTTCTACAGAAAGGATTCGAGATTCGCGCCTCTATTCGCGAGTCTAGCAATAAAAAACAAGGAGCAGACAAAATGAAATTTTTCCTGGATTCAGCAAAACTGGACGAAATCGACTACGCCTACGAGAACTACCGCATTGACGGAGTGACCACCAACCCCAAGCACATCATGGCTTCGGGCAAGCCTTTCAAAGAGGCTATCGGCGATATCGCTACATGGGTGAAAGAAAAAGGGCTCGAGGGAAAAGATAGGTTCCCGGTCTCCGTTGAGATCAACCCTCATCTCGATAAAGAGGATGATATGGTGAAAGAGGCAAGGGCAATCGCCGCGATATCACCCAATTTCGTCATCAAAATCCCCTGCACCCTCGAAGGCGTGAAAGCCGCCAATACCCTCGAAAAAGAGGGAATCAGGGTCAATCTCACCCTGGTTTTCTCCGCTTCGCAAGCCATCCAAGCCGGGCGTATCGGCACGATGTTCGTCTCGCCTTTCCTCGGCTGGAAAGAGGCAAACGGGGAAGACACTCTCCCTTATATGTCATCTTTGGTGAATATATATAAGGAAAAAGGATACAAAACCGAAATCATCGCGGCTGCCGTAAGAAGCGGAAAGCAAATCGCCGATATGGCCGAGCTGGGATGCGACATCGTCACGGCTGGCTTAAGCGTCTATGAAGATAGCTTCACCCATCCTTATACCTCCTATGGCTTGAAGGTTTTCACCGATGCCTGGGATCACACGAAAGGAAACTGAGAATGAAAGTCGCGTTCATAGGGCTAGGCATCATGGGGATGCCGATGGCTAGCAACGTAGCCAAAAAATACGACCTCATCGGCTATGACGTCGTCAAAAAGGACACCCCTTTCCCCTTCGCCTCTTCTTACGAAGAAGCCGTCAGAGGAGCGGATGTCATTATCTCGATGGTCCCGAAAAATGAGCATATGCTCGCTCTTTATTCGGAAATCAAACCATATTTAACGAAAGGACAGATATGGATCGATATGTCCACCATCTCCCCGGAAACCAACAAAAAAGTCGCAAAGGAGCTTGAAGGGAGCGGAGTCGAAATCCTCGATTGCCCCGTGGTTAAAAGCCAGCCTGCCGCCGTCAAAGGCGAACTAGGGATATACGTGGGCGGGAAGAAGGAAACCTACGAAAAAGCAAAGCCTATTCTCTCCCTTATGGGCAATAACATCATCTATATGGGAAGTCACGGCAATGGGCTTGTGATGAAAATCCTCCATAATGCCCTCGTTGGCGAAATCCAAAACGGGGTCAACGAGATCCTTGGCCTAGCGGAGACTCTTTCCCTCAACTTAGACGATGTGGTCACGGCTTTCGGGTATGGAGGGGCATCTTGCTTCTATCTCGATACGAAAGGTAAAAATATCATAAGCAACAGCTACCCCACCGCTTTCTCCGTCGAGAACATGAATAAGGATATCCATTTCGCCCAAGAGATGAAGAATAGCGCTGGCAAGAGCTGCCCAACTATCGATCATGTTGCCGAAATATACGAAGAAGCGATGGATTTAGGCTACGCGAAAGAGGATTTTTCCGCCTCTTTCAAAGTCGTGAACAAGGAGAGACGTCAATGAGAAAACCCGTTATCGGCGTTATATGCCTAGTGAGGAAAACCTTCGATTACGAAACGGCTTATAAGCTTTTCCTCGAGCGAACCGCGAAACTCGTAGAAGATGATTCCGTCTCTTACGAAATCTATCCCCGCATGGTTATCGAAGAGGCCGAGGCGAAGGAAGCGGGAGACTATTTCCTCGAAAAGAAAGTCGATGCCCTCATTTTGGTGAGCGCCACTTTCCATCTCGGCTCTTTGGCCCTCATCATCAATAACATCGTCAAAAAACCGCTCCTTCTCCAAGGCTATAACGAACTCCCGTATGATGGAGGCAAAATCCGCCTCAACGCCGTATGCGGGGTCAATCTCAACGCCTCGAACCTTTTCAAGGCTGGCGTGAAGGATTTCGTGGTATACGTCGGCGATGAGATGGATGAAGACTGGATCAAAGCCATCAAGATGAAAGTAGCCATCGAAAACGGCCATATCGGCTTAGTGGGCTATCACGCCGAAGGCTTCTATAACGTCGGCGTCGACGAGCTCCATTTATATAAAGAGCTAGGCGTTCTCATCTCCCATTACGAATTGAGCGATTTCTTCTCGGGGGAGGCCAAAGAAGAGGATATCGAAAAAGAAAGAAAGAACCTCCTCTCCATCTTCGATTGCCATAAGCTCAACTCTTTCCAAATCGAGCAGGTATCGAAGCTCATCGTGAACGCCGAAGCTTTCATGAAAGAGAAAGCGCTGGATGTTGTCGCTATCCGCTGCTGGCCGGAATTCGCCAAAAACTACGGCGTCTCGCCATGCGCGATGATGTCGGTGCTCCAATCAAGAGGGATACTCCTCGCTTGCGAAGGCGATATCGAGGCAGCCATCAGCATGCTTGCGGTTCGCGCGGCGGGCGAAGCTACGCCCTTCATGGCCGATTTATCGCAAGTCAATTACAAGGAGAATTACGCTCTCCTTTGGCATGATGGGGTCGCGCCATGCTCCTTATGGGATCATCGCTCAAACAGGAGTTTGGAGACCTATTTTGCCGGGGGGAAGGGCGTGACGGCCGATTTCGTCCTCAAAAGCGGCGATATCTCAATCCTCCGCATCGATACCGCGCGAGGCGTTACGCGCCTATATTACGAAGAGGGGACGGCCATAAGCATGAGCAAAGACCTCTCTGGCACTTACGCCAAAGTGATTTTCGCGCGTCCTGTCAAAGAGGTGGTCGATACCGTGGCTTATTCAGGGGTGGCGCATCACGTCATCATGGGCTACGTCCAATACAAGAAAGCCACGCATTATCTAGCGCGCATCAAAGGATGGGAAATCATCGATGAGAATTATAGATGCTACTGATCCATCGTTCTCTCCTTACGGGAAGATATTGGATATCGATGCCTCGAAAATCGTCGATTATCTCAAAAACAAGGCCGAAATGCCGCTTGAAGGCAATATCTACGTGCGCGATGAGCCGAAGATGCATTCGTTGAAGGGCATCAAGGAAATCGAAGAAGAGGTTTATGGCTACGCCCCGATCGAGGTAGGCTACTGCAATGGCTATAATTCGAAACTGAACGCCCTTGAATACCACTCTTGCCCAGAAATCGATATCGCCGCCGATGAGCAAGCCCTCCTTTTATCGCTCCCTTCCGATATCAAGGACGGCTTCATCGATTCTAGCGACGTAAAGGCTTTTCGCCTTAAAAAGGGGCAAGTCATCCTTCTTCGCCCTTACGTTTTCCATTTCTCGCCCTGCAAGCTCTCTCCATCTGGCTTCCATACCGCCATCATCTTGACATCAGGAACCAACTCAGAGCTCAAAGATAAGCCTAAAGACAAGGCTTTATGGATGGTCAATAAGTGGCTTTTCGCCCACAAAGATAGCCCGCAGGCTGGTAAAGGCGCCTATATCGGGATCAAAGGAGAGAACATCATCGTCCCTTATCTATGATTCAGGATATCCTTTTCATCATCATAATTTTCCTAAGCAACATCATCCAGACGGTGACAGGCTTTGCCGGCACCGTTTTGGCGATGCCTTTTTCCCTTGAGCTTGTGGGCGAAAACCCCGCAAAAAGCGTCTTGAATCTCGTGGCGATGATTGTTTGCCTCTATATTTTCATCTTCCATTTCAAGGATATCGACTGGAAGCATTTCCTCACGATTTTCCTTTTCGTCGGTTTGGGTTTTGCGGCTGGCTACTTAGTGGAGATGATCCCGATGGAGCATAAGATACTCTTATATGTTTATGCCTCTCTTATCATTCTCATCGCCATCGCTTTCTTCTTCCTCGATTTCAGCAAAGTGAGCTTGCCAAAGTGGCTCATGCTCCTCTTCCTCTTTTTAGGCGGCATCATGCATAAGCTCTTCGTGAGCGGAGGGCCGTTTGTAGTGGTCTACGCCATTCACGAGATCAAGGACAAAAACGCCTTCCGCGCGACCTTATCCCCTCTTTGGCTCATCCTTAACACTATCTTATTCGTCAATCACTATCTAAGCGGGTATTTCGTTATGCACACCCTTATCCTTCTTTCCATTGGGGCTGGGGTAACCGTTATTTCCCTTATTTTGGGCGCCCTTATCGCCCCGAAGCTCTCGAAAAACCTCTTCATGAAGATTACGTGCGTGCTACTTCTCCTTTCAGGGGTTACACTATTGATACGATGATTGGACTCACCGCCACCCAAAAAGAGATCATAAAAATCCTTTTCGCGAAAAAGGAATCCTCGAGGAGCAAACTCTCCTCGCTCCTTTCCCTTACCCCTGCCGGTCTCACCTTGGCCCTTAAGCCGCTCTTAAGCGAAGGGATGATAAACGAAAGCAAGAACGTCGATGATTATCGGAGTGGGAGGAAAGAGCTGACTCTCCGCCTCAATCCGAACTATGGCGCCTATATCGGGATCGATGTCAGAAAGCACCGCTCCTATTTCTCGAAAATCGATTTTGCGGGCAATCCAATCGCCTTCTCTTCTAGCGATGAGACCTCAATTGGCGGTTTCATCCGTTCAAGCAAGGAAAGAATTCTATCGATCGGCGTGACGATGCGCGGGAAAAGCTCGTCTTTCCTCGATTCCGAGCCATATAAAGCGATAGTCTCATCGCTTGATGCCTTCTCTCTCCCTTATTTCATCATGAATAACGTGGCTGCCTTAAGCGCCATCCATTATTTGTTTCACAAAGAAAGCGAGAATTTCCTTCTCGTCAAATACGGGCCAGGCGTCGGCTCCTCGATTTACGTGAACGGGAAGCCGTTAAGCGAAGAAAGCGAGCTCGGCCACACCATATACGAAGGAAAGACGCTCGAGGAAACGATTTCCTATTCGTCCCTCCTAAACAAAGAAGTCGAGGAAAAGGAAGGTTTGGAGGAAATCGAAAAAAGCAATATAGCCATAAAAACCATCATAAAGGCCTTGAGCTTCGCCATCTATAACGCCGATGCCCTCATCCCCTTCCAAAAAATCATCCTTTCCGGCTCCTTCCTCGCTTCAAAAGAAAGGCAATCGCTTCTGAAAGCCGCCTTGAAGGAATATGACAAGGATTTCGACGAAGACAAAATCTGCTCGTATATGGACTACGAGGCGATAAACGAGCTCAAAGCCGCTTTAGTGGGCTTTAACGAATATTTCAGGTGACTTTCAAGCGTTTAAAACGATATCACTGCTCGAATAAGCCGCTATCGATCAACCGGTTCAAAGATGAAACCGCTTCTTCATACCCTAGCGGCTCATTGATCAGCTTCAACGTGCTGGAGCAATAGTCAACCTTATAGAAAGAGGACGACAATATTTCTTCAAGCAGCTTTGGCACGCTTATTCCGTCGTGGGCCGATAAACAGATTTTATGCGCTTTTCTTGCTTCTCTGACGCTTTTGACCAATTCCTTCATTTCGGGATTGAGAATATCAATTTGAGCCAAAAGCTTCGATATGTCATAGATGTGCCTTGAGTTGCGATTGGGATTATTTGCCAGATAGTAATCGCATAAAGCGAAAACTTTGTCTATCAGCGCCCTCTCCAATGACTGCGTTTTTACGTAAAAATTGTTCAGCCCATATTCTTGAATAACCCTATCGTTTCCTTTTGATTTGAAAAATTCACCTATATAAGAAGACACGGCCTTTTTCTCATTGGGATAGGCTTTTTGAAAATACACTATCTCGATTTTCAATTCCGTCCTTATTTTGTCGGAATTGAAGAGACTTGGATAAGCCATGTAGAAGCAGTTGTATTTGCCATGAGTGTGCGTTTCAACCGCCTCTCTATTGAGCAATTCGAGTTCAAGCTCGTCAGAAATGGAAATGAGTTCTTTTATTGAACCTCTTTTCTTGCTTTGGGTGAAATGCTCATCATCGAGGGCTAAATCGATGTCTTCGGAAAATCTATCAATCAGCTTGTAGCATTTTGAAAGAGAAGTTCCGCCTTTAAAAACAAGGCCTTCGATTCTTTCGAAAGCTTTTTGCAAAAAGAGCGTAAGAAAATAATCCTTTTCGATTAAAGCTGGATCAAAACCGGTCACAGCGCTTGTGGCTATAACGGCTTCTACGAATTTTTCTTTGTCTTTATGCAAGTTCATCAATAAGCCCGCTTTTAACCAGATTGCTAATCGTTCTTTTAGGAAATTGTAGCGCAGAATTGAGCAATTGCCTGCCATGTATTCCATTATCCATGCAGAAACGCCGTATTTTTGTGCGGGCATTCTCATCTATGCGATCGTTGTCTTCCAGGTCGCTATACATTTGAAGAATCATGTATTCAGCATAGTTTGAATTCGTGATCTCATACCTTGGCTTACGCAAAAGGAAAGTCCTGCCTTTCAATTTTATTTTTCTGCGCCAAGTGGTCTCTTTGTTCGTTACCACTTCAATAGTGGAAGCCATTTGTGTCGTCGCCGAAAATAAATTGAGAAGTTTTATTCCGCCATAGACGCCATAAATATCAGATTTGCATTTCAAATATTTTTTCTCTATCACCGCATCGAGGCTTAAAGACGATGATTCTCCCCAAAAAGTGATTTTCGGTATGTAATAAACGCCACGATCAAACTGAATAAGTTCGTTATTGCTCTTCGCTTCTTCAATCAAACGAAATACCTGAGCTCGCGAATAATCGTTGAACATAGAAAGCAGTTCATCTGTGAAAATCGGTTCATTCGTATCATAGCATTCCTTTACTTTTTCAATAAACATTGCTTTATCCTCAAAGTTAGAATACATTCTTATGAGACTATTTTCTAGATATTTAGTAGATATAAGTCTCATGATGTTGGTTTCTCCGTGCTTAAAGCGATGTCAGTTTTCCTCTTGTTTGCATATACATCGCTTATACAAAACGAAAGAATGAATGATAAATGAGATGCGGCGATTTGCCTTCCATAGTATTTCAATGACTATTTCATGATCATTTGCGCAACCATCTTTCCAATCTTTTTTCACATATTGAAAACAACCAGAAATATCGCTTTTTTAAGCCTATTTATCAATTGCTTTATATCGTTTCAAAGATAAAATGAATTCAGTATTCATCGACATAATCGCGGAGGAGAAACGCATATGAAGAATCCGGAGAGCATCTATAGGCCACTTCCTTTCTGGAGTTGGAACGACGATCTCAACATCAAAGAGCTGAAGAGGCAGATTTCCTGGATGAAGGAAAACGGTATCGGCGGTTTTTTCATGCACGCCCGAGGCGGGCTCATCACGCCTTATCTCGGCGATGAATGGTTCAAGTGCGTCGAAGCATGCGTCGAAGAAGCGAATAAGCTTGGGATGGAGGCTTACGCCTATGACGAGAACGGCTGGCCGAGTGGCTTCGCCGGAGGGAAACTCCTCGAGAATGAGAATAACCGCGACAGGTACCTCGAATACTCCTATGGGCCTTATGATGAAAAAGCGTTCGTATCTTATGATTGCAACGGTGAAGGGATCATCCGCGTGAAAGAAGGGGAAAACGTCCTCAATGTCTATAAGCGCATCAGCAATTCCACCGTCGACATTTGCAACAAGGAAGTGGTTGAGCAATTCATCGAGGCGACCCATGAGAATTACAGAAAGAAAGACAAAGGCGGGCTTAAGGGATTTTTCACCGACGAACCCCAGTATTACAGATGGGGGCACCCCTATTCCGAATGTCTCGAGGGATATTTCAGGGAACATTATGGCGAAGATATCCGGGATGGTCTCGGCCTCATGTTCGTCGAGAAAAAGGGATATCGGGGCTTCCGCTACCGCTACTGGATGGCGATGAATGACCTCATGAGGGAAGCCTTCTGCAAGCAAATCTACGACTGGTGCGACTCTAATGGTTATAAATTCACCGGGCATTACGTCGAAGAGACGTTTTTGGCTGGCGAAATGTGGTGTACCGCCAATATCATGAGCGATTACGAATACGAGCATATCCCAGGCGTCGATTGGCTAGGAAGAGGCTGCCCCGATATCATTTCGTCGAAGCAAGTAGGATCGGTAGCCAGTCAACTCGACAAAAAGCAAGTCCTCACCGAATGCTTTGCTTGCTCTGGGTGGGATGTCACCCCGCTTGAGCTGAAGCGCAACGCCGAAGCTCTCTACTGGGGCGGGGTCAATTTGCTTTGCCACCACCTCCTCCCCTATAGCGAGCATGGGCAAAGGAAAAGGGATTATCCGGCCCACTATATCCCGCTGAACGACTGGGTAAGGAAAGGATTCAAGGAATTCAACGATTACTTTGCTTGCCTAGGTGAATTCCTCTCAAAAAGCGATGAGAGCCCATCGATTGCCCTTCTCCATCCAATCAGAAGCTGCTATTTCTCCTACAAACGGGACGGGAAAGAGCCATATTTCGGCACTGACGATATCGAAATACCGCTTCAAGAGACGATGAAGAAACTCACCGACATGCATGTGAGTTGGCATTTCCTTGATGAGACGCTCTTAGAGAGGCACGGATTCGTCAAGGACGGGAAGATAGGATGTGGAAGAAAATCGTATTCGGTCTTAGTCCTTCCTCGCCTATCGACCATGGGGAAGAGAACGCTTGAATTGATTGAGGCCTTCGCGAAGCAAGGTGGGAGAATCGCTCTTCCATATGGCCTCCCGGAATATCTTGAAGGCGAGATATACGATTATTCGTCTATTATCAAGGAGACGGTGTCGCTAGATGAGTTAAAGCAGATCGACGGCTTCTTTTCTAATGAAAGCCCATCCTATCGCCTCTCCCTCCGAATAGACGAGAAAGGCAAAGAATATCTATACGTCGTCAACGTGAGTGACGAGGAATGCCAAGTGTCATTGCGCAAAGACGGTATGAAGAGCCTTCTTTCTTACGACCTTGTCAATGATTCATACACCCCTTTGCCTCTTTCCTTCATTCTCGAGAAAGGAGGGTCGAAAATCCTCTACTGGAGTGAAAAAGAGGTTCCAAAAAAGAAAGGAAGTTCCGCAATCAACTTACCGAAATCATACAAAATCGCAGCGCCCGTCGAGAATTTCCTGACAATCGATTCGCTTTCTTTTTCACTTGATGGCATCCATTACTCGAAGAGGATGTTCCATATGGATGCTTTCAGCGAACTACTGCGGAAACGCTATAAAGGAAAGCTCTATCTAAAATATTCCTTTAAAGCCGATTCTCTCCCGCCATCACTTCTATTGGAAGTCGAGGATAGTCACCTTCTCCGTCTTTTTTGCAACGGCAAGGAAGTTAAAAAAGCCGATTCCCATACCTATGAGAAATCGCTGCTTTCCTACGATATATCGAAAGAAGCAAGGATTGGCGATAACGAGATCATCATCGAGATGGGCTATTTCCAAAGCGAGCAGGTCTATTTCGCCCTCTTCGGCGAGAATGTGCAGGAGAGTTTAAGAAACTGCCTCGTCTACGACTCCAACATCGAGCCAATCTATCTCAAAGGAGAATTCGGCGTGAGGGGCAACTTCGTAAAGGGAGATGGAGAGGTCCTCCTCGGGAGCGACTTCGCCTTAACCGAGCAAAAGAAGGAAATATCGTCCATCATTGAGGATGGCTTCCCCTTCTTCCACGGCGAGATAACGCTCGAAAGCCAAATCGAGGTCGATGATACGAGCAAGACGCTCGTCGTTAGTAAGCGCTTCTCGCTCTTAGAGATATACATCAACGGCAGAAAGGTTGAAGCGAGCATGTTCGCTTACCGCTTCGATCTATCCGAATATCTAAAGATCGGCATTAACGATCTGAAACTCATCTTGAGCGTCTCGCCGCGTAATTGCCTAGGGCCTCATCATGCCGGAAAAGGCGAATCGACCTTCGTCGGCCCTTATTCGTTCGAGCGCCCTAGTAGCGATACGAATATCTATAGTTTCGTCAAAACCATCATTTAAAGGAGAAAAGTATGTCCAAACCAAAGCGTTTCTTCGGATTGCACTTCGATTATCACGCGAACGAGTCGACAAGCGATATCGGCGCATATTTCGATCGCACGATTCTCGAGAGAATCATCAAGGAAGTAAAACCGGATTTCATCCAATGCGATACCAAAGGCCATCCAGGTCTCACTTCTTATAACACCAATGTCGGGACTAGGGCCCCGGGAATCAAAAAGGATTTGCTGCGCGAATGGAAAGATGTCTGCAAAGAATATGGCGTTCCTTTATATTCCCATTATTCGGGGATCTGGGATAAAAAAGCCACAAGCCTCCATCCTGAATGGGCGGAAATGTTGCCTGATGGCTCACTGACTGACCGCATTTCCCCGTATGGCCCTTATTTGGACAAGCTCATGATCCCTGAACTCAAAGAGCTCATCCTCGATTACGACATGGATGGGGCTTGGGTGGATGGCGATGCATGGGCATTGCTAGTCGATTACTCCGCTGCCGCAAAAGAAGCATATAAAAAGGAAACAGGGAAAGATATCCCTATGCCGAAGGAGAGTGGGTACAAAGATTATCTATCTTTCATTAGAAAAGGCTTTCTCGATTATGTCAAAAAATACGTCGACGCTGCCCATTCTTACAAAAAAGACTTCTATATCACAAGCAATTGGCTCAATACCGCCTGGGTGCCGGATGATGTGAACATCACTGATTATATCTCTGGCGATTTGAGCGCCACCAACAGCATCGACAGCGCCCGCTTTGAAGCGCGAGTGATGGCGATGAGCGAACGCAACTGGGATATCATGAGCTGGGCCATTTCCTTCCCTATCCATCACGATAAAAGCGTCATTCAGCTCGAGCAAGAGGCTAGCTGCATCCTTTCTCTCGGCGGAGGGTTCCAAATCTACAATATCCAAGACCCGACGAATGTCTGCTTGAACCCAAAAGCCATCTCGTCTTGGGCGGAAATAAGCGAATTCTGCCACAACCGGGAAAAATATTGCCATGGTGGCTCTTTCGTGCCGGACCTTGGCATCTATTATTCCGTCGCTTCATATTATGACCGTTTGGAAGTGCCATACCTACGCGAATGCCCTTACAACTACGAATTATACGGAACTCTATTAGGCTTTCTCGATAAAGGGAGCAGTGCCAACATCGTAAGCGAAGAGAAGCTTACCAAAGAAATCCTCCAATCCTATCCGCGCTTCGCTCTCTCGAACATCACGAAGATAAGCGAAGAGCAAATAGCGATGCTTCTTTCTTACGCCTCTAACGGCGGTGAGCTCATCTTGCTCGGGGCCAATACCGCATCTATCTTCGCCAAATCATTGAATCTCGAGGCCGAATTAATCGAAAACGATCATCCTATTTTCTTCATCGATGATGACAAATCCTCTCTCGAAGTTCGCGATTCCTATGCCAAAATCTCTGGGAAAGCGGCAAATACCGTCTCCATTTTCAACCCGGCGATCGTCAAAGGCGATTTATCCTGCAGCAACCCTCCGCCCACCATTCTCCCAAGCAAAGAAACCTGCCCAGCTTTGATGGATATGCCATACGGGAAAGGCCATATCGTCATCGTCCCGATGAATCTAGGGCAAAGCTATTTGTTCTCGCGCACGGTTGAGATGGAACGTCTATTTGAAAAAATCGTGTCATTGACGAAAAGAACGATTGCCCATAACCATTACGGGGAGATGGATGTCGTCTTGCGCTCTTTTAACGAGAAAACCTATCTCCATCTCATCAATATTCTCGGCGACCACCGCGTGAGTTCGATTTCAACATTCGATAAAATACCGCCTCTCGTGGATGTCGATATCTCTTTCAGAAGCGATAAAGCCCCAAAAAGCATCCGCTCGCGCCCTGATGGGGAAAACGTTCCATTCGCTTATTCCGATGGCACAATCAAAATCCACTTCGAGAGAATCTCGCTATATAGCATTTTGGAAATATCGTTCTGACGATAATCGTTTCAAAAAACGGCCACCATTACGCTTCGGTGGCCGCCTTTTGCAATCATCGTTCTTATAGCGTCTCAATGACGATTTCGTCCGGTTTATCTATTTTAACATCCAAGCCTTTCTCGTTCTTCTTGATGTCGATTTTGACTTTCCCGTAAGCGGAAGGATAAACATAATGAATTTCATTCAACGAAGAGAGATGCGGGGAGAAGGTGAAATGGGTTGCGTCTATCTCTTTTAATCCGACGATATTCTCGACGATATAGGGAATAACCCCCACTCCCCAGCCATGGCAAAGGGAATGGCGATATTTTTTGTAGCAATATTGGCCATATGTCGCATGAAAATCCACTTTGCCATCTTCGGCGAATTCATCGATTCTGGCGGAATTTTCGTACCAATCGACGTCAAAATCCTCAAAGAAGCTCGTCGCTCCTAGCGATATCATCTTCCCATAGTATTCCTTGATGATTTCAAGCGCCTCATCGTAATAACCGGCCTTCGCTAGAGCCGATAAAATCGTATAGCTTTGGAAAGTTGAGACGCCTTTGGCCCCGCCTTCCTCGAGTATTTCAAGCGCCTTTTCATCGCCTTTGCCTATAAGCGTCACCAAAGCTGCCACTTGCTTGAAATGCTTGACCATAAAAGATGTTTTTTCGATTTTGCTTAAAGAAGAAACTAACTCTCCATCCAAATCATGGACACCCATCTTTTGCAAGGCCGTTAGCAAAGAGCCATACGCCCAATAAGTCAAAGCGCGCACCCCAACTTCTTCGTCATGGATTTTGAGACGATTGATCTCTGAAGACGGCTCATCGGCATGCGTTGGCCAATCGACGAAATTGATCGGGAGATTGATGTGCCCATTCATATCAATATAGGAATCGTATTTCTCGATCGTCATTTTGAGGGTTGGAATTTGTTTTTTCAGATACTCGTCATCACCGTCATGACGGTATTTTTCCAAAAGATTGATGATCCACCACATCGCGTAACTTGTCGGAATCGATGTAGCGGTCGTGAAAATGTTGAGGAAATCCTTTTTCGTGAAATCAATGATGTTTTTAATCTCGTCTTGTTCCGAATAAAGGCATTCCAATGCCTTTATCTCGTTATAGGCATCGCCAATCCAACAAAGCCTATCCCTTTTGATTCCATCCCAAATAAGGCCATTATGAAGATTAAGCCTAAGGGTATAGGAAGCAACATCCCAAATCTCATTCAGCAAAGAATCGGAGGAATGAAATATGCCAACCTCCTCCCTGTCGTCCATATCCACTTTCGCCACGATGCGCTGAATCTTCCAGAAAGATCCTGAAAAATCAAAACGGACGAAGCGGAAACCGGTCTCGCCAAAACTCTGATCGCTCAATAAAGGCAATTTGACCGAAAAATCGCGTAGAGCATGATCGTTGGTCGCCCCGCTTTCCTCGTTAATCTCGGCGCATGTTTCCGATAATGATTCCCCAAAACGGAGGCGAAGGGAGCCATCAGCGGAAAAAGATGAGGTGAGGATACGTATCCCGCCGCATATTTCCTTTCCGAAATCGAGGATGAAATAGTCGCCGTCAAATAAAGTTATCGAATCGGAGGCATCGATATCGACTTGAAGATAGCCTTCTAAAAGAAGCTTGTCGATATCGCTTATCTTGCTTGAGGCCTTGATGGCTTTCGGAAAAAGGTATTTCATGGTTCTATCTATTGGTGTTATACGTTATAAGCCACTCGAAGTTGTTGTCGATATAGCAATCCTCATTTGGCTGAGGGTCATAATCGCTTTTAAGCGCTTTTTCTTCGAACTCACCGATTTTTATATCGTTATCGATATAATCGAGAATCCTCTCTTTTAGATAAGAGGCGCGGTAAAGCATATGGGCATGATGGAGCTGAGATATCTCAAGTCCGAAAGCCTGATACTCATTCAGATAATAAGAATCGAACGCCTTGTTGAATCTCTTGTAAAGGGAGATGAGTTTATCGATAGAAGGGAGATAGGCCTTCAAAGTCTCTTTATCGTGCGCGTAATAAGCTTCTTTGATGGCTTTTGCGAGGTTTATCTTGACGCTTAAGATCTTCGCAAACAGGGAAATCATCTCAAAATACTTCGCAAAATATGGGTCTTTGCAGCTTCTTGCAATGCGATGATACTTTTTGGAAAGAGAGAGGTAGCGGCCATTGACTTCTTTTGAGGCATATAAGTCGTAATTGCCGATGAGAAGATCGCTATAAAAGGCGATATACGAGGTATTGTTGTAGTATTTGCTTCGGTCATGGCGATATGGGTTATTGAGCAAATCAAGGCTCAGCAAATCGTCGAAAGAGACGCCTACGATGTCATAGAAGCGCTTTTTGTCGAATGATTTTCCTGAAGTGGGATGGCGCTTATTGGTTTCGCCGGCTAGATATAAAGACGGAAGGACGCTGTAAATCGAGGACGGGATGGCGAAATCGCTCCAAATGGTCACCATGTATTTTTCGATATCGTTTTCCCCGCACGCTTCGATTTGCCCGACGAGGCGAGGCATCGAATAATTATTGTTTGCGACGTAGCTTATATGTTTCCACACGCAACCGGCAAAGCCGATTTTTTCGGCGTGTTCCTGCATTTTCGCGATTTTATTCTCAACCATCTCCCTATCGTATATATCGTAGTCCCACAGCCAAACGAGCGTATTGTCGGGCAATTCCTTCTTCACATCGGAAGCGGATATCTCCGTGCATTTCTTGTCAAGCAGCATATCGCCCCAGATTTCGATCTCGAAACCGTATTTTTTGGCGATCTTCACCACTTCCTTGAGATATTCGAGGAGCAGTTTCTTTTTGTCGACGAGGCCATGTTCTTCAAGATATTTGCCTAGTCCAAGTCCAAAAGTCTCATCCATCCCGATATGTATCGTTCTTCCAACGAACGATTCGGAAATGCTTTTCATCATCGCGTCCACGAAGGCGTACGATTTCCCGTTTCCGACTTCCAAGATGCTTCTAGTGTCCATGAATGAGCGGAAAGATTCATGACGCCAGATGAATTCGAGATGCCCAAGCACTTGGATGGCCGGTATGACTTTTATGCCTCTTTCTTTGGCGTAGGCCTCTATTTCCAATAGTTCTTTTTTCGAATAGCTTCCGCGGTGATAATTGAAATAAGGGTATTCGTCGATTTTATAGGCGTCAGTGAGGCCAATATAGAATTCGTCATAGCCAAAAGCGCTTATATAATCTAGGAACTTTTTGATCGAGTCGATAGTTGGGGCGCAGCCTGAAGAGCACTCCAGATAAGTCGACAAATGCTTCACGCGATTCATGTTAATGACCTTCCATTACGTAATCCAATAACTCATTGAAATTCACGGTCGCCACTCCGATGTGCTTATCGGCACAGCCGTAATAAATATAGAGAATGTCGTCTTTGACCACTGTTCCGGTCGGGAAAATGCAGCCATCATAAATGCCTTCAAGCTCAAACGGCGTATCGGGTTCCATGATCCATTTGCTGGTTTTGGCAACGATTTTGCTCGGGTCATCCTTATCGAGGATACAAGCCCCGACGCGATACACCCCTTGTTTATCGACGCCATGGAAGAGAAAAAACCAGCCGTATTCCGTCTCAATCGGCGGAGTCCCAGCCCCAATGCGCTCTGTCTGCCATTCGTTTTCCCCGGTGAACAAAAGCTTTGGCGATGAGAAAGATAGCAGATCGCTGCCACTTGAAATCCAAATGCTTGGTATTTTCGCTTCTTCCACATTCGTAAATTTCGGGCGCGAGATCATGTAGTAACGCCCGTTGATTTTACGTGGGAAAAGAAGAACGTCGCGGTCATCGACATCAGGCTCAGTCAAGCGCCCCAAACGCTGCCAATGGATAAGATCGGTTGAGGCTGCTAGATAGCTAATCGTTATGTTGTTTTTGGCAAAGATCGGCATATCGTCGGTATGGACGTCTTTATCGGTCAGATATATCGGCGGGAAAGGCCAATCAGGAAGCCAATAAGGGCCTGGGGCGTAGGAGCGGGCAGCATACGTCATAAAGTAAGTGCCGCCTATTTTCACGATCCTTGGATCTTCCACGCATCCGCCGTCAGGCTGTCCCTCAATAGGGGAAAAGACGGGGTTTCCCTCGTATCGGCTGAAATGGAAGCCGTCATCGCTATAAGCCAATCCGAATCTTATGATATGGGCCATATCATTCCCGGCTGCGCGATACGCCATTACGAACTTATTCGTCGTCTCATCGTATATCACCGCAGGATTGAGCACGCATTTGCTCTCGAATCCGTTTTCGCCAATCGGGGACAATATCGGATTCCCCTCGTATTTAGTTATCTTCATTTCCTTTCTCTCCTCTTTTAAGAATCGCTACTTGATGCGCTTCCCCGACTCCCCTTCGAAGAAATAAAGCGCGTCCTTGTTGAATTCTATTTCGACATGGTCGTGGGTCTTGATATCGGCTTTGCTCGACGTCTTGACGATGAGTTTCTGCTCATTGACATAGGTATAGATGAGAAGTTCATACCCGAGCATCTCGGCGAAATCGCAGTCGAGAGATAAAGCATTCGATGGCGAGGAATTGTTATGATCGCCTTTAAGGTATATCGCCTCAGGGCGCGCCCCGAGTAGCAGTTCTTCTTTCTCCCTTCCTTCAAGAAGCTTCTTGTCGCTTTCCCCTATATCTATCGCGATTTCTTTCTCCCCTTCGACGATGAATTTGCCGTCCTTGTAATGGCCTTTGAGGAAATTCATGGCCGGGCTCCCGATGAAACCGGCGACAAAGACGTTCATCGGATCGTTGTACACCTCTTTCGGCGTGCCGATCTGCTGGACGTAGCCATCCTTCATGATGACGATGCGGTTAGCCATCGTCATGGCCTCGGTCTGGTCATGGGTAACGTAAATGGTCGTCGCTCCGACCGACTCATGGATTTTCGAGATTTCGTTGCGCATCTGGACACGGAGTTTGGCGTCGAGGTTGCTCAAAGGCTCGTCCATGAGGAAGACCTTTGGATGGCGGACAATCGCTCTCCCTAAAGCCACACGCTGCCTTTGCCCACCGCTTAAAGCCGCTGGCTTGCGGAGAAGATATTGGCTTAAACCGAGGGTTTTGGCGGTTTTATATACCTCGAGGGCGATTTCGTAAGGCGTGTGCTTACGCAGCTCATCAAGAGGGACGTCGGTGTTCTTGAAATAATCCAGTTTCTTCTCGGTTTCTTCGATTTGCCACTCTTTCTGGGAAATCGACTCCTTCAAAATAGCGATATGAGCCTTCCTTTGCTCATTTGTCTTGATGGCTTTTTCCTTTTTCTTTTCATCGCATGTGGCGATTTTCTTGTCGGCGTCTTCCGCTTGCTTTTCGAGTTTGGCAATTTTCTTATTGGCGAGGATTATCTCGTAATGGAGGAGCTCGTCGAGTTTCGTGAGCTCTTTGATGTCAATCTCGCTTTTCCCTACTTTCCTCACGAGTTTGTCTTTGATTGCTTCCTCGTTTTTGAAAATCGTCTCGAAAATGGCATCGCGTTTTTCGATCAGCTCGGCCGGCTCGTTCTTCTTTTTGATTGCCCGATTGAGCTTTTTCGCCTCCGCAAAGAGTTTGTGGTTTTCTTCGCGCATCGCCTTTACTTCTTCGTTATCCTCGTATAAAGGCATCCTGACTTTCCTGATTTTAAGGGCAAAAGCCATGTTGTTATAGACGCTCATATGCGGGTAAAGGGCGTAGGTTTGGAAAACCATCGCGATATTCCTGTCTTTCGGAACGACGTTATTGACGTAAACCCCATCGATGAATAGCTGGCCCGAGGTGATATCCTCCAAACCGGCGACCATGCGAAGAGTCGTGCTCTTCCCGCATCCCGATGGGCCGACGAAAACGATGAATTCCTTGTCTTTCACCTCAAGATTGAAATCAAAGACGGCTTGCACGTGGTTGTCGTAAATCTTGTTGATGTTCTTGAATGATAATGTCGCCATAAGCTTTAATTCTCCTTTTCCTTAATGGTGTCTATTTTCGTATATAAACCCTTGCGGTAAACCGAAGGGTAATACTCCTTATTGATAGCCTCATCGAATGAGGCGAGCGCGAATAAATGGAAGGACAGGATGAAAAACGGCAAGAACAGAACGATGGAAGCAAGGAAAGAAAGAGCCATGATAACGGGATACACGATGAGGGTGAGAAGGCTAAAAGCATAAATGAAAAGCAAAAACGGGATAAGAAAGAAATATCTCGCGAGCGTAAAGCGAACGCTGTTGGACAAGGATTTGAAAAGGGGAAGCTCGTAATAAACGGCCTGAGCGAGCGAAAAGAGGAAAAGCGGGACGAGAAAAGCGTAGAAAAAGCCTATCGTCAAGCCGGAAACGATGCTCAAAGAGGAGATATCGGAACTGGCGGCGCTCCATAAAGTCGAGGTGTAGCTCATCAAGAAATAGAAAAGCCCCGCAAAGAAGCCGACGAGCAAGAAAGGCTTCCAGTATTTTTTGATGCCTTTTATGAAATCGCTCTTCAATATGACACCTTCCCCATATCCTAGGCACCTATATACATAGGAAACGCCGGCCAGGGCGATTGAGAAAATCATGAAGCAAAGGATATTGATTCCGCTAAAAAGGTTATGAATCGTCCGCATCGCCGCGGCAACGGCAAGAGTTATTTCCTCTTCGCTTTTCCCTTGCGCCAACAAAGAAGACCTTATCGCAGAGGCGCTTCCGTTCATATACCCGGATTCGCCAATCAGAGAAATAACGAAAGGCAAAAAGAAAACAGCCATGAATAAGCCTAGAAGAAGGAGCGTCCTCCACTCATTTTTGGCGATGTCGAAAAACTGCTTGCGGCGCGTATCCGGCAATTGCTCCGCCAAAAAATCAGGGGTTGGTTTTTCTATTTTCCTTTCCTTCTTCATGAAAGGAGCCCTCCTAAGAAGAGAGAGACGGAATATGTTTTGCCTTCGTCTTGATATCCAAGCAAATGCTGGCTCTTTTTATTGATGAATATGTAATACGATTTGCCTTCTTCGTATTGAATTTCGTCGCTTAAATATCCGTTTTCTCCGTCAAAAGCCCGTATTCCGTAATGAGCATCGCCGTTAATGAAGTTGGTCGAATCATAGCCGGCATAACTGTCTTTGATTGGCAAAAACCTCGCTGATAGATCATTCAAGGTGATATTGCTCTCACACAAAATCAAAATATCCGCGTCTTCGAGGCCGAAAGTCGAATACATAGTGTAGTAGCTCGATAATGACGGGTCGCAGTTATTGATAACGACCTCTTTCACCGTCTCTGAATCGATAATCGGCTTGATTTTGCTCCGCAAAGCGTCGGAATCGACTAGGCGCGTAGCGACGAACAGGTTGAATTTCTGGTATTTTCGCAAGGCCGATCTGCTTTTGACAGCAAACACGTAGCCAGCGGTCAATATCGCAATGAGAGAAACGTAAACGAGCGCCTTTCTCTCAAAGTGCGCTTTATAAGGGAAACTATAATTCATATTCTCTCCCCCTTATAAAACGATCGGCCAAGAGGAAATGGTATGACTTATCGGCTTCAATCGTCCCATCGTCGAGCATTGCCAAAAGGTAATATGTCGCTTCTCCGCTCTTATCGCGCAAGACCACTTCCTTGACCCTGATATCATCATCCATCGTAATGGCGGTATCGCCGATTTTCACCACTTTGGCATCGATGTATTCTTTTTTCTCCGCCATCACGCTTTCGTAATGCAGAAGCAGTCTTTTGTAATCGGCGGATTTATAGAAAAGAAATATCGCGAAAAAGACAAGAACGGCAATCCCAATACCACCGAAAATCTCATAATATCGATAAGCAAGATAAGATGTAAAGCAAAGCGAAAGCGTTATCAAAGCGACAATCAAAAAGAGACAAAGAAAAAAGAAAAGGAGGCATCTCTTATGCCGAAGCTTGATCAACTTGTAATCGCTCTCCTTATACATTTTTCTCCCCGAATTCGTTCTTGATGAGGGCTTTGGATGCCTCACTAGTGGCTTCCATGAACCGCTGGCCCTCGATTCGCTCGACGATTTTCCCTCCGCTCATGACGTAAACCATATCGCCGATGCTCATCGCCTCGGCGACGCTGTGGGTAACGAACAATGCTGTCGTTTTCCTTTCGATCAGTATTTTTTTGAGTTCGCTTCGAAGTTCGATCCTCAATTGCTCATCAAGATTGCTGAACGGCTCATCGAAAAGGATCACGTTGGGATTCTTGATGATGGCTTTGCCGATCGCAACACGCTGAGCTTGGCCAAGCGATATCTGCTTGGGCTTTCGCGAAAGAAGATATTCGATATGAAGAAGTTTGCTTACTTCGTAAACGCGCTCCTTTATCTCCTCTCCGCTGATTGTGGCGTGAGTCAAAGGGAAGGCGATATTATTGAAGACGCTCATGTGTGGGTAAAGGGTGATATTTTGGTTCACGAGAGCCACATTCCTATCGCGAATCGATACGTTTGTGACATCGAGGTCGTCGAAATATAGCCGGCCGCCACTAGGGGAAAGCCCTCCTGCCACAAGCCTCAATAACGTGGTCTTTCCGCACCCGCTCTCTCCCAAGATAGCGCTGACTTTCCCATCAAGGAAAATGACGTCAAGATCTTTTATGACGTCTTTTTCCTTTTTCGAGGAATAGCCAACGCTTATCTTTTCTAGGGAGATATCAGGCATGCTTTTTACTCGATGAGAGTAATATCGGAGATGTATAGGTCCCCTTCGCTCATCACGGCCCCATTCAGCGAATCGAGCTCGGTGAACTCAAACTCGAGAGTGCCAGAGAAACCCTTGCAGGAATATTCGAAATACATCCATCCCTCATCATCCTTCTCTTTATAGCCCTGGAAACCGGCATCGCCGCCTTCCGTTGTGATGCATAATCTGTTCCAGTTGATGCAGAAGCCATAACGGTCCTCCGAATAAACCCAGATGCCGAACTTCGTATAGGAAGAAAAAGATATGGCTGGGGTGAAATAAAGGTTGGTCCAATTCTGGAAACCGGTCGAAGTCACTTTAAGGGAGCCGGAAGTTCCTTCGCGTTTCTTCTCTTTGCTATAAGAGAGGCTGACGCCGGTGGCAAGGATGCTAGCCTCTACTTGCGAAAGGCCAGCCGCCTTCGAAAAATGGAAAATCTTCGGATTGGCGGGATCGCTTGTCGAAAGATATTCGCAGTATCTTGAGACAAGATCTGCGATCTCATCGCTGTGATTGATGGCGATACGGTAAGCTGGATCGACTTGATAATAGCCTTCAAGCACCTCATCGAGGATGGCGTTTTCCTCAGGATCGGAGAAATCGGTGTTGAAATCGAGCGTGGCGACTTTCTCGTTCGTCTTATCGATAACATCGAGAATCTCTTCATCTTCTTCTGTGTATGTCGCCCCGAAATAGGCTTTCCATTCATCCAGATAATAAGTCCCATCGCGCTGATTGATGAGCACGCCGAAGCCTGAGATATCAGCGTTGGAAGAAACGATGAGCTTGGATAAATTGTATTCGCAATAGGTCCAGTCGTTGGCGGCAAGCTCCTTATCGATTTTCGTTGCGGCTCTGTCGCCTTTTTGGATAAGAGCCAAGGTGATTGTCGTCTTTTCGCCAGCGTTATAAATCCAGAAAGAGAACTTATCGAGGTCGGTGAAATCCCTGCCGGCGATATCGCTTTCCGAAAAGCGCTGCACGAAATAGGAATATCCGCCTCCATCGACGTTTTTCATTTCCATCTTAAGGCTACCAGCCCCTTCTTTGATGTAGGCGGCATCATTATTGATGGAGAAAGCGCACTGAATCTTATAGCTCGAGAAAGGATAAACGAGTTTGCTCCTATATAAATCGGAGAGGTTGTTATAGCCATTCAAGATGACCTGCGGGTCATTGTTGGTGCTAGAAGAAGCCGACTCTTCGCTCGTCGCTTCGCTTGAGGAAGAGGCGCTTGATTTGCCTGAATCCGGTGTCAAATCCGCGCAGGAAGCGAGGAATAAAGATGATAGAAGCAATACTGATGCGTTACGTAATTTCATGTTCGGTCGCTCCTTATTTATAGTAATTGAGATTCTTTACGGTGAAGCATCTATCGTAATCGTAGATGGCGCCTTTATTCGCATCGAAATTGGATAGTTCGAAGCGGAAGCCAGTCACGGCATTCATTTTCTCTTCCCCATCCAAAGCGAAATTGAAGTGATAAGCCGTTTCTTCTTGATTCGGATAGAGATAGATATTGCGGGAAGAGGCGTATTTGGAAACGAGCCCATCGAGCGTAACAGTGATCGAATAAGCGACGTCGCTGTCGTTTTTGATTGAAAAATCGACGCTTGTGGAGCCCGCTAAATCGCTGCACGGCATATCGACATACAGCTTGTAGCGCTTTGAGGCGTTGTCGCTGCCTTTATCGACGGATTTGATGGTGGCGGACAACGCGCCATCATTCACCTTCAAAGTCGAATTTTCGCTCGTCGCGATTGCGCTCGTTGAAGCGAAATCGTTGATATGGCCTTTTGCTGAAACATGATAGGCAAGCGAACCAGTCAAAGAGACAATCTCGATATTCCTTTCGCTATTTGTATCGGTCTTGAGAACGTATTTATAGCCTCTTCCGGCTTTGGCGAATTCGCTCTCGTTGACTTCAGAGCCATCAATCGTAAGGGCTTTGTTTTCCGTATATATCTCGGTTATCGTCTTGCTCCCCTCGACATAGGAATTCGTCAAAAGGGTGTCATCGGAAAGAAGGGCGGTAATTCTGTTTGCGACCTCTTCCCTGGCTTTGATCACCACCGCATCGTCATTGATGTAGAGAGCATTGGTAATCACCGAGTCGTAAACTTCATTCATCATGCCGTCATAATCAAAATCAACGCCATATAGTTTCGAAGCTTTCGTAAGGGCACGTTCATATACGCTCAGCAAATCATAATCGTCCATACCGTCGCGGAAGGCGAGGAGTCGGTTGGACGGGAAAGGCTTATCGCTGCCGTATCTGCCTCCTGGGTAGATAAGGAAGCCATCCCCTGGGCATTTGCCGTTGCGCGTAGCGGAGGTATAGGGATTCACAAAGCCGCCATCGGTGGCATCGTTTTGCTCATCGACGATATTCACGGCGTAATATAGATACCCGTTTATGCCCCTTCTTTTCATTGACCAGCCAGTGGTCCGGCTGCCAAGGTTGTAGTCGCCTAAATGGAAAGTCGGGTAAGGGGCTTTCGGGCCAACGCAGGTATAAGTCCAAAGATTGTCATTGGCATTATCCTCACGCGTATAATCGTATCTTCCATAATAGTCGCTGTTCTCGAACTGCGAGAGATATGGGCAAGATGTTTGGTTGAGTTCATCCACGATCTCTTCATCGAACGTCGTCAATGGATTGACGCGGTTGATATTCTTGATGGAGTTTTTCATCACCGTTTTGTTGGCGAAACTGAATTGCGAGAAAGCGTTCGCGGAATCGAGCTTATCGACGATATTGTCAAGAATCTCATCAAGCGTTCCGCCCTTGGCGAAGAACTTCATGCCCCTCTCTTTGATGCCTCCTTCCTCCGTATACATATCCATCTCATCGAAACTCGTCAGATAGAAGTAGGCGTAATCAAGATAATTGACTTCATCCGTCGAGGCTGCGACAAGTTCCTTGATGAAAAAGTACATCATGCCCACGGCGCGGGTATTGTTATCCATCGATGATGAGAGGGAGGCTGGGATCGCGGTGCTCTTGAAAGAAGCGTCTATGTTGACAATCGGGAGAGGGATCGAAGAATAGTTTTGGTTCTCTTTGACCATCCTTATTTGATTCGCGACATATTCCTTCATTTTCGCTTCGTTATAAATATCGGGATTCTCGACGACAAGCGTGTTCACTTTATAGTCGGTGAGCATGTCGACGTAATTTTGCACCGTCTCATCGCTTGCGTTATATTCCCCACCAACTAGAGCTCCGCGATAAAGAAGGAAGGAGGACTGCATTTCCCTCGTCCCTTCGTAAGCGAAATCGTAGACAGTCGCCGAAACGGGTATTTCTTTGACGATGCCGTCAAAAGTGAATTTGATGGTGCCAGTATAGGTTCCGGCGGCGGTATCCTCATCAGCCTTGATATCGATCATGAAGCCCTGATAATCGCCTTTTTTGATGGTGTTCTCTTTGCTCGAGACGGCATAAGAGACAGGAAGGAGAAAATCAGGCACCATGGTGCCGGTCGGGAAATCGCTCACGGTGTCGAAATCCTTGTCAAGCTCGAGATAACGCTGCATATAGACCATGACGTTGTCTTTGGAAAGCTTATTCCCGAAACCATCGTCGAGATCGGCGACTTCGACGTTGAATGAGGCGATGTCTTTATCGAATTTGAAGACGATTTGGCCGGCTTCGGCCTCGTTTTTCATCATCTTGACATCGATTTTCGCGTCCAATTTGTCGTAATAGGCCGCGTGATTGGCGTTTTGCGACACTTTCACCGTCGAAAGGGCGCCGAAGCACTCTTCGATGTGATCGTTAGAAGAGGAGGAAGCTGATTCCTCGGATTTTGAGGAGGAAGTATGTTGCTCATTGTTGCAGCCCATTAACGCAAAGACGGATGAGGCTAAAACAAGCGCTGGGATAATTCTTTTTTTCATGGTTATTTGGCCCTATTCATGTTATCGATAATGTCGGCTAGCCACGTTTTGATGTAGTCGTAATTCTTGTTCATGATCTCGTCGACCGATAGCCTTGCCAAGGAATTGCTGCCTTTGAGCATCGAGACGATGGAACGCCCGCCGGTTCCGTTCTGGAAATGGAGATCGACATTCCCCAAGCAGAAGAATTTCGCTTTTCTCGATTCGTAGAACATCTGATTGTCGGAAAGAGCATCGATAACCGATTGACGGAAAACGCTCGGTTTGCTCGTCAGCTCGCTATAAGCGGTGCATGGAGTGGCTGGCAAGAAGAGGCCTTTCAAGGTATTGCGGTAGCTATTGAGGCCGGCATCGCTATACATGTAACGAAGGAAGGAAATGGCATTCTTCTTGTTTTTGGCGAAAGCCGTGATGAAGCCTTGGTGATCGTTCCCGCCGCCCAAGAAGCTGTAATTCCTCGCCTCGCGGACGATTTTCATGTCAGCGGCAGACAGAGGCGCATCGCTTCCATCGGTATCATGAGTGTCGACATAGGCTATGGCTTTGCTCAGTTTGGAATCGGCATCGCTGTCGTTTTTGATCGACATCTTGTTGACGATGTCGCTCGTGACTGGCGATTTGATGAAATCGACGTCGACTCCTTCATATCCGCTTTCCGTCTCAAGCCACGATCCGTTGACGGAGAACATCGCGCTGCCTTGGTAGAAATAGGCTTGGGCGGTCGTGAAGTCGACGGAGGTCGTTGGATCTTGACGGTGGCCGTCATTGCCAGTGAGAAGGGCATCGATGACGTTGAGGGCGGCGATTTGCCCATCGTAGGTATAGAAATTCTCGTTGGAAGTCGTCTCGCCAGGGCCATACCCCTTATTGAAGTAATTGGTTATGTTGTCCTTGCCTTCGTATTGGGCGGTCCAAATATTGCAAACCGAGGTGTAATATTCGGCTTTTTCGCTGTAGATGAAAGGATAGACCTGACCCGAAACCGGGCTTGAGCCTGGGTAAATGTAATGCTTCGAATAGATATCGTCGCATACATCCATCAGCTCATTCGTGGTAAGAGGGATATCAGCGTCGGTATAGCCCATCGCCGTCCACAGAGTTTTGTTTCTCGCGATGCCCATGAAGCCGCTTGTCCAAGGAACGCCGTAATAATGGCCATCGAAACCATAATAGTCTTTCATATCGTCTGACATCTTCTCGGCGATTGTCTTATCTTCGCCAGGGTTGGTGTAGTTATATACGGATTCGGTGATATCCTCGTATAAAGGGGAATAGCCTTTCACGCTCTTCTTGGTGTAGATGTCGCTTTCGAAAGTGCCTCTCTTCGTGAAAATGAGGTCATAATCGCCCCCGCCGTCGATCGCGGTGGCAAGAGCGTCGGCCCCGGCTTGCCCTGGGAATTCGCTGATGGTGATATTGATGTTCGAATTGCCTTTGAAGGCGTTAGCCATGTCTTTGACCCATTGAACCCCATATCCCATCTTCACGATGCCGATTTTAAGATTCTTGGTCGTAGGAAGAGCATCGTAATCGGTGCTCGTGGCGCTGCCCTCGCTTCCGCTATCGCTATTGCCCTTGTTTCCCCCACAGGATAGGAGCATCCCGGCCGCTAGGAACAGCGGCATCATTTTGACTAATGCGTTTTTCTTCATATTTTGTTTTTTCTCCTTTCGTTTTTATTTATCCTTTCAAGCCACCGATATACACCTTTTCCATGATGGTATTCTGGAAGGCGATGAAAAGAGCGATGATTGGCAGAAACGACATCGTGACGCCGGCGAAATATATCGGCCAAGTGCCGGTGCCGTCATAGATTGCCGTCTCGCGGTAAACGTATATGCCGTATGAGAGATCGCTATAATCCCTCATATAAATGTTCGTGTATTCGTAATTGTTCCAGTTGCCGATGAAAAGCATGATGAACAAAGAGATCGCGCTTGGGATAAGCATCGGGAGCATGATTTTGAAATAAACCCCGATATGGGTCGATCCGTCGATCAGCCCCGCTTCTTTGTATTCGGATGATATCGACTTCCAGAAAGCGTACATATAGAAGAAATTCGTTCCGAATAAAGTAATCTGCGAAATATAGATAAAAGGCGAATTGATAAGCGGGAAGACATCGTTGCTGAACAATCGGTATTCAGCGGCCCCCGCCCCATAAAGCGGGATAATCGAAAGAATGAGTCCCAAAGAATAGATGAATTTCGTCACCTTGTTTTTGTAATGCACCAAGACGTAGCAGACGGTGACTGTGCAAAACCAGTTCACGAAAGTCATGACGATGGTCCTCCACAAGGAGTTCCAGAGCATCTCCGTATAGGTAATGGTCGAGCCGTTTAGCCCCGTTACGGTGAAGCTTCCCCAGGCGTCAAAATAATTGGCGAATCTAAATGAATGCTCATCGAGAGTGAACAAAAGGCCCTTAGAAGCTAGATAGTCCCAATATTTTGGAGCAAAGATGCCTTCTCCAACCCTATACGTATAGTCCTTAAGCGAAAGAATGAAGCCGAAAAGGAAGAAGGATAGAACGTAAATGGCGTAAGCCAAAAGAATAACGAAAGCGATCGCAAACGCGATTTTCATCGATTTGCTGCGCCGCTTGCGCTCAACGCGCACGTTGGATGTCATTGTTTCTTTTTTCATAACGTTACTCCCTATCCATCGTGAATCTCTTGACGATGAAGACGACCGGCACGGTGAGGACGGATAGCACCATCCCAATCGCGCTAGCGAAGCAAAGATCCTGTCCTCTTCCCAGGTTCCCCACGACGTAGCGGTACATCTCGAAATTCAAAGTCGTGATAGCATTTACATCGATTGAGTTGTTCATCGTCGGATAGAAGGCAAGAAGAGGTCCGCTCGCCCCCAAGATGCCAGTGAAAGAAAGCAGTATCATCGTGGAGATCGTTGGCCAAATGGTCGGAAGGATGATGGAGAAGAGCTCCCTTACCCAGTTGCATCCATCAAGCTCGCCTGCCTCAAGTATCTGCTTGTCGATGGAATTCATCGCGCCGCAGAGAACCACGATATTTCCGCCGAAAGAGAAGGAAATGGCGTAGAAGACCATGGTGAACATCGCGATATCGCTGTTCTCCAAGAAGAACGGCTTATATCCGATGCCGCCGCTTTCACCCGTTTGAATCTCGATGTAATGGAATGGGCCGCCAAGCGAGAACATCTGAATGAATAAGGCGATGAGAACGCTTGAGGTGATAATCGTCGGGAGATAGGTAATGACCCTGAAGAATTTGTATCCCCTTATCTTCTTGTATATAAAGTAGGAAAAGAAAATCGAGATCGGCAAAGATATGAGTAGCCCTGAGAAGAAATAGATAAGGGTGTTCTTGAGGGCTACCCATAAGGAGCCATTGGGATCGGTGAATTCGCGGAATACCTGGATATAGTTATCGAAGGAGAAATCGGCGAACACAGCCTGAGGGTCATCGAATAAGGTAATCGAAGGATCGGTCCTGAAGGAAAGCACGAAAGAATCAAGACGGACATAGAGCCAGAAAACAAGGAAACCGAGCGTT
This sequence comes from Lachnospiraceae bacterium, assembly GCA_963654425.1. Classification (GTDB taxonomy): domain Bacteria; phylum Bacillota_I; class Bacilli_A; order RFN20; family CAG-826; genus UBA4951. The sequence continues at coordinate 29,040 of CAVKAR010000011.1, forward strand.
GGGAGCAAAAGCACCAGAAAAACGAACAGATTCTTGTGAAACTCCTTATCGGAGGTTATTTTCCTCGCTTTCGTGCGAAGAGAGACTCTAGCTTGTACCATAAAGATTCTTCCGTGTTATGTTGTGATTTATCGTCTATTTTTATTGTCGGATGTTTTAGGAATCAGGCGGCTACGGCCTCGCTATAAAGCGGGGTGATTTTCCAGCCTGATGAGCCTGTCGTAGGGGCATTGGCAAAGCCAACTTCAAGAGTGTTGACGACGCCGTTTAAGCAATATTTGGCATCGATCTCGAATTCTTTCCACGATTTGGCTTCGACAGTGTCAGTGATTGGCGTACGCGCGCCGTCGCTCCCCCAATCCTTATCAAGGATATAGGCGTTCACCTCGCCATCTGTCGGATTGTAGATAGCGACTTTCACTTTGCTTACCCCGCTAGCCAAGCTCATGCTTGTCGTGGGCTTGAAGGTGAAGTTGGCGGCGGTGATTCCATCGAATTGGGTACAGAGGCCTTTTTCCTCATCGATCACGATTTGCGAGTCGAAGGTGGTGGCAAAGAGAGTTCCAGTTTCGTAAGCCGTGTTATAGCAAGTGCCCACTTGTTTATAAGCGGTCTCTAACGCTGTTAGCTTATCCAAGTTAGTGACTTTGCCTTTCTCCGTCTCGTTCAAAGAATCGTAGGCTTCTCTAACCGTGGCGATTTCTCCGCCATTCCAGATAGAAAGAGCCTTGTTCCCGTATTTAGCGTCAAGGGCGTCAATTTTCGGCATGATGTCAGCGGCGGTCGTCTTGATTCCGACGATGTCGGTGATATAGGCGCTGCCTTGGTTTAAAGAAGCGTGAGGGATGCCGTAACCATGTCCTTCTGATTCGTCGCCCATGTAATAAGTAGCGATATGCATGGAGTCAAATTCGGCTACGACGCTCGCTGGAAGAGTAACGGTGAACCAGCCTACATTGAGAGTTGTGGTAACTTGCGCAGTAGACTTTACGGCAGCTTTGGTATTGAAGTCATACCAGGTGTTGCAATCACCATTGACGATGCCGAAAGCCTGCGGTCTCGGGGCGTAATAGGAGAAAGTGAAGGAAGAAGCGCCGTCTTTCACGGCTTTGTCCAAAGACGCTTTGATGTCCGAGCCAAAGGCAAAACCTTCGCCCGTTTCTGACGCTTTGGTGTTCATTTTGAGAACTCGCCCGTATTTCTTATCTATCGTGACCTCGCCATCAAGATACTTGCTGTAGTCCATATCCTTGACGGATAAGCCGATGCAATATTTGGCGTTATAGGCATCGACTAAAGAAAGAAGCGTAGAGGAGCCTTCCACCTCTTCTTGGACAAAATAAGGTAAAGCATCGTATTTTTCCTTGAGTGCGAGAATCTCGCCGCCCGACCATTGGGTCAAATCGGCCTCGGCCGGCAAGGCTTTGATCGCGGTTTCGATTTCCGTTTTGGTCGCACCATAAAATTCGTCATAGTAGTTTTGCTTGTAGCCGATTACTTCCGTAAGATAGACGCTGCCAGAAGTCTCAGTAAGGGACGGAATGCCGTACGGGACGCCTGTACCCCCCATGTATAAATCTATCTTAATCGACTCGAAATCGTTAATGACGCTTGCAGGAATCTCAAACACCACGGTTTGCTCCATTCCTATAGTCGTCGCTACTTTAGTTTCACTGGCTGTTTTGCTAGTATTATCGTACCATTTTTCGCCGATTCTAATGGCGGCATCGAATAACCCATTTTTCCCATCATCGGTAGTAAGCGAGGAATAGATCGCGAATTTGAAATTGACGGCGCCATCTGCCACCGCTTTCACGAGACTTGGCTTGATATCGATTCCATTTGTCCAGTTTTCTTCAGCGTAATCGTCAGGAGCGTTGATCTTGAGGACATTTCCGAAATTTTTGAAATCCTCCTCTCTTGAGACTTTGGCGTTCGTATAACCTCCGTTTAAGGCTTTGCTATCGATGCCGATCGTGAATTTTTTGTTGTATTCGCTGATGTATGTCTTAAGCTCAGCGATTTTATCGGCGTCATAGCCCGTCGAGGATGTATCGAGGTTTTCGATTGCGTATGACAAGTCGTTCACGGTGCTGCATGCGTAAGGCAAGGCATCGTCGCTCGTATAAGCGCTTAATTTATTGGCAATCTCGAGAACTTCGCTATAGGAGAATTTGGTCTTCGCGATGGATTCGCTTGCGACATATTCGCAAACGCTGCATGTTCTCTGTTTTTCGCCTTCGTTATAGTGATCGGACTCTTTTACCGTTTTCCAATCGCCAAAGGTATGCTCAGCTTCATCGAGATGAGCATCGCATCCTTCGTTTGAGCAAGGGTGCCAGTGCTTGGTGGCATCGCTTTTCCAGGTTGTCTCGTCCTTATCGTGACCAGTGGCCTCTTTCTCGAGGGTTTTGGTGTCGGTAAAGGTTTTGCTCTCAAAGGTAGCTGTGGCCTCGTAGACCGTTTTTCCAGCCTCGGTGCACGTGGCATCGGTTTTCTCTTTGACTTTGATTGTCGCATCGACGACTTTGCTATGACCTTCGATCGTGCTTTCACATGAAGAGCAGGTGAAGGTTACTGTAGCCTTCGTATAGCCTGTCCAGTTCCAAACCGGTTTAGTCAAATCGTATGTATGGACGTGAGAGGCTGAGGCGGAATCCGAGTTTGAAGCGGAATCGGATGGGGTAAGATCCGCGCACGAAGTGAGCGCGGCTACGCTTAAAATCGACAAAAACAAAGGGATTACTTTCTTTTTCATTGTCCTTCCTTTCTTTTGTTTTGTTGCCTCAACTCTACTTAAAAAAAAAAAACAACCCTCCGGGCCATAAAATCATTAGCAATTTGAGCAATTTTTGTCACAAATGAGCAAATGTGCTCAAGTTACAAACGCAAATGTGTACTATGTTGCAACAAATGAGCAAGCTTATGCAAATGAAAACGCATACATGAGATAAAAACGCCGTAAATGAGCAAGAAAACGAAACTTTTGCGTTCACAAAACGGCAAATTATGACATTATGAAATATAAAGAATAAACAAAGGAGCATATTCGCAAATGAACAAAAATACGCGTTACGTAGGTAATTACCCCGTGATCGGCATTCGCCCGACGATCGATGGAAGAAGAGGGCCTCTCAAAGTCAGGGAATCCCTTGAAGAGCAGACGATGGGCATGGCTCTATCGGCCAAGAAACTCATCGAAGAGAATGTCAGATACTCAAATGGGGAACAAGTCAAAGTAGTCATCGCCCCTTCCACCATCGGGCGCGTGCCTGAGGCGGCCGCCTGCGCCGACTATTTCAAAAAGGAAGGCGTCGATATCACTCTCACCGTCACCCCTTGCTGGTGCTACGGCGCGGAGACCATGGATATGGATCCCTTCACCATCAAAGCCGTCTGGGGATTCAATGGCACCGAGCGCCCGGGGGCGGTATATCTAGCCTCGGTTTTGGCCACTCATGCCCAAAAAGGCCTTCCGGCTTTCGGCATATACGGCCACGAAGTGCAGGATAAAGACGACATGAGCATCCCAGAGGATGTCAAAACGAAGATCCTGCGTTTCGCTAGAGCGGCTGTGGCAGCCGCATCGATGCGCGGGAAAAGCTATCTCCAGATCGGCTCAAGCTGCATGGGCATTGGAGGCTCCATCATCAATCATGACTTCATTGAGGAATACCTTGGGATGAGAGTCGAAAGCGTGGACGAGGTCGAGATCATCAGGAGAATGACGCTTGGCATCTATGACCATGAAGAATACGAAAAAGCCCTAGCCTGGGCCAAAAAGAACTGCAATCCCGGCATCGACAAAAACCCGAAAGAGCTCCAAAAAAGCCCAGAGCAAAAGGAAAAAGACTGGGAATTCACCATCAAGATGTGCTGCATCATCAAAGACCTATTTAATGGCAACAAGAACATGCCAGAGGGGTGCGAAGAGGAAGCGCTCGGCCACAATGCCATCGTGGGCGGCTTCCAGGGGCAAAGGCAATGGACCGATTTCTACCCCAACTGCGATTTCCCCGAGGCTCTCCTCAATAGCACTTTCGACTGGAACGGGGCAAGAGAACCCTATACCCTAGCAACGGAAAACGATACCTTGAACGGCATTGGGATGCTTTTCGAGCGACTCCTCAACGGGCGAGGCGCAATCTTCGCCGATGTCCGCACCTATTGGAGCATCAGTAGCGTGAGCCGCGTGACTGGCTATGAAATCGAAGGCAAAGCCAAAGAAGCCGACGGCTTCCTCCACCTCATCAATTCCGGCGCCCAATGCCTTGATGCGTGTGGCGAAGTCACAGATGAAAAAGGCAACCACCTCATGAAGCCATGGTGGGAGATGAAAGAGGAAGATATCGATAAATGCATGAAAGCCACCACTTGGCCGTATGCCGATTTAGGCTATTTCCGCGGAGGCGGATATAGTTCCCGCTACATCACCCGCGCCGAGATGCCCCTTACGATGATTAGGCTCAATCTCGTGAAGGGTTTAGGCCCGGTCCTTCAAATCGTCGAAGGGTGGAGCGTCAAGCTCCCGGATGAGGTATCCGATGCTTTATGGAAGCGCACCGACTACACTTGGCCCTGCACCTGGTTCACCCCGAGAGTCACCGGCAAAGCCCCATTCACGAGCGCATATGATGTGATGAACCATTGGGGCGCCAATCACGGAGCCATCACCTATGGCCATATCGGGGCGGATTTGCTAACGCTCGCCTCGATCCTCCGCATCCCGGTGGCGATGCACAATGTCGACGAGAAAGACATCTACCGTCCCGCTTCCTGGGGACTATTCGGCTCAGACTACGAAGGAGCCGATTATCGGGCATGCGAGGCTTATGGCCCGATGTATAAAAACATCCGCAAATAAGGCAAACGGGGCGAAGGAATCGCCCCGTTTTATTTATCTTCAGCTTTTTTTCTTCTCATCGATGAAGGAATCGACGTCATCGATGATGTATCGGCTGCCCGTTACGTGCAAAGCCCCGTAGCATTTCTCGAGATAGTCGTAGACGCCATATTCGTCAAACAAATCAAGCGCTTCTTTTCCGCTTATCCCTTTTGCGTCCCGATATTCCTCGAGCACATAGACGATGAACTCCGCTTCCTTGCTCATGAAACCCCCTCAGGGAAAATAAGCTTTCCCGTTTCTTTTTCGTCCTTCCACATATTGAAAAGCAGCAAGGGGCTATAATGCCACATCTTCGTTTCTTCTTTTGATAGAATCTCGTAGGTTCTTGAACTATAGAATTCGTGAATGGCCTCTTTCTCCCCCATTTTCTCTCGCTCAACCATAAGGGAGATGATTTGTGGCATAATGACAATGCCTAAGAAAGTTGGGTAATTAGTATCCATTTTTATACTTCGCTCGCTTTCAAAAATTCAATGGTTTCCAAGGCTTTATTCGAAACGAACACATACTGATTGAAAGGCTTTTTTACCTTAAGAGCTTCAAGGGCGCTTTCTTTGCTAAGAAACCCTGATAAATAAAGGCTGACGGTTCTATAGACATCGTCATTGGCCACAGGACCGATTATTAAATCGTATGGCGTTTTGAAAGCAGCGCCATTTCTGTTCATAGCGATGAAATCAAGCCAATCGCCATTCGGCTCCGGATATTCCTTTATGGACAACGTTTCTTTCTTCTCTAGAGGAAATCCATAGACGTTTACGATCGGTTTGCCGCCTCTTCGCAAATCAACTTTGCGCGCAAAGTTGATAGCTTGTTCTTCATTCGAGGTTGCATAAAATCCGAACCCGAAATCCAAAAGCCTGTTCCGTTTAATCAAAATAGGCTTTTCGGCAATTTGATTGCTGCCATGGTACAAGAGCAATTTCACTTCCTCCATTTCGATATGCGGTCTTCATTCGGCTCGCATATACAATTTTAAATTTGTTTGACTTCTTAAGCGACATTCGCGTTATAAGAAGCGTAAAAACGTAAGTTGACAAAGTAATCGCGAATGTCATGAGAAGAAGGAGGACAGCCAAGATATCCGCAGCTAGGTAATGCATCTTATCGAGCGTGCCGATAGCCTGCACCGTTCCATTGTCTGATTTGCAATCCATCATGATGAGAGTCATATTGACGGCGATGGGGCATTTAAAAAAGAAAATTGAGTATTTCAGTCATAATTTGCGCCCAAATACTCAAAAAACTATCAAATATGGCATACTTTTTTGATACTTTCGGTTCATTTTTGTGCTCAAAGTATCAAAAAACTATTTTTAGAAGTATAATCATTGATGGCAGGAGGTCTATTATGGAAATAATCGGACGAGAAAAGGAAATCAAGGAATTGAAACGCCTCTTCAAAAGCGATAAGCCCGAGCTAGTGGCGCTTTACGGGAGGAGAAGAGTCGGCAAAACGTATTTAGTCAACAATCTTTTCGCCGATGATATGGTTTTCAGCCACACCGGCGTGGCACCTGACGATTTGGAGAAAGATGAGAAAAGGAAAATGAAAATCCAGCTTGAGGCTTTCTATGGCTCCTTGCTCTCGCAAGGTCTGAAAAAAGGAAAGAAGCCGCGCAGCTGGATCGATGCCTTCACGCTTCTCATCTCTTTATTAGAGAGCAAACGCGATGGGAATAGGCATGTCGTTTTCATCGACGAGCTCCCTTGGCTCGACAGCGCCCGTTCATCTTTCGTCTCCTCTTTTTCCTGGTTCTGGAACCAATGGGGCAGCAAGCAGCAAGACCTCATGTTCATTGTCTGCGGCTCGGCGATATCTTGGATCAATGACCACCTTATCAACGCCCACGGCGGCTTGTATGACCGTCTCACCTATAGCCTTTGCCTCACGCCTTTCTCTTTGGGGGAATCATCTCATTTCTTGCAAAGCCGCGGCATAAGCTTAGGCAACTACAACATCGCGATGATCGATATGGCTTTAGGCGGGATTCCTTATTATCTCTCCTATTATGACGATCATCTTTCTCTTGAGAGCAATATCGATAATCTCTTCTTCAAAAAAGACGCGAAAATGGCGCAGGAATTCGACAATCTGTTCTCTTCGAGCTTCTCTAACGGCAAACTCGCGAAGAGATTCGTCATCGCTTTATCAAAAAAGAATCAGGGATACACGCGGAAAGAGCTCCTCGATGAGTTATCCATCTCCGATGGTGAAGCCGTAGGAGAGACGCTCAAAGC
>CAVKAR010000012.1:0-33413 GCA_963654425.1 Lachnospiraceae bacterium
AGGTTGCGGAAACCGCCGTTTTCTCACGGTTTTTCAACCCCAATTGACGCTTACGTTTGACGAGATGCACGAGAGATGCCCCCGCCGCCAGGAGGATGGGGAAGTTCCGTTTTACTGCATTTTCGGTTTCAACGACTACATGCGCGAAATCGTGAGGTGTTTCGGCTGGGTAGACGAAATAGAGAGGGTTTGTTACGACAACGCGATTAACGCAGAGAAAAAAGACGATGCTGCAATCAAGGAAAAGATATCTGATTGCTTCAGATGGCTCGCGCAGAAGATAGGCTGACCGAGGAACACCAAGCCGGATTATCCCACAAGCGCCAGCGGGAGCGAGAATTAAGATACTTGTTTCCGATATCGATTGGTTTTAAGGGACCAGCGTGTTTGTTTCGAAATGCTAACCAATGTCAATTTGGACTTTAATGATCTAAACAAAAAGCGTAGTCATCAACTGGTGCAGGCTACGCTCTTTTTAGGCTGATTCAATCTCTCGAAAAGGAGTGATAAAACGGCTTTTATTTGACGGTTCCGAAGATTCGATCGCCAGCATCCCCTAAACCAGGGCAGATGTAGGCGTTTTCATTGAGTTCGCGGTCCAAGGCTCCGATATAGAGAGGAACATCCGGGAACTCTTTCTTAAAGGCAGCAACACCTTCAGGAGCGGCGATGATGCAGATGAAAGATAGTTTTTTGGCGCCGTGCGCTTTGAGCATTTTGATGGCGTCAATCGCGCTTCCTCCCGTAGCGAGCATCGGGTCAAGGACATAGACGTCCATATTTTCCAATCCGTTAGGGAGTTTGCAGTAATACTCGTGTGGTTCATGAGTCACTTCATCGCGGTATAAACCGATATGGCCAACATGAGCGGTTGGCACTAAATCGGTGAGGCCATCGACCATTCCCATGCCAGCGCGGAGAATCGGAACGAAACAGAGTTTGCTTCCTTCGACGATCGGCTGCACGCTGTCTTCGATAGGGGTATGGACTTCCGCATCGACGGTTTTGATGGAGCGGAGAGCTTCATAGCCTTCCATCATGGCGATTTCCTTGACGAATTGGCGGAATTCGCTGGTCGGCGTCTCCTTCATGCGGAGATGGGAGATTTTATGCTTGAGGAGAGGATGCTCCAAAAGCGTGACGTTTGGATAATCTTTGATGTTCATTTTTACCTTCTTTATTCGGCTTTGGCCGCATTGTCCTCTTTTTTATCACGAAGCATCACATTCATCAAGATGCCGAGGAGCATGGAGACGGCGGTGGAAGTGATGGTGACGGTGGTGTTTTTGATGATGAAGCTGATGATGAGCCCGCCGATGCCAGAGACGAGGATGACGGAAGCGACGAAGATGTTTTTGGATTTCGACATATCGACTTGCTCGCCGATGAGCATCTTCACGCCGCTTGCGGCGATGAAGCCGTATAGGAGCAAGCTGACTCCGCCGGTGACGCAGGTCGGGATGGTCTCAACCACGCACATGATCGGGGAGAGGAAACCCAAGAGGATGGAAACGATGCACGCTAAGATGATGACTTTGACGCTCGCCACCTTGGTGACGCCGACGACAGCGACATTTTCCCCGTATGTCGTATTGGCGGCTCCGCAGAGGATGCCGCTGAAAGCGGTGGCGATGCCATCACCTGCTAGAGTTCTTGATAATCCAGGATCTTCGAGGAGGTCGCGATCGATGATGCCAGAGAGGTTTTTGTGGTCGCCGATGTGCTCGCAAACCGTAACGAGAGATACTGGGATGAAAAGAAGGGCGATGCTGCCGATTTGCCCGCCAGTGAGCGGGGCAGCGGCTTCGAAGTTTTCAGGCAAGAAGATGAAGCTTGGCAAATCGATGAAGCTTCTGACGCTGATGTTGCTGAAGTTGTTGACGATTGGTGAGAAGTCGATGATATGGAAATAGTCATTGCCGCAACCGTAATAGCCAATCGCGGTGAAGATGGCAGCGGTGAGATACCCTGCGCCCATGCCGATGACGAAGGGAATAAGGCTGACGGTCTTTTTGCCGTAGTGAGCGCAAATCGCGGTGACGGCCATGCCCACTAAGCCAGAGAGAATGGCGATGAGGTTATAGCTTGAGCCATTGCCACTGCTAGACATGAGGTTATTGACGGCGCTGACGCTTAAGCCTAAGCCGATGACCATGATGACTGGTCCGATGACGATGGTCGGAAGGAGCTTATTGAGCCATTCGACGCCGGCGAAGCGGATGATGATGGCGATGATAACGTACACTAAGCCAACCATGGCCATGCCGATTGGCAGAGCCCATAGATTGCCCATATAGCCGATGACGGTGTCTCCGGCTGAAGCGGCGATAATCGTTCCTTCAGCGCCCATTTTCACAGGGATTGAGCCGAGGGCCAAAGCGCCGCACATCGGGGAGATGTAGGCAAAGCTCGAGGCCAAGAAGACCGGGCTTTTCATTTTGGTGAGGACGATATAGATAAGAGTGCCGATGCCCGCTGCGACAAGAGTCGGGGCGATCATTGTTTGGGCTAAAGAGGTGCCATACATATTGACATAAGGCACTGTAGCCCCCGCGTTAGCGAACCCGTTTCCTACAGTCGTCGATGAATAGACGAGTAATGGGACGGTGATGCAAGCGACGAACATCGCTAGGACGTGCTGAATCGCCAAGATAATCCATTCGGAGATCTTCTTGGGGCTCTCATTCACGTCGAGAATGAGTTTTTTCGTTTCGGCCATGTTTTTTCTCCTTTTCTTTTTCTGCCGCCTTTAATTAGAAAAAAAGGGACCTAGATAACTAAGTCCCTATAACTAACGAAGAAGACGGATTGGGAAGAAACGGGCCCCAATAAAGAAAAACACCCCCTGCGTTTTTTCTTGCTAAGGGAGTTAACTATCCGGAGTTCCATAAATTTCTTTCCGGGGAAAAACTCTAGCAAGAAGGGAAAGAGCATTCAATCTTTTTTTCAACGAGAAAACGATAATGAAAATTAACGATTATCGATTTATCGGCTTCTTTTCTACGAAAAGGTTTCAAATGAACAAAAATAGCCCTTTTGGTGAAAGTGCTTTCAAGCCAAATGGACCTTCACATGGGTTAAAATTTGTCAGTCGAAGTCGTATATGCCGGTAAGATGGTCCAGCAGTCTCTACGCCCTTGCCTTGCTAGGGCACTACGAAAAAACTGAAAAGGCGGTATTCGCGCCTTCTTTGGCTTTTCTCTCCTGAACCCTTGCCCCTTATGCAACAGATGGCATTCTTCATGTAGGGAGGAGTTTCATGGAAGAAGCAATCAAAGCCGAATCACCATCAAGTGGAAAAAACTCTTGGTCCCCGAAAACGTCTTTTGGGCGTTTCTTGGACAAGTATTTCCACATTTCCGAGAGGGGCTCTAGCATCGTAAGAGAGCTAGTTGGGGGTCTCATCATCTTTTTGGCGATGTTCTACATCTTGCCGCTCAATAGCAACATGCTTGCCGGCGACTGGGCCAATTTGCTTTTTGGCGCTGAGGGTGCCAAAAACGTCAAAACGGTCGGAGATACCGTCTACATTCTTCTTTATGCCGACAATTGGGCTACGGTTGATCAGGTCCGCGCAGCCGTTTTCGCCGCTACGGCGATAAGCGCAGCCGTCACCACGATCCTTATGGGTATATACGGCAAATTGCCGGTTGGCCTTGCTAGTGGCTTAGGCATCAATTCCTTGATCGCTTATACCGTGATGCTCGGCATGGGCTTCAATTTCGCCCAATCTATGTGCATCGTTATGCTCGACGGCATTTTATTCCTTATCATTTCCATCACTCCGCTTCGCGCTTGGATCGTCAGGAATATTCCAAAGTCGCTTAAATTCGCGATTTCCGCCGGTATCGGCTTCTTCATCGCCTTTATCGGTTTCCAGAACATCGGCATCATCGTGCCAAGCACTGCCACCGCTGTGGACTTCGGCGATTTCACCAAGCCCAGCGTCATCATGGGTATCATTGGCATTGCCATCGTTTTGGTTCTTTCTAGCATTCCGCAAAACAAAAAATGGTCGTTCTGGGTCTCTAAATTCGCCGTCATCATCAGCATCGTCTTGATGGGCATCATCTGCGCCTCGATGGGGCAAGCTGGCGTTGCGGGCATGCCAACCTTCTACGATTCTTCCTATCACATCAGCGAACTTGGCAATATCTCGAAGATCTTTGGCTGCTGCTTCATGGGTTTCGATGCTTTCGCTAACCCAATGGCTTATGCCTTCACCTTCGCTTTGCTCTTTGTTGATTTCTTCGATACCACTGGCACTTTGGTCGGTGTTGAGGCTGGCGCTGGGATGGTGGACGATCAAGGTCGTATCACTGTCGATGATCGCCCAGCCATGGTCACTGATGCCATCGGCACCTGCTTTGGCGCCGTTTGCGGAACCACGACCGTTACCTCTTTCGTTGAAAGCACCACTGGTGTAGCCGCTGGGGCTCGCACTGGTTTAGCGGCCGTCACGACTGGTTTGTTGTTCGCTTTGTCTTTAGCGATTTATCCAGCTCTTGCGATGTTCTCTTCTAGCGCAGTCACCGGCTTAGCCCTTGTTTATGTCGGCGTCTGCATGTTCAAGAACCTTGAGAAAGTCGAATGGCATGATTGGGTTGCGGTTGGCAGCGCCTTCTTCACCGTCTTAGTGATGACTATCTCTTATAGCATCAGCGATGGCATCGCTTGGGGCTTCATCTCCTATACCATCATGACTTTAGCCTCTTGCCGATTCAAAAAGAGCGACATCACCGTCGCTTGCTGCTCGGCCGCCTTCTTGGTTTTATACATCGTGAAGGCTGTGCTTAAAATCTAAAACCGACGTTACTTGTCTAGGGGTTCTGAGGGGGAGCAATCTCCCTCTTTTAATTTGACTCTATTCTATGCGTTTTTTGATGAGATCTATTAGTTGCATCGGATTTTTCGTGATCATAATAAGACCTCCATATATCGCAATATCTTTGGCTTGACGTGGAGCTGCTCAGCATAGCTGATTAGTTTATGCATATCCTTGTGACTAGATGACGCATAGCGTTTCATAGCCTTGACGATGATATCGATGTCACTCCCGTTTCCCCGGAGAATATCGCAAAGCGTCCGTTCTAATTCGTAGACGCTGATTATATTGCCGGAAGGGGATTTTATTTTGATTATCCCAAGCGAATAGTTCTCCATCACAGCGCGTTTTATTGAAACGTTCTCCTGCTTCAAGGATGGCGCATTGTAACCTTTGGGGAATGTCATCGTGTATTTGGTTGGAGTTCTATCAGCATATCCAAGCAAATACAAGGCGGTATCATGAGAATAAATACCCCGACCATATTTACACTGTAGCATATAAAAATCGTCCTCCAAGGTATTGCTTTGCATATATAAGCCCCGACCAAAGCGATAAACTTCGCCTTCATCGACGAGATCCCGCAAAACTTTTCGACTAAATCCAGCCTTTTCAATTTGAGCAGTCGTTATTATTCCGTTTTCGGATTCATCCAGCATGTTTTTTGCTTCCTCTATTTGACTCATGATAAACTCCATTTACAACCACACATTAAATTATATAAAAATAATGTGTGAATGTTAATAATCGCTAATAGGACCGCATATGTCAAAACTGTCGTCGTTGTTTTCCTCCATTACCAATGATATTGGGGTATTATTCTAGTTAGTTATCACTAATAAGGAGGTGTTTTACGCGTTTTATCACAGTGGGGGATAAACAAAACGAGGTGATGCTTTTCTTTCACGCGATGGGGGTGATTGGCGAATCAAGCAAAAGAGCAGCCTCGTATCTGATTGACAAATATTATTGCGTAATGCCAACCTCAACTGTTTGCTGCGAAAACCAAAAATACGTTTCCAAAAACGATGAAATGCAGCAAATCGAGGCTTTTTTGAAAGATAATGGCGTAAATAAGATCAAACTAATCGTTGCTTCCTCTTTAGGGGCGGATTTAGCTATATATTTCATGAAAAACAGCAAAATCCCCGTAAAAGCTGCCTTCTTTGATGGAGGGCAATTCGCAAAAATGAGTAAATTAATGAGGCGCATATTAGCCCCTATCATCTATTCTGTTATTAAGGGTCTTTACAAGAAAAACGGCGAGAATCTTGGCAAGATCATGTGTGCGACGATAAGGATATCAGATCGTATTTCGTGGAAGCGGGGAAGAATCTCACCTACAAGAATATGCGTGCTTAGTTATCCGATAGCCTGGAGAATAAACCATTTCCTTCTTTTGACGAAGAAAGGCAAAAGCGTCTTTATTTCGAGTTTGAGAGCGCTGAAGAGCATTCCAAATATCGAGAAAGCATAATGAAGGCCTATTCTTGCGCCAACTTCCCGGTCTTTGAAAGGTATAACCATATGCAATATCAAATCCACAATCCGGAAGGTTTCGCAAAGATGCTGCGTTCGATAATTGAAGAAGGAAAAATGCCGGAGCTTACCTTTCTAAGATGAAAACCCTTACTTTTTGAGCGTTTTCCTTTATCGAATTCCCTAGGGGTGTTATTGTCTACCAGGCCCTAGAGAAGAAGGGCTTAAATCTATGCTTGGCAACGTTCATTCAATTGAGACATTCGGCTCGGTCGATGGGCCTGGAATCCGTTTCGTGATCTTTTTGAAAGGCTGCGCGATGCGCTGCTTATTTTGTCATAACCCAGATACGTGGGCAAAAGAAGGCGGCACGATGATGGATTCGGATGAGCTTATCGAGAAAGCCCTTCGTTATCGGCCATATTGGGGGAAAGAAGGAGGAATCACTGTTTCAGGTGGGGAGCCGCTCCTTCAGATCGATTTTCTGATCGCTTTATTCAAGAAAGCGAAAGAAGAGGGGATCAATACCTGCATCGATACGGCCGGGCAACCCTTTACGAGAAAAGAGCCATTCTTCTTGAAATTCGAAGAGCTCATGAAATATACCGATTTGCTCCTTGTCGATATCAAGCATATCGATGAAGAGAAGCACAAAGAGCTGACTGGCCACCCTAACGCCAACATCATCGATATGTTCCATTATCTCGACGAGATAAATAAGCCGATTTGGATCAGGCACGTCTTATTATCAGGCTACACCGATGATGATGGGTATTTATATAGAACGCGCGCGTTTATAAAGAGTCTCCGAAACGTGAGGCGAATCGATGTCTTGCCGTTTCATAAAATGGGCGAATACAAATGGGAAAAACTAGGCTATCCGTATAAATTGAAGGAGGTGGAGCCGCCGAAAAAAGAGAGAGTTGAATTCGCTAAATCGGTATTAAATGGCGAAATGGACGAAAAGTAGATTTTATGCAAGTTTTTTGAGGGCGTAGCCCTTACAATATGCGTTGCGAAAATAACGGAAGGAGAAAATTAATGTTATTCGATGCATGGAAAGGATTCAAAGGAGGGCACTGGACGAAAGAAGTGAACGTCCGTGACTTCATCCAGGAGAATTACAAGCCGTATGACGGCGATGCCTCGTTCTTGGAGGGGCCAACCGAGAATACGAGCTCATTATGGAACAAAGTGCAAGCTCTTCAGAAAGAGGAGCGCGCGAAAGGCGGAGTGCTCGATATGGAGACTGAGATCGTCTCGAGCATCACCTCATACGGGGCCGCTTATATTGACGAAGGCAGCAAAGAGAAAGAGAAGGTCGTGGGTTTGCAGACCGATAAGCCGCTTAAACGGGCCTTCATGCCTTATGGCGGCATCAAGATGGCTGAGCAAGCCTGCACGACTTATGGCTATACCCCGAACCCAGAGCTCCATAAGATCTTCACTGAATACCATAAAACCCATAACCAAGGTGTTTTTGATGCCTATACCCCGGAAATCATGAAATGCCGTCACGCCAAAATCTTGACGGGCCTTCCTGATACATATGGGCGCGGCCGTATCGTCGGCGATTACCGCCGCGTTGCCTTATACGGCATCGATTTCCTCATCGAGGAGAAAAAGAAAGACCTCGCCAATTGCGGCGATGGCTCTTTGACGGATGAAATCATCCGCCAGCGCGAAGAGCTCTCCGAGCAAATCCGCTCCCTCCAAGCGATGAAGGTCATGGCTAATAGCTATGGATACGATATCTCTAAGCCAGCCACGAATGCCGCTGAAGCGGTGCAGTGGCTCTACTTCGGCTATTTGGCGGCCATCAAGACGCAAAATGGAGCCGCGATGAGCGTTGGCAGAGTCTCAACATTCCTCGATATCTATATCAACCGTGATTTGGAGAATGGGACTATCACGGAGAAAGAGGCCCAAGAGCTCGTTGACCATTTCGTCATGAAGCTCAGAATGGTCAAATTCGCCCGTATCCCCTCTTATAACCAACTTTTCTCCGGTGACCCAGTCTGGGCAACCCTTGAAGTGGCCGGTTTAGGGCAAGATGGGAGAAGCATGGTCACCAAAAACGACTTCCGCTTCCTCCATACTTTGGAGAACATGGGCCCAGCCCCAGAGCCAAACCTCACCGTTCTCTATTCGAAGAGGCTCCCGGAGAATTTCAAGCACTACGCCGCGAAAATCTCCGTCGACACTTCAGCCATCCAATACGAGAATGACGATGTGATGCGCCCAGTGTGGGGGGATGATTATTCCATCTGCTGCTGCGTTTCCGCCACGCAGACTGGCAAAGAGATGCAGTTCTTCGGCGCTCGCGCAAATCTTGCCAAATGCTTGCTTTACGCGATCAATGGCGGAGTTGACGTCAAAACCCGCGAGCAAGTCGGGCCAGCTTATACCCCAATCACCTCCGAGTATCTTGATTACGATACGGTGATCGCTAAATACGACAAGATGATGGATTGGCTCGTCGGGGTTTACGTCAATGCCCTCAACCTCATCCACTATATGCACGACAAGTACTATTATGAGGCCGCCGAGATGGCTCTCATCGATACCGATGTGAGACGCACTTTCGCTACCGGCATCGCCGGATTCAGCCACGTCGTTGACTCCTTAAGCGCGATCAAATACGCCAAAGTCAAAACCGTGCGCGATGAGACGGGCATCTGCCTCGATTATGAGATCGAAGGTGACTTCCCGCGTTATGGGAATGACGATGATAGAGCTGATGATATCGCCATTTGGCTCCTTAAGACCTTCATGGATAAACTCAAGAAGCATCATACCTACCGCAATTCCGAGCCGACCACCTCGATCCTTACGATCACCTCGAACGTCGTATATGGGAAAGCCACAGGCTCAATGCCGGATGGCAGAAAAGCCGGCGAACCGCTCTCTCCAGGCGCAAATCCTGCTTATGGCGCCGAGAAAAACGGCTTGCTCGCTTCCCTCAATTCCGTCGCCAAGCTTCCATATGAATATGCTTTAGACGGCATTTCCAACACCCAGACGATTTCCCCTAACGCCCTTGGGCATAACGAAGAAGAGAGAGTCAATACCCTCACCAATGTCCTCGATGGCTACTTCGAGAAGGGCGCTCACCATCTTAACGTCAACGTCTTTGGCTTAGATAAGCTCAAAGACGCGATGGAGCATCCTGAGAAAGAGGAATACGCCAACTTCACGATCCGTGTCTCTGGCTACGCCGTCAAGTTCATCGATCTCACGAAAGAGCAACAGCTCGACGTCATCGCAAGAAACGCTCACGAAAGCATGTAAAGTCAAAAGAAGGCCTCCGCGACGTGGCCTTCTTTTCTTTTTGTTCTTCTCGTGCTTAGAGGGGTATATCGCTTAGAATATCCTTTAGAGGGAGAGAATATGTTCGATATAGATATTTTGGCTAAGGCAATCGATGAGAAAGCCGATCGCTTTGTGGCTTTCGACAAAAAGAAAGGCGAATTCGTCTTCGACAAGAGCAAGTTCAATGGCGATTCCAAAGCAATGCCGCTATATGAAGAGGGGAAAGATGCCTACATCTACGCCAAAAGGTTTTTCAGGGAAGACCACATTGATCTTTTCCCTGACCCTGTCAGCAAATACTCGAGGAAAAGATGGAAAGAGGTCATAGATAGCAACCACTTGGAAGAGGAATGGTTCAAGGAACTGCGCCTTTCTTTAGCGCGCTCAGTCACCGACTTCTGCATATACAATTCAATCCACGAAAAAGAGGCTGATTCTGAGACGTATCGGAAAATCAGGGAAATGCTCGAGAGATTCGAGGCGAGGAAATTCGAGGAAAGATATACCAATAAGGTGCTTTTCAAGCTTTGGACGAAATACGATGGGATCAATATGAATCTCAATGATACCGAGGAAGAGCCTCATGGCTTGACTTTCTTCCCCGATGATCTGGACGGCGAATCCTTTTATCTATTGTCCAATCTCGATGACCTCAATGTCGATTCGTTAGCGGCCGATATCTCCATTCACGCCATCACCTTTGATTATGAGAAAGGCGACCCGGTATATTCTTTGCTGGATAACCCATACGGGAAGGATAACCGTTTTAGCTCGACTTATTTATGCAAAGGCACCTTGATGCATTCTCTCCTCCCTTCTTCAATCGGGATAAGGGCTTTATCGTATCTAGAGGCAGCCTACCGCTCTTTGACCGCGTTCGATAAAACCGAGGAGAGCGCGAAGGTCAGAGAAGCTAAAGGATATCACGAAGTCACTTTGCTTAATGAAAGCAATTTGGTGGAGCCGGTGGAAGATGCTTTCTCGCGCGTTAGCGAGGACTGCTTGTATTCGATGTTCGACACGCATTTTGCGAAAGCCAATTACAAGATAACGGAGAAAGGGGCCTTTGATGCGACGATAAGGGTGCTTAAGGATGCCTATATCGCGGATTTCGACCCCGATAGAGCCGTCATCTTTACGCTTATCGCGGTGATTTGCGATCACTCTACGGGGAAGATTGTGGCTATTGAGCGCGGAACGACGGGCTCTTTCTATCCCTTTGATGAAGTAGCCTCGCGCTTATCAGCCGCTTTGAATAAATTGCCCGCCGTGCCAAAGACCATCTACGTAAACGGCTTTTTCGATGAGATATTCTATGATTGCCTTTTCACTTACCCTTACCTGAAAAGCAGATTCAAGGTAAAAGCAATCGATGCTCCTTTGGCGACAGATCCGGCTTATGAAGGCTTGCTGCTTTTCTTAAAGGAAATGGACGAGGAAAACCCCGATAGCAAAAAGCACCAATCGTGATGCTCTAAAATCCATCGCCAGTCTCGCTTTAGCTTTCTTTTCGATCAAGCCGATGAATGGCTTAGATTTTAAACAAATTCCTTTTCCTATGTATATTTCTCCCTTCCGGTATTACCATTTACTAAGCAAGAAGAGGGGACAAGCAGCAAACGTTTTGTTTTCTCTTCACTAAATAAGGAGAGGAAATATATGTACACTCGCTACAAATGCCCAAAATGCGGATACGTTTTCGATGGAGAGGTTAAATATTGCCCCAACTGCGGGCAATTATTCAAATACCCATCTTCTCCCCTCTCTTCTTCTATTGGCACCCCTACAATTGGTAGTGGCTCAGTCTCCACTCTATCCACCCCGAAAAAGAAAGAACCGGCAAACTCTCAAAAGCTTTCTGAAGGGAAAAAGAAGAAAGCGAAAAGAGCGACCGCCATCAATATTGATGAGGAGTCCCATGCCACCGGAGAGATATTGAAAGGGCATATCCCTCTCATCAAAAGACACCTGCGTTTAAGCTTGTCTAACGCCATTATCCTTCTAATTCTTGCCTGCTTTGTCCTTTTTGCCCCTATTTTCAATGTTCCCTATACCGATAACGGCGAAAGCAAAAGCGCCGCCTTTTCCGCTTTGAGCATGACCGACTCTCTTATCAAAACGGTGGTTGGCGGTGATTCGACCGCCGTCCTTTATAGCCTGTTTTCTCTCTATTTCTTCATCGCTCTTTCCATCATTATCCTCATTGCCATCATCGTCGGCATCGTCTCGATCATCAAAAACGCCAAGCGCTTGAAAGACCCTTATAAGTATGCTTATGACTATTATTGCTTCGTCTTGGAAAGGGATGCTGAAGGAGCAGGGGCAGCCTTTATGAGAATGCTCTTCTCCCGCTCAAAGAGAGCCTCATCCGTCATTTGGAACGCCTTTGCCATGGTTCTCATTCTCGCTTTGATGGTGATTTTCCTCAAGATTCCCTATTTTGCCCCAACTTTGGCTTATTCCTCCTGCAATGTCCTTTATTTGGTGATTGGGGCCATCATCTTCGTCATTATGTCCATCATTGCCGTCATTTCTCACCACAGCCTATCCATCTATAAGCAAGCGATTCTTGATAATAAATCAGCAAATCTCCGGAAGCACTTTGATTGAGGATAGCCTAAAAGATTTCTCCAATTTCGATGGGGATGGGGAAGGCCATCCCCATCGTTTCTTATGGTTTTTATCTTTTTGTTGACTGAAAAAAGGCCTCCTTCTTATTCTATTTTCCGGTCACAAAAAACAAAGGAAGGAGACCATATGGATGATAACTCATTTCTGAGTTCGCGAGTTAGAGAAAAGCCATCCCGAGTGAGATGGCTTACTGCATATCGCGGATAGTCTTAGATGAGTTTGACTCTGATTTTGGCGACGGCTCCGTAAGTATCATCGGTAACGATGCTATTGACGCGGAAACTGTAATCGCAAGTCATCGTCTCATCAATCGTGTATTCTTGGTTCAATGCCTTTTTGTTGGTTATTTTCTTGGCTTTGTTCCAAAGGGCGCTTTGGCTTGGCATATAAGTGACGGCTCTATCCTTTCCACCAGTATCTTTCAGATTGAAGGTGCTGTTTTTGCGGAAGAGAGAGGAATTGGTCGCTTTATAAGTAGTGCTAGTTTGGGCATTGGTATCGCTCCAAGTGGCCTCGAGAATGGAGATTTGGCTGTAGCTTCTCTTCACTTTTTTCTCGGTCGTCCAGTAATCGCCGTCTTTGCCACGTCCGAATTTCGAGTTGTCGTTTCTTAAATCGAAGGCATTTTGCCCGACTTCATCCGGCGTAGAGAAGACTTCTTCTTCGGCGTAGCTCTTGCTTGAGGTGGCTCTTGCATCGACATGCCAGACCCTGATGCCGTATTCGGTGAATCCGTATTTGGTTGTATAGTCCTTTTTGCAAAGTCCATAAGGGCCAACGAGCTCAACCATCATGTATTCGTCGAAAGCGGTGTTGTTGTAGTCGGGCGAAGCAAGAACGAGGCAATCGCCGGAAGTGGTGGCGAGGCGCAAAGTGATTTCGGCTTCTTTCCCGCCTTTAAGATCCTCTTCCTTCAAGACCCATGGATTGACCCAGCCATAAGCGAATTTGCTGTAGCTATTGTGGTCACCGACGTTCTGATCCATATAGTCGATGCCGCCCGCTGGGCTCCATTCTTTGTTGTAGTCATAGTAATCATCCATGCCTAAGGTATGACCCGTTTCATGGATAAAGGTGCGCGATTCGTAGCCGTTGCTTCCTTCAGCGAGGAAGTTGGTGCTGGCCCAGGCCAAGGTCTGGACGTTGGGGCTCTTCGTGGTGCCCTTGCTATTGCCGGTATAAGTTACATAAGCCCACCAGAAATCGGTACTGGTTGTTGAATAAGGATAAGCATAAACATTCCAGATGAGGTCGATGAAACCGTCATCATCGCTATCGAGGTCATCGAGCGAATAAGCGTCTTTCCCAAGCTCGCCATGATTGTCTTTGGCGTATTCTGCGATATACCAGGTCCTTACTCTTTCGGCCGCGCTTACTCCAGCTGCGCCATTCGAGGATTTTACGTATTCAGTCGCGGTTTCGCCAAAATCGATCCAGGTTGGGATCATGACGACATCGAAAGCGCCATGGCCAAAGGAGCTTTGCTCATAGAAGCTCTGGACGGAGATAGTTCCGCCAACGGCCGCCATTTCTTCATCTGTGCCCGTGAAAGTGACGCGGATTCTCTCAAGCAAATCGTCATTGGCGTCGATTGTGTCATTGGCGTCATCGGGATCTTTATCGAATCTGATCGGGGCTACGAGGAGCTTTTGCTTTTTGCCGTTGGTTGGATAGCTATTGACGTGAGGGCTGCCGGCATTGGTATATAGCTGCGAGCGGGTGAGCTTTTGCGTCTTCCCTTTTGCGTCCGTATATTCGGTGACGCCCTTCCCTAAATCATCATTCGTGATTACGCCTGTAGCTGAGGAAGACGAGCCCTTGGAAGAAGCGGAAGATGAGCTTGATGAAGAGGGTTTATCGGTATTGCAGCTAGAGAGGGCTGCCATGACCCCGAAGAGGGCCAATAAGGTGACTTTCTTGATGTTTTTCATGATATGTATCTCCTTTATTTTGCTTTGTAGACGATGTAGAGGATAACTCCTGCTAGTAGAAACAGGAATCCCACGAAGAGGAGAGCGAAGGCGGGTTTTCGCGATTCGTTATCCTTCAAGAGTTTGTAATCGTAATAGGTTGCGGGGAAGCCTTGCTCTTTGAAGTGGGGCTTGAAGATGGTGTAGATAAGCGTTTTAAGCGAATAGGCCAAGAAGTCGAAGGCCCCTAGAGTCGAGAAGAACTGCAAGAGGAAGAAGAGAAGCAGCAGCAGCCCCGATAGAGCGAGGCTATCGAGGGAGATAGCGAGGGCATCGGTTAGATATCCAGCCCCGGTCTGGGAATAAAATTCGATTATCCCGATCAAGACGCTTATTATAGAAGCGAGGGCGAAACTCACGCTGAAGCTTATCCAGAACCCTTTATTGAAGAAGGGCTCTTTTTGTTTTTTGCTTTCTTCCTTCTCGCTCATTTCTTCAGCTCTTCGATGTAGCGCGATGCTTCTTCGTCATTGCATCTCACGAAGTGGCCAGGGGCTAACTCGCGGAAGCTCGGGGCTTGCTTTGAGTAGTCATGGCTTTCGGCAGGGTTGTAGATGATCCTTTTTCGATTGCTCTCCGTGATCGGGTCAGGGCAAGGGACGGCCGAGAGAAGCGATTTGGTATATGGGTGGAGAGGATGGGCGAAGAGCTCATCGCTAGTGGCTAACTCAACGAGATTTCCATAGTACATCACCGCGATTTTATCGCAGAAGTATTTGACGACGCTGAGATTGTGGGCGATGAAGATAATCGTTAAGCCTAAGGTGTTCCTGAGGTTATTCAAGAGGTTGATGACCTGGGCTTGAACGGAGACATCGAGGGCGCTCACCGGCTCATCGGCGACGATGAGTTCCGGATTCATGATGATTGCCCTGGCGATCCCGATCCTTTGCCTTTGCCCGCCTGAGAATTCATGGGGGTAGCGGTTGGCATGCTCTGGGACGAGCCCGACGAGCTGCAGCACTCTAGCGACTTCCTTATTGATGAATTCTTTGTCATGGCAGCCTTGAATCACCAATCCCTCGGCGATGATGTTGCGCACCGTCATGCGGGGGTCAAGGGAAGCAATCGGGTCTTGGAAGATCATTTGGATCTTCGAAGCGAGATTCGCGTGCTTGGCCTTATGCATCTCCTCTTTGTACTGCTTATACGAAGAGAGGTCTTCTTCTGAGAGAGAAGTGACGCTTGTGGCATTCACTTTCTCAAGGAGGTCATGATATTTCTCGTTCACCTTCTTCATCTCGAGGGCGGCGATGTTCTTGTCGTAATCCTTGTTGTCTTTCTTCGCCTGCGCGATTTTGTCGCGTTGGACGGAGCAGATATTCTCAGCCTTTTCTTTCTCTGCCTTTATCTCATCGTCGATTTTGGCGATGGCAGATAGATAGGCATCGTGGAGAGACTTTTTTTCTTCATAAGAAGGGATGCTTTGGTCTTGGTCGGATAATTCTTTCTCTGCCTTTTTGAGACTCGTCGCGCTTCCGAATTTATTGGCGTAAGAAGAGAGGTATTCGCTCTTCTTATCCTCTTTTTCCTTATTCAAGCCCTTTAGGGCCTCTTTCAGGCGGATGTTGGTGTATTTTATTTCCTTTTCGTTCCACCTCGTTCCGGCGGCGATGCGCACGCCTTCTAGCCAAACATCGCCAGAGGTGATTTTGTAAAGCTTCATGATGGAGCGCCCGGTGGTTGTTTTCCCGCACCCCGATTCGCCGACAAGGCCGAAGACCTCGCCCTTGTAAACGGGGAAGGAGACATCGTGGACGGCTTTTAGATACTTATCGGGTCCACTTCCTCCCGCAAAGCGGAAGTATTGTTTCAAGTGGCGCACTTCCAAGAGCTTTTCGGCGTTGCTGTAGTCGAATTTTTTCTGGAACTCTTTCTTTTCGGGAGATTTTTGTTTCTTGGTTTTTTTATCAGCCATTGCTCTTCTCCTTCTTAAGATCGTTCAAGATCGAATTTTTGTAATTGGTTGGTTGCGGAGTGAATTCCGGGTGGGCGCTTAAGGCGTTCCGGATACGCTAGATGACGATATCGCTGGCCTTAAAATCCGGCGCTTCCTCATGGAGGTTCCATGTGGCGGCGAAGTGTGTTGGCGATACTTCAAAGAAAGGAGGCTGCCTCTCTAAGTCGATAGCCAAGGCGTGAGGGTTTCTCGGCGCGAAAGCGTCTCCTTTGGGTGGGAGAAGCATATTCGGCGGGGTGCCGGGGATCGCGCTTAATTGCTCCTTGGTGTTCAAATCAGGCATCGAGCCCAATAAGGCCAGGGTATAAGGGTGGCGCGGATCGTAGAAGATTTCCGTGTCGGTCCCGTATTCGACGATTTTCCCAGCGTACATCACGGCGATATCATCGGCCATATTGGCAACGACCCCTAAGTCGTGGGTGATAAAGACGATGGAGAGGTTCCTCTCTTTCTTGAGCTTATTGATGAGCTCGAGAATCTGAGCTTGGATAGTGACGTCTAAAGCGGTGGTCGGCTCATCGCAGATGAGGATTTCGGGCGAAGAACAGAGAGCGATCGCGATGACGATGCGCTGCCTCATGCCGCCTGAAAGCTCGAAGGGGTATTGCTTGAAGCGTCTTTCCGGCTCAGCGATGCCGACCTCGCCCATCATTTTGATGGCTCTTTCCTTTATCTCTTTGCTTGATTCGATATGGGTGGCCTTTTTGATGGCCTCTTCGTATTCGACGACCATCTTGTCGGTCAAATCGTCTAATTTGCTCGTCCCTTCTTTCTTGAGCTCCTCTAAACGGGAGATAAGCTCAGTTAGGGCAAACTTGAGCCTATCGTCGAGCTCTTTTTTGCTCGGGATGATTTCCGGGAGCTTCGCTCTTACCGATGGGGGCAAAGCGAAAAAGTCGGTGACGCCGGCTTTTTTATAGGCTTCATCCAGCTTTTTGGCGGCTTTGGCGTAGGATTTTGCGGAAATGGCGATGTCCTTTAAGACGGTTGGGAAAACCTCGATGGTGTTATCTTTATCGCTTAATACGTTCAAGCTGCAGGCGAGGATGGATTTGTATAGTGGCTTGATTTTGGCGATGGTCAAAGGAATATTCGTATCGCCGTCATTAAACGATTCGTCTTTGATGGCGGTTAGATTGCTAGTGACCTCATCGATTGAGGACAAGCGTCTAGAAAGGTCCTTTTTGACCGCTTCAGCGAAAAGGGAGCGATGTTCACTTGGGATAGAGGAAATCGAATAAACCGTTTTTCCTTCCGATCCTTTTTCTTTTTTGACTTTGCTTCCTTTGACGAAAGCGAGGGTCTCTTCGTCTTTATTCGAGAGAAGGAGAAGCTTATTGAGGCGGGCTATGTCTTTATGCGCTTCTTTCAAGTCGCTTTTTTGCTTCAGGACCATCGCTTCGGTAAGCTGCTTTCCCACGATCATGATGGGGTTGAGCGAAGAGAGAGGGTCTTGGAAGATCATCGAGATTTTCACGCCCCTGATTTTGTGGAAGTGCTCTTCATCGATTTTGAGAAGATCTTGCCCGTCGTAGACGATTTGTCCGCCTTCGATGATTTTGTTTTTCGCCAAGATCCCTAGGATAGCTTTCGAGGTTACCGATTTCCCTGAGCCTGATTCGCCGACGATTGCGAGAGTCCTTCCTCTATAAAGAGAAAAGGAAATGCCGCGTACCGCTTTGACGGTACCGCCGTTCGTCTTGAAGGAGATACGGAGGTCTTTGACTTTGAGGATTTCCTCGTTCGTGTTTTTCTTTTCCATTAGTCGTCCGCTCCTTTCAAAGACGTATTGAAGGCATCGCGCAAGCCGTTGCCGAAGAGGTTAAAGCAGATCATGAGGAGAGAGATGATGATGCAAGGGAAGAGCAAGACGTGAGGGTTGGTGGATAAGCCGGCCGACTGCCCTTCGCTTAGGAGCGTGCCGATCGAAGAGAGATTCGATTTGCTGAAATCCACGATGCCAAGGAAAGAGAGGGTGGATTCAGAGAAGATAACGCCTGGGATCATAAGGACGCTGCTCGTCACCAAAGTGCCAATGGCATTAGGCAAGATGTGGCGGAAGATGAGCCTAGTGTCTTTCGCCCCCAAGGTGCGGGAAGCCAAAACATATTCCTGGCCCTTGAAGCGGTAGAACTGCATACGGGTGGTGCCCGCTACGCCGATCCACCCTGAATAAACGAAGGCGATAAGGAAGGCCAAAATGAGGACCCCTGATTCGCCGATGCTTGCTTTGAGAGCGATGTTGTTCGTGAACTGGATCGAGCAGATAGTGAGGATGATGATCGAAGGGATATTGGAGATGATATCGGTGATACGCTCCATCGTAAGGTCGACGTAACCGCCATAGTATCCCGATATTGCGCCCCAAATCAAACCGATGATGAAGTTGATGGCGCTGATGATGATGCCAAGCAACAATGAGAATCGCGTTCCTTGGGCTAAACGGAGGAAGATGTCCTGCCCTGAGCCGTTCGTGCCGAAAATGAAGCGCGGCTCAAAGCCGTTTTTCCAGGTGAAATAGTCATAATAATCGACGCGGGCGTTGTATTTGCCGCCCGTTTCCGTTGGTTCGGCATAGCTCCCGTCCTCATTTGTTTTGTAAATCGAGATCGGCTTTTTGCTCTCATCGAAGACTGGCGTGAAAACAGAGGAATTGTAGGCACCAGAGGCGCTTTTTGCCGTCAAGGCGTAATATATTCTCTTGTTGTTATTGTAATAGGAGGTCATGTTTTCAATGATGTTGTTGATCATCGAATCGCTGAGCGCAGCCCCCTCATTCATCTCTTCGACGAGCTGCGCTCTATAAGAGACGAGGTAAGAAGCGCTGTCGACAAGAGGCTTAAGGATAGACGGCTTTCCTTCTTCGGCGCGCTTAACGTCACATTGTTTCAGCTCATCGTATTCGCTTTCGCTGAGTTTTACCTCTTTATTGCCTACCGCATATGTGTCGTAGCGGATCACGTAAGTGGTGAAAGTGACGGAAGCCACTTTCCTCACGGAACTGCTTTCCGTTTTTACGTAATAGGGGTGATTCGAGTCATCGTAAATGAGGGTATTGAGCTCATCCTCGGCGACGGTTTTCGTCTTGGTGCCATCCCAGAAACCGCTGCCCGCAAACCAAGAGCAGTAAGGGGTGGCGTATTGGAATTCGGCATCGCCAAAACCATTTGGATAAGATACGGCATCAACATGGGCGGTTGGCATCACGAAAGGGACGATGATGCCGTATAAAGCGATAATCAAAATAATCGCGGCGCCGATGATGGAGGCTTTGTTTTTGGCAAAGCGGTTGAAGGAATCGCGCAGGAAGCTGACGGGTTTGGTCTCGAAAGCCTGGTCATGGAGGTCATCGTGATTCGGCACTTCCTTGAAAAGGGCTTTATCGAGCTTTTCCTCGTTTTGCGCGGGTTGCATATTGTTTATTTCGTTTTCCATTATTTTTTGCTCCCCATTCTGATGCGCGGATCGACGAGTCCGTAAGAGACGTCGACGACAAGCGTCCCCACAAGCCCAATCGCGATATAGAACATCGAGACGAACTGGAAGACGTCATAATCCCTCTTTTGAATCGAGGCTAGATATAGCGCCCCAACGCCAGGGACATTGAAGATGTTCTCGATAATGAGGGAACCTGACAAAACGCTGATGATGGTGCCGAGGATCATCGGGAAAATCGGTACCAAGGAATTGCGGAAGGCGTGGCGGATCGTCGCTTGCGAGCGCGTGAGCCCTTTAGTCCTCGCCAAAAGCATGAAATCGCTAGTCAAGACCTCGGTGAGCTCAGCCCTTGTGTATCTTGCAAACCCCGCGATTGAGCCAAAGCTCATCGCAAGAACCGGCAAAATCATCGCCTTGAACATCTCTGGGTCAAACCAGCCGCCGGGAAGCTCGGTCACGACTGGCAAAGTCGCCGGAAGCTTGAAGGCGTCAGACACTTGATAAGCGAAGATGTTCTGGAGCAAGAAAGCGAAAACGAAGCTCGGGACCGAGATGAAAAGCATGATGATGATATTAAGCACATGGTCTTCCCATTTGTTCTTCTTCAAAGCCATGAAGATGCCTAACCCAATGCCTAGAGGGATTGAGAGAATCATCGAATAGACATTGATGAGGATCGTTGGGGCCATCTTCGAGAAAAGGATGTGCTCTGGGGTATCAAGCCACTGGATGTAATATGAATAGCCCCAAGGCGCTTCGTTGCCTGGCGTGAAGAGTCCCTTGAGGAAATAGCCTAGCTGCTCGAAAACGGGGATATTTACGTAAGCGCCGCTGGCTTCATCGTATTTCATTCTTCCCTGAGCCACCATCCGGAGATAAAAGACCTCAGGGTCCTTCATGCCGGTGTCGATGGAAATCGGTAGCATCCTCACCATGATGAAGCAGATGAAGAAAATGACGATGAAAGTGAACACCATAAGGACGAGGCGTTGCAGAATATAGATTAGTGTTTGTTTTGTCTGTCTCATTTTAACTATGTGATGATACTACAGTTTCAAAGAAATAGGCGACCGACCTCGGCCGCCTATTCGATTTGCTAGGAGGTCAGTTCCTCCAACCAGCGTATAGGTCGGAGAGGTTGCCCCCGTTTTCGGAGACGAAATTCTTCCACTCCGAATTGTTGTAATTGAAGCGGAGGAAGCGGATTCCGCCGTAACCGACGAGGTTGATGTAGTTCTTCGTCGCGTTCTCGACTTTGAAGCCGGTGAGCGAGGAAGAGCCTCTTGCGACGATCGGGATAGCCTCGAAGCGGTTCACGATGCCAGCTTCGGTGCCAGCGAGGACCGTGAGTTTTTTCTCATGGACCGCTTTCCACTTATCGTGCTCGGCCTTCTCGGTTTCGGTTAATTTGGCGGCATCTTCGTCGCTGACTTTCACTTTGTCGGCGTATTCGCCTTCTGTGAGGTCATCGTTCATGACATGATACCAGCCATCGTATGTATTGACTTCGTCTTCCGTTTCTTTCCCATCACTGTTGAGATCGATCCAGAGGTTTTCTTGATCTTGCTTGCCTTTGAAGCCGTATTCGCAGCAGTTGGTGAAGGTTTTATCGAGATAGACCTGCATGAGTCCATAAGGATCGATGGCGGCTCCGCCCCAGATGGAGAAGATCATATCGCTGCCGCCGTTACGGGCGGTGGTGTAGTAGTCTTCGTCTTTGACGAGGTTGATGTTGATCGATAAGCCCTTTCCATTGAGGAGAGAGGCATCTTCCTTATTGAGCTCGCTCACGGCTTCGGCAAGGAGAGTGCTCCAAGCGGTGCTGATGAAGTTGTGCATCTCTTTCGTGGTGTCGCTCGTGTTATCGTAGACGCGGAATTCGATATCGATGGTATCACCAGGCTGGAGGTGCTTGTCTGCGCTGCTCTTGATTTCCTCTTCAATGCCTTCTTTGAGGTAGAATTTGGCCCAAGCGTAGTTATAGCCGTTATCGTCTTTGCTCAAAGCTGAGGTAGATGCATCCCCTGGCTTTCCGCCGAGTTCGCCATAGATTTGATTATAGACGGATTGGCCTTGCGCGGTGTCACGATACATCTCGCCGGTGACGTTATTGGCGAGATATAGGCTATTGAGGAGGCCGGTGAAGGCTTGGGAGCCAGCGGTGGTCTGGGAAGCGAACTGGTTGCGGTCTAAGCCCAAGGATAATCCTTTGCGGAAATTCTTGTTGGCGAGGACCGTTTTGTTTTTTCCTGACTCTTGCTGACGGTCGGCAAGCTTGCTGCGATCGGTGTTGAAGCTGATCTTCTGCGTGTAGGATTCAAGAGTGGTGGTACGGCGTGTCGAGTTGCCATACGTCTTCATGTTGTCTTTGTTGAGGTCGATATCGTCGAGATTGCCAGCCATGAATTCGCTGACCGCGGTATCGTGGGTCTTGATGATGCGGGTATAGATTTTCGTCATCTTGTATTGCTCGGCATCATCGCCCGTGTATTCGGAGAACTGGTCTTTATAGTCTTCGTCAGTGTAGCCATACCACTGGTCGTTCTTTTCGATGGTGATGGCTTGATCGGCGACGAAGGCCGTGAGTTTGTAAGGGCCGTAGGACTTGTAGTTGTCAACGCTTGCCGAGCCATAGGAAGTCATCCAAGAGGAAGAGGAATTCTTCTTGGTCAATTTGTCATATAAGGCCGTATTGACGAGCCAGTTGCTCGAGAGCTGGAATTTGAGATCGAGCTCGGAGATGGACTTGCTCAAATAGAGACGGAGGGTGTGGTCGTCTTTGGCTTGCACGCCGACATTGCTCATCGATACGTTCGATTTCTTGTGGGTGACGTATTCGCAAAGAGGGATTTTCCAAATCCACTGTTTCGAAGACCAGTTCGCGGAAGATGAGAGTTCAGAGACGACGGTCCGCAAATCCTCTTGCAAGGCGCTTTTGGTGTAGCGGACGGTGGTTTCGCTGTTTTCGCGGCTTGCGGTTGTATAGACTTCGTTTTTGTCGAAATCGTCGATGCAGAAAGGCTTCATGGAGGCAAGCATCGTCTGGCTGACGCTGTCGGCCTTTTTGATTTCATCCCACTTGTCTTTGTTATCGGCCTTTTCTTTTTCATTGCCGAATTTCCAGTAGTAATAGGAAACGCCGAGCGTGATGCGCTTGGCGGCGAGCTCAAGGGCATCGCTTCCTGGAGTGCTGCGTGAATTCAAGACGGTGTAGAAAGTGATGGTGTCGCTTGCTCCGCTTGAGGAGAAAATGGAGTTGCCGTAAGTCGATTCGCCTTGGGCCAAATCGAGATAGTATTTGCCTTGGGAGTCGAGCTTATTGCCGTTTTCATCATATAGATTGCCATCGGCGTTCCCGGCGACGAGATAGTTATAGATTGGCTCGAGGACCTGTCGGCCGTTTTTGTAATAGCTTTCGGCGTTGGCGATGACAAAGTTGCCGTTGTAGTAGCTATCGGCGCGATAGTTGGCGTATTGAGGCTTAAGAAGGCGCTCCATGGATTCGACGTAATCGGTCGCCGTGATGGCGGTACCATCTTCCCATTTGGCGCTTTCTCTTAAAGGGATATCCCAAATCATGCCGCTTGAGGGCTCGCGACCGTTGAAATAATTCTCCTTAATGGAGTCGTATTCATCAGCATCGAGGTCCGAAGGATCGACTGAAATAGGCATATCGCTAGCCATCTCGCTCACGAATTTGTAGCCATCGTGGGTCGAGTTCATGACAACATCATATAAGCCTACTTCGGTAAAGCTCTGGATATAGCTCTCATCGCTCGTCTCCCAGTTGTGGACGTTCCACTTGGAAGGGGAGGTGGATAAGTAGGTGTTATAGGTGTAGCCATTCGGGTCATCGCTCTTCTCGCTTGAGCAGGCGGCCAAAACGGCGACGCCTGTGGCAGAGAGGAAGAGGAAGCCCATGATTCTGTTTCTTTTCTTCGCGTTCATTGGACTGCTCCTTATTTAATAATAGGTTATTGATGATGAGATTTATTCGGTAACGGCAGTACCGTTTGCGTAAGTCGAGAAATCATTGGTGGTGCTGCCGATTCTGCCAATCATATATTGGAACATTATGTATGGTTGTGTGATGTCTTGGAACGGCAAATAGATGAGGGCGCTCACGCTTATGGCGTTGCTCGAAGTATCGACCACTACGCTCGAATAAGAGGAAGAGAAGGTGTAGGAACAAGTGGAACCATCGGTGTATTTGACCGTTCCGTCTTTCGTTAAGAAGGTGCCAAGCCCTTCAAAGCAGAACATCTGATCGAAGAGGCCGGCGAAGAAGCCGTTGGTCTTCACCCCGTCTGCATCATCGCCGATGCTACCAGCGAAAGCGACGTAAGTGCCTTGCGTGACTTTATTGCTCCAATCGACGTCATCGATCGTGTCCAGGTCAACATTATCGACTCTGTAGCTCTTCATAACCTCCAAACCAGCGCCAGTGGCATCTTCGGTTTTGGTGATCTTCTCTTCGCTTTCTTCGGTGGCTGGAGTGTAGGTGCCCAAATAGTATTTGCCATCGCTGTCTTTCCAATAAGCTTCTTGGGCAACGAGGTCTTCACCAATGTAGGCTTGCATTTGAATATCGGTCGCGCTTGAGACGCAATTGTATTCGGTGATGACGTCGGTAGTGCCTAAAACGGCATCCATCGCGCTGGTATCCTCATCGACTTCCTCAAGGGCTTTCCCGTCACTATCGCAGGCATAGATTTGCATCGCTGATGTGTAATTCCCGCCTTTGATAAGCGCGGATAAAGCGGTAGCGATTTCCGGGGACTGGATTTTCGCTGGGACATAAGCATCGCTTTTGATCGCTACTTCAAGCGAATCCCATTTGCAGGTCCCGACTTCGGAGATTTTGACGGTGCACCATTCTTGATCGGTGTAGTAATTCCCATCCGTGCCATTGCCATCGACCGTGATTTTGGCGTAAAGGGTGTCTTTTTCGCCATCCTTATCTTCATCTAGAAGGTCGAGGACGTAGAAGCTATTTGGGGTGTAGCCGTATCTAGTGACTAGATTAGACATGCCATACGATAAGAAGGTATCGGCTTGCTTGCTTCCGCCGACGAGGATCTCTTCGCCCGTCACTTCATCAACGGTAGAGGTGAAGGAACCGCCGTCGAGAATCATCGAGCCGGTGATGTAGTAATTGTTGATGTTCATCTTCCCGTTCTCGAACACTGGCTTACCGTCCGTATCGAAATAGCCCATGTAGCCATTGCCATCGCTCAAATTGGCGAGAATGAAGGAATTAGCTTCGCCATCTTCGTCAAGGGCCCCTGGGTCTTCGGCGTCGAAAGCGGCGGCGTAATCAGGGTTATGGATGATGGTGTAATTGCCGTATTCGAACTCTTTGCTGCCTTCATCGTATTCGCCAAGGTCGATGCGGTAATTCTTGCCATCGCTTTCCTCGAATTTCGAGAAGAAGTTGATGAGTTCCATGTTGTAGGCGCTCTTGACGGAGAGAGTGATGTATTTGTCTTTGTCGTTGACCGCAAGCCTTAATTCGTAATCGCCGACCTTTTTGCCGGTGACTTTGTGGCCGTCGATCGTGACGTTCTCATCATCGCAAGTGACGGTGTATTTATGGGTGACGGTGCTATTTTCATCATCCATGACGACTTGGAAGTACTCATCGAGATTGACGACTTGGTCGACGGCGACATAGGAGAGAGTTTTCTCCGTAGCCGAAATGGCGTAGACATCGCCATCGATTTGGATGACACCATCGCTATACTTCTCGCTGCTGCATCCGCTCACTAGGCCGCCGAGAAGGGCGATCCCGGCAAGCACGAATAATTTCTTGTTTGATTTCATAAAATTTTGCTTCCTTTCCCGCAAAAACAATTAGTAAGAATATGCCGAGTCTTTTAATTTTCAATGCTTATTTTCGCTTTTCTTCTTTTGCTTTGATGTAAGGGCTTTCTTCGCTACCAAATGCGATATTTGTCAACGCTTTGAAGCGCTTCTGGCCGCTTTCAAAAAAGGAGGAAAATAAGCGATTTTCTCGAATTTCGATCTTTCAATAGATTGGTGTTTGATTATTGAGCAACGAAATGTGCCGCCGACATTTGATACAACACCAAAAAACCCTCGATTTACGGGACTTTTTGGCGATAATCCGAATAAAAGGCCCTTAAAAGGCCGCTTTATTCATGGCGACCTCGATTTTGTTTTTGTGAAAGGCGAAGCCGAGCAAAATGGCGTCTTTGTATCCTTCTTTCCGAAGTTCGGCGAAGTAATCCTTCCTCTCTATCTGACGAACGGCTGCTTCTGCGCTTCTTTTGAGATTCGACAAGCTAGAAGGCGCTTTGAGGCTTTTTAGCTCGATGATCAAAGTTTGTCCTTTATCGCCTTTTTTCTTGATCAGGATATCGCATCTCCCCGATCCGGCATTGACTTCGCTTTTGACGCAGCAGTCATAAAACAGAATGGCGGAAACGCCTAAAATCAGGCACTGATAATTCTTCTCAAGGCCGTAATCGTAATACGAGAGGGTGTTTATGATATACGATTCCATCTTCTCTTTGATGAGTCTTTCCTCTCCGCTCACTAGCGCCTCCCGCAATTCCTTGGCCCAATCCTTTTGGGAAAAAGAGGCATATTGCTCCAAAATCTCCTCGCGAAAAACGCTTTGGACTTCTTTGTTCGGAATAGAGATGTAGTAGCGGCCGTCATCGCTCCGTTTTAGGAAGGTCACATAGCTAGTCGATAGTAAAAAAGAGGCGATTGATGAGACGCTTCTTTTTGATGGGAAGTCTGCCGAAGAATCGACGCTTTGATAGACGCCACCATCGAAAAAGAGGGTGTGGATGAAAGAATCGAAGGCGGGGTTTTTCTCGGAAAAAAGGTTTTCTTGAAGAGCGAATTCTCGCCAGTGGCGATCCAATAGGGTTTCGTTACCCCTTTTCCATCGATGAATTTGAGCATAGACCAAGGGTTGAAAACGAGGCTATTGCCGAAGTGGTAGCCATCGTAATAGGCTTTTGCCTGTTCGTATTTGCTTTCATAGCCATAATAAGCGAGGAGTTTTTTGCTCTCTTCTTCGCTGAAGCCGAAGTATTCTGAATAATTGCCGCTTAAGACGTTATCGACGTTGAGATTGTTGAAATCGCTGAAAAGAGACTCTTTCGCGATCTGCATAACACCGGTGATGACGGCGTATTTAATGCTTTCATTGCCCTTTAATGCACAGCCATAATAAGTCCTGAAGAATGAGAGGATTTTCTTGAAACGGGCATTGCCCTCGTTTCGGAGAATCGGAGCATCGTGCTCATCGATTAATAGCACGACTTTCTTTTTTGTGGCCCTTATAAAACAACGAGCACAATTTGCCTAGGGAAAACGATAGTTTTATGGGATCTTTTTCCCCTTCAAGGATGGAATGGTAGTCGCTTTTATCTTTTTTTCCGAGAGGGCATCGCTTCCGCTCAATTCATCATAGTTTGCGTATAAATCGGACATTGCAAGAGAGATTATGCTGATCAAATCAGAGAAACTTGCCTCGTGAATGGATTTTAGGTTGAGATGGACTAGGGGATAAGCGCCTTGATTGGAAGCGAAGAGTGCATCGATGCTTACTATCAAATCATTGAACAAGGAAGCCTCGTTTTTGTGTTTATTCGAGAAAAAATAATCGAGGGATGAAAGCGCCAGAGACTTACCGAACCTTCGCGGTCTCGTGAACAAAAACGCAGATCCGTCCGGGCAAGAGCAAATATCGCTGATGAGCTTGCTCTTATCGACGTAGTAGCATTGCTCTTTAACCGTTTTGAAGTCTTCGATGCCAATCGGCAGTTTTTTTCTTCATAACCATATTTGCTTCTCCTAAGGCAATTATGCACAAAAACACTTAAAAGCACCAAATAACAGGCCTTGTTTGTTCGTTTATTAGACATCTTTCCGCTAGAGAGGACCACTTCGGCGTTTGCCTCATTCGGAGAGATGAAATTGGACATTTCTTTGATAAAGGTGCAAAGAAACGCCTTGTCCTTGAATTAAGGGAGCATATTCGCATAATTATTCGAGCCGGGGGAGAAGGAGAGAGATATGAAAAAGAGAAAAAACGCGTTGCTGAAAGTGGGCCTAGTGGCCTCCGCCCTTGCTCTTTCCAGCTGCACCGACATGGATTTCTTTTCCTTTTTCTCTTCTAGCGCCTCAATCGGCGATGTCTCTTATGACTCCTCCTATAGCCTTACTGACGATGCTTATTACGAGCCGACCCTATCATCTTTCCAGGATATGAGCCTTTATAAGCATCCGGAATACGGCTCTTTGGGCGATGGCAATATGCCCTCATTGGGGAGCACGAAGCTCCTTGTGATACCGATTTGCTTCAATGGGACGTTTGACCCAACCCCGAGCGATGAAGACGTGGATACGATCAAAGCTGCCTTCTTCGGCGAAGAAAGCGAGACGGGATGGGAATCGCTTAAAAGCTATTATGCGACCTCTTCTTACGGGAAACTCAATATTGACGGCGTTGTGACTGAGCCGTGCCAACTGTCTCTTTCATCGTCTGACTTCCAAAGCAGATACGAAAGAGGGACCTTGGATACCGGCTCTATCTTGAAAGCGGCGGTGAGCTGGGCTCAAAAGGAAGGATATGTCGATTCTTCTTTCGACGCGAATGGGGACGGGTTCCTCGATGGCGTCGATTTGATCTATTTCACCAACAAAACCTATAACGACAACAACGACCTTTGGTGGGCCTATACCAGCAATTATTCCGCCAATTACGAGTATGCCGATACCTCTTCGCCCGTGCCGTACCGCTACTTCTGGGCCCCGATGAGCATGATCAGCAACGGGTATTATTCGCCTGACATCGATACCCATACCCTCATCCACGAGACAGGGCATATGATGGGGCTTGATGACTATTATTCTTACGATAAGACCACCGGCAGAGACGGGTATTCTTATTCAAGTGAAGCCCCATGCGGGATGGTCGATATGATGGATTGCAACGTCGGGGATCATGATGCCTATAGCAAAATGCTATTGGGCTGGGCGAGCCCAAAAGTTGTTTTGGGGGACGGCAGTTTCTCCATCACCCTCAATAGTTTTACCGAGACCGGCGATTTTCTGCTTGTGCCGTCCGGCTCATGGAACGGCACCCCATACGATGAATACCTCATTCTACAGTATTACACCCCGACGGGCCTAAACGAGAAAGACAGCGGTGGGTATGAGGAATTCTCCAATGCCGCTTATGGACATGGAGGGACTTACGAAAAGGCGGGACTGCAGGTTTACCATGTGGACGCTCGAGTTGCCGCTTACGATGCGAAGAAAACAAGCGGCAGGCAAGGATATGTCTACAGCAATCTCCGTTATAGCGAGGACCCGTTGACCGAAACAAAAGAAAATGGCGATTCTTCCTACACCTTGAATCTGCAGATCGCCGCGAGCAACACCGGCTCCTATTCAATCGATGTGAGCGCTGGGCTTACGTACGACAAAAGCACAGGACAATATTCGGTTGCCTATGGCTCGAACAACCGCCTTATTACTTTTTTGCCGGCGAATGGATCAAATGCTTTCCTTAAGTATAACTACGAAGGCAATTTCGGCAAAGACGGGCTCCTCTTCACCGAAAGCGGCAATTCGACTTACACCAACGAGAAACTCAAAAGCTGCTACCAGAATAACGGCAAATTCAATAATGGCTCCTACTTCCCCTATACTTTCTCTGTGAGCGAGCAAACTTCTTCTTCGATAAAAGTGACCTTTACCCATTTGTGATAAAGGCGCTTTTCATTTTCAAGAGCGCTGTTTTTGATAAACCGGTGTCGATTTACTTACGCGGTTTTGATGCTGGGTTGATCGATTTTATCACCCACTTTATCACCCACTTTATTGCCCACCTATGCTTGGTAATAAAATCAAAAAGAGCACGTCAAGACGGCTTCGATTTTTTTGAATTTGTTATCACGACCTTAAACTGCCAAAAGAGAATAACTTAGTAATTATCGGATGTTTTTATGATTTTTAAGATAATGTTGTCATGATTTAGAAGGCGCTTAAACTGGTTACAACGTAAAATTTATTGCCCACTTTATTGCCCACTTATCAATGTTGATAGGAATCAACCGGAGATGGCAATGGCTTAGTCATTTACTTTCCAATATCCAGATTTCTTGGATCCGACTCTCTCTATGTAACCAAACTTTTTTAGGGCTGTTGTGGCGTTGTCAATTGATGTTTTGCTCAGATCACACAGTATTATTAACTGTTCCCTTGTCACGTTCGCGTTGTTTCTAATTTCGGCCAAAACCTTAATCTGCGATGCGGTCAGCTTCTTCTCACCAGTTTCATTGCTCGCATTATCATTCATCTCATTGATCCTGGTGAAAGGAATGGTGACGGTTATTGTGTTACTGCTTATCGATATCGAACGTTTGGAATATTTTGAGACGATCGTAGGGACCCCTCTTCCAGTCTTCTCACTGATATGAAGCTGGAGGAACATCTCCGACAATTTGTCATTCACGTGGACTGAATGCCCGTCATAAAACCCTTCAATTGTTTGAAGAGGGGCCAAAGAGCCGCGCGAGAGTATCTCTATCCT
The DNA here is from genome assembly GCA_963654425.1 of Lachnospiraceae bacterium. Lineage (GTDB taxonomy): Bacteria > Bacillota_I > Bacilli_A > RFN20 > CAG-826 > UBA4951. Next base: position 30,195 of record CAVKAR010000012.1, read on the forward strand.
ATCGGAGAAGACGGTTATCATGGGTTCATTGAGATTGATCCATTCATTGTGGAGAAAAGCATTGATGACGGCTTCTCGATAGACATCATAATCGAAAAGCATCACTTCCTTGCGCACCATAATGCGGCCGACTTCATCGGCTTGCGGGATGTTGAGAACCTCTCCGTAATTCAAGATTTCATTAAGGGTATACAAAAGGCATTTGTAGCCGAATTCCTTCACCGAGTAGAGTTTTGAGGCTTTGTTTTTGCCAGCAAAGATCGCAACTCTGGCGGGGACGTGGGAATTATCGGAAAGGAGCTGCGCCATAATGTTGTATTTGCCTTTTTCCGTGAGCAGATGAAGATTCTTTTCGAATGTCTTCGCGTTCAGCTTGATGTTCTTCGTGGCGTAATATGTTTTCAGCTGGTTGAACGTCAAATCCAGGTATTCGCTTTCTTTGCTATTGATGGTCGCAAGGCCGAAAGTCAAAGCTGAGAACAAGAAAGCCTCTCTCTGCGGATATTTCCGCAAGTTTTCCTTGCTCGATCCTATCCTGATGTAGCGGACGCCTTTATAAGCGGTTGGCACGATTTTGGCCGCTGGGATCGTAAGCAAGACCATTCGCTTGTTGTTTATGATTGCCTCCTGAAAGAAAAAACTGAGGCTGGGTTCGAGATTCCTCGCCAAATAGTGCTGAAGGGGCTCATTATTGGTGTCGGTATCATAGTTAAAAGAAGTGCCGACGATTTCGTGTGTCGCGTCTTTTACTCCCCAAATCATGTATGCGAACGGCTTTCCTAAGATGGCTGCGCTGTTCGACAAAGAGGAGATATATTCCCCGAGCTGGTCTTTCTCAAGCCAATTCTCCTTGAGCTCGAACCATTCTCTTTCATCGCCGTAAGAGAGGCAATCGCGGATGATGTCTTTTGCAGCATTCATTGTTAATACCCACTTTTATTAAAGTGGGCGATAAATCAATGAATGCATCATCAAGGAAATGGGACTTTTTGCTTAAGTTCCCTATGTTTTTTGATTTGGCTTTATAATCCCTCATCAAGAGTAAGTAAACGTTCCGACATTCCATTTCCCGCTTGATTCGCTGCTTGGATAGAACCCGGTTTCGGAAGCGCTGATATTTTGATCTTTGAGAGCGATGTCGACAGTCTGCGAGCCGTTGCCATTCGAAAAAATGATATTTGTTGATTCATCCCCGAACTTCGTCGCGTCGATAATCACCTTATATTGTTTCTGACCGTAATCGTTCGTCTTTGCGTAAGTCATCTTAACGCCAGGCCATGCGGCGTTTTTTGCTTCGGTAGACCATACGTAGGCATAAGGATTTCCCCAGTTTTGGTTATCGGTGAAATACAACGAATATGTGATAGATAAGGAAGCATCGGAGGAAGAATAAAGCAAAGAATATGTGCCTTTGAAATAGATGCTCGCCGATACTTTTTTCAGCGTTCCGGCCCCGGATTTTACGGCAAAGGTGGTTTTGTCAGTTTTAACTTCGTTTTGTGAATAAGCAATCGAATAGTCGCCGTTTTCCTTTTCGTTCATTTCCCCGTATTCGCTTCCGTCTACCATCAAGGAATAGGCATCCCTTAAGGCGATCCTGACGCCGAAGGGGTTTGCTTCATCATTCACGATATAGGAAGCGTAGACGCTCTCGCAAAGCAAAATGAAAGAAAGGGATAATCCTGCCATCAAAAGGATTTTCCTATTTCGCCCCTTCATCTTCTTTGCCCTCGCTCTTCTTCTTTTTCTCTTTGCCCAAGAAATAATCGAGCAAGATGAGAATGACGATAACGCCTACTCCGAAAGCCATGCCGTAGAAAGATTGGAGGAAGGCCAAAAGGTAGCCGATTTTGGGGAACGCGCCCACTTTCTTGGCGATGAGCATGCTGCGCGGGAAGGCGCCATCGCTGCTTGAGAGGTTGGCGCTGTCTGCGCGCAAGATGTAACGGGATTCCCCATCACGCTCAACGATATTGACGATCCTATGCGTAGTGAGTTTGCCGTTATCCGGATTAGAGAACATCACGCAATCATAGATATTGAGAGCGGTATTCTCATCGATTTTCACCGAATAGATTACATCGCCCTTTGAAAACTGGTCATCATGGCCTTCTAAAAAAGATTGAACATCCTCATCTTCGTTTTTATAAGACATCGAATCGCTGACGACGATGTCGCTTCTTATACCAAACAGATATAAGGAATTGCCGCTTATCTTGATGGCGATTTCATACGCGATGAAAAGAAAGAGAAGCGATGATATCACGATGGTTATGATATCGAATGCTCTTGCTTTCTTTTTATCTTTCGGTAGTTCCTTTTCGCCCATAAACGCAAGGGAGGGGGCTGTAGCGGCCCCCTCCATTTTGATTCATATCACTGACCGCTGTCGGTGGATTCCACCACGTATATGTGCCCGTCTTTTGATAGATAGACGTCGTATGCCCCGTCCTTTGAGCAATCGTAGTTGGCGTTGGATTCCGAATATCCGTAATAGCTGATGCCGTCTGAGGCAATCGCTTTTATGGCATCGCCGCTTTTGAGTTTCAATCCTTTGAATTGAGCGAGGTTTTTGTCTGGCTCATTTGGAGTGCTCATTTCATATTCCTTAATGAATCCAACCTGTGAATACCATTGCTCTTTGCCCTCTATTTTCCCGGTGATGTAGTAATCGGCGAGAATATCTGGCTTTGATTCGCTCCAAGAGGCCCCGTATTTGCTAACCCCATCCGTTGTCGAAGCATCTCCGAGCGTGGCATATGGCTTAGATGAATCGAAAGTGAGGTCAACCGTTTGATTAGTGATGCTTTCTCCGCTCTTCGAGGCGAAGATGATGTTTGTATAGCCGGTTAGCAAGTCGTAACGATAAAGCTTATCGGCGATTTTCCTCATCTGTTCGCCTGGGAAAGCGGCGTTTTGCTTTGAGCCGTTCCAGGCGTAGACATACATATCGCCTTCCCAGTTTTTGGCGTTATAGAGATATACCGCATTGGTGGTCACCTCTTGATCGCTGCTGGCCTTATTCCAGTCAAAGGACAAATAAACAAGCTGGTTTTTCACGTTTTCGTAAACCGGCGCGACGCTTTCATCGAGGGTTACGAAAACAGAATACGTGGTTCCTGAGGAACTACCTGTGGCCGTTATTGAAGCTGAGTGATTGGCGGAAGCAGACGTGAGACTTCCTAGGCTACCCGTTCCAGGCTTGGATGTTTGAGAATC
>CAVKAR010000013.1:0-32062 GCA_963654425.1 Lachnospiraceae bacterium
CGGTCTCAAGACTATCTCTATAGCTGGAATAAGATGAACCTATGAGGGATTTCAAAGTAAACCCCCTCATGCCTTTTTCACTACTGCCTTCTTCCCTGAAAAGGCGATGCCGATTTTGATGATATTGTTCATTCCGGCAGAAAGTAAGCGCCGATCGTATTTTTTATCTTCTATTTGTTTGAGAGCCGAATCGGAAAGGCTTTCAAGTTCATCGGTGCGCTTGCCATATTTGAATTCGAAAAGGAACGCTGGGTTACTTTTGCTATAAGGGGTAAGAGACAAATCGAATCTGCCTAAACCTGCTTCTTTGTTGGAATCAATTTGGTATCTATTTGTCAATAATGCGCACAAGCCAAGCATCAAGCCATGATAAAAATTCTCGTTCCATCCATCAAAGGAAGAAAGCGAATCGATAATAAAGGAGGTGAGCGTTTCCTCTAGTCTCTTATAGTCGCCTGATAAAAGGGCTTGTTCGAAAGAAATGGCCACGTTTTCTTTTTTTCTCTTGGCGATTATCTCTTTCCCGTAAACGTAATATATTTCTTTATTCGGTATCGCGATTTCGTAAAAAGCGGAAACGGAATCGGATGAGCAAGCAGATACGATTTTAAGGTATCCGGCGGCAAGCAGGAAAGAGAAGATCGCGGATGGGTTGTCATGAATTTCTGGATATATGACATTTGTGTCGATGTAGGTGACAACGCTCCCACCTTTAAGGAGGGTTTCCACCTCGTTAGCGGTTTCCGTATTCAATCTCATGAGCAGGTCGCCGATTATGCCATTGTCGCTTGTCCCAAGCCAAAAAGCCTTCGGGGCGCAGGAATTCGCAACGTAATTAATGATTGACCAAGGATTGAAGATATCCTTGTTCCCAAACCGGTATCCATCATACCATTCCTTCACTTCGCTGAGTTTGCCGCTATATCCGTAATACGACAAAATTCCTTCCGTCTCTTTTTCGGTAAATCCGAAATATGCGTCATAGCCATTATCAAGAATAGTGTCTACGCTTAAATTGTTGAGCCCGCTGAAAATGCTTTCTTTGGCCACGCGCAAGACGCCAGTAAGGAAGCCGAAAGCGAGATCTGAATTATCCTTAAAGCCTCCGGAGAAAAAGTCTCTAATAAAAGATACCATCTCATCGTAATAGCCGTGCGTATAGGCTTGCTCCAGAGGTGTATCGTATTCATCGATGATAATTACGCATTCTTTCCGGTAATGCTTGCGCAAATACGAAGAAAGCAGCTGCAAAGACATCTCATAATCAACGATATCGCCGCTGCCTTCAGCGATTTCTCGGTATTGGTTCTTCTCTATTTCGCACAAAAAAGGGCTAGAAAAAAGCTCATGATGACGAATGAATTCAAGCGATATCAGCATTTTGATTTTTTCGATGCTTTCTTTAAAAGACGAACACTTTATGTCTTTAAAGCTAAGAAAAACGACAGGGTACTGCCCTTGATATGATCGGTATCTCTCCCCACAACCCCAAATCTTGAGATCACGAAAATAAATAGAATTGTCCTCTTCGCTTTTTTCAAAGAAGGTACGAAGCATATCCATCGTAAGCGTCTTCCCGAAACGGCGAGGACGGGTGAATAAGGATACTTGTGGTTTTTTGTCCAAGAAATCTTTGATCAGAAGGCTTTTGTCAACGTAATAATAATCTCTCCTAGCTCTCTTGAAATCCGACACGCCAATCGGAAGCGGCTTTTTTATATCCGGATCAGAAATAGAATCAAAAACGAATTCTCGCGGAATGTACCAAGATTTTCCTTTTTTTATCGCTCTCTCGATTTCGTTATTTTTGCACATCTGCTGAAGGCGGCGAACTGAAACGCCTTTTATATCGGCGACTTCTTTGCAATTCAGATAATCCATAAGCAGTTCCTCATCAAAGTTCTATAGTAAGGTATCTTTATTTTGCTATGCATAACGAAATATTTCAATATGATTTCGTTTTTATTTCGTTATAATTTCGTTTTTACTGATTTTTGTTAAAATAAAAGAAAATAAAGAGCAAGCAATCTATTCAAAAGCAACAAACGAGCAACAAAATATCATCGATAAACACTGCACTTTTGAATTTTCATTAATTTCAAAGCAACAAAACATATGATGAATGAATCGAAAATTATGTGGCGATTTATAGCTGAATAGGTGCCTTGATGCAGAAGACCGATATCCAAAAAAACATGAAGAACCATATAAGAGCAAGCACTTGTCGCATCCGTTTTTCGCAAAACGCGGCTCACTTATCCGAATAGATGATGGATTTCCCGATTCTGGTTATCAAATCGTATTAATCCGCGCTTATAAAGTCGCGGCTTTTTCCGCCTCTATTATCCTAGAAACGGTTTTTGCATCGGTAGTGGCCAAACAATATTAGTCGTTCCCCGTCTTAGGTTATGTCCATTTCCATAGATGATACTCGGCGCGAATTTTGCCGGTAACGATGAAATGGGTATGTTCTACTTTATCAGAACGAATTTGCCTTGCGGACGCAAATGCATTTAAAAGAGCGGTTGTGATTTCGGTGTAATTGGGTGTAAAAAACGCTTATGAAGAGGAATTTGTATGAAAAAGTTATTTCTTCCAATTGGCATTGAGGACTTCAAGACAGTCGTAGAGCAGTGCTATTACGTAGATAAAAGCGAATTGCTGGAGAGGCTGATAGATTGCCCAGATGGGACAGTTCAACTATTCACTCGGCCGCGAAGATTTGGAAAAACAGTGCTTTTATCTATGATTGATTATTTCTTTTCCGATCGCCACAAAGAAGAAACGAGATTATTCGCGAAACTAAAAATAAGCAAAAGCATCGATGAGCAAGGAAAATATCCTTTGATTCATTTGAATCTCAAATCACTCAATGGTTCGAATTTCGATGATATGGTTTCCGCTTTGTCGCTGCTTATGCGGGATATTGCTTTGGAAAATCGCTCCTTGCTTGATGACGATTCCTTGCTGAAAGAAGACAAAAACGATTTCCAAAGCCTTTTAGATGGTGAGAAGGATACCCACAAGTTAGCCTATTCCCTATACAAAATCACCGAATGGCTATCAAAAGCGAAAAAGAAGCGGGTTATCTTGCTCATAGATGAATACGATTCCCCTTTGCTTCGTTCAAAAGAGCGCGGTTATTATGAAGAGGCGATTATCTTTTTCCGTTCTTTCTATGGCTATGCCTTGAAAGGAAACGCCAATTTAAGATGCGCAGTGGTCACTGGCGTTGTCCAAATTGCCAAAGAGTCGCTTTTTTCCGATCTCAACAATCTCATCGTCGACAATCTCATCGATGGTTCATTCTCAGAATACTTTGGTTTTACCGAAAAAGAGACAAAGGAACTTCTCGCTTATTATTCTCTGAGCGAATCATACCCTCTCGTGAAGGAATGGTATGATGGCTATCATATCGGTGAAGCCATTGTCTACAATCCTTGGTCAATTATCAATTTTGCTCAAAATCGCGGCAAATTCCGCGCGTATTGGCTTTCAACTGGCGAAAATTCATTGTTCTCGGAATTATTATTCAATCGCGATAACGCGTACGAATGGATGCTTTCGATAATGATGAACAAGGAGATATACGCAAATATCGACCCTTCGCTCAATTTCGCTAGATTAAATGAAGAAGAAGCTCTTCCGTCTTATTTGCTCGTGACAGGATATTTGACTATCAAAGAAGCTTTAAGCGATGGCAATTACGTTCTTTCAATACCAAACAAAGAGGTAGCGACCGCCTTCCAAAAAGAAGTCTTGGGCAAATTTGCCTCAATGAGCAGCCCCATGTGGACGATAAAGCTAAAAACGCCATCACCGCGGGCAAGGCCGACGAGATTGAGGACATCCTCCAAAATTATGTCGTCAGCGTCTTTTCGTATTTCGATTTCTCGGCCGAGAAAAACTATCAGTGTTTGCTACTAGGCATATGCGCGACCCTTTTCTTTGATTATGAAGTGAAAAGCGAAGTGAATGCGAGCATCGGAAGATGCGACATATTGATTTTGCCTTTTTCGCACTCAAAAAAGCCATCATTATCGAGCTTAAGGCCTTAAAGAGTAAGCAAAGCGCCAGCAAATTAGAAAATGCCGCCAAAAACGCCCTTAAGCAGATAAAGGAAAAAGGATACTGGGAAGAGGCTCAAAAGAAAGGGCACAAAGAAGCGCTGTGCTACGGCATCGCCTTCTTCAAAAGCAAAGTCGCCGTTTTCAATGAACCACTCTCTTTCTGAATGGGCGTTTTATTTTACGTAAGCTTTGTAACTAGTGACCCCTTCCACTACTTCACCATCGATCTGTAGCCCCGTCGGAGTTGAAAAGCTGACTTCGATGCATTTGCCTTTGATGGCTTTCGTGTTCTTTTCGTAACGTAGATGAGTGCCTTTGAAAAGAGAAGGGAACATGAGAAGCGTGCCTAGTTTGCCTTTACCGAACATCGTGACGAAAGTGAGATATCCTTTGGAGCGTTCTTGCTCTGGAGCCACTTTCATCCCACCTCCGTAGTAGCGTCCATTCATCGCACTTGCGATATAGACGCGCGAAAAGGCGTATTCTTCGCCATCGACTTTCACCTTGGCCTCTTTCGGGGTGAAGCCTTTGAAGAGAAGGCCGATGGTTATCTTGCCGTAATCGATATCCTTGGCTCCGGCCTTTTTCATTTCCTCGGCTTTCACGCAGCAATCGCCATCAATCCCGTATCCGATGCCGTTTATGAAGCGATACGTCTTCCCTTTGACTTCGACGTAAGGAAGATTCTCGATGAATTCGTTGATGCGGATCAAGCCGGTCGAAGGGTCTTCTTTGTCTTTGACGTCAAGCGCGAAATCATTGCCCGTCCCGGCGCTTTTTAAGTAAAAGGGACACTTTGCCTTCTTATCCCCCAAAGCGTTGACGAAATGGTTGATGGTGCCGTCTCCCCCGAAAAGAATGAGGTTATCGCTTTCTTTCAATTCATCGACAAAAGAAGCGATGTCCAAATCTTTCGTGGAAAGGAGCGTTAAAGACGGGAAAGATCCGCTTAATGAGGGAAGAAGCCCCTCTGCGTGCTCTTTTCCTTTGCCATTATCGGCGAATTCGTTGAACAAAAGATAATTCATAACGTCAATGAGTCCTCCAAGAGATTATCCAATATGATGCTTTCGCTTAATTTTGCTACTTCCCCAGGCGTTTTGCCTGCATATTCTTCTGGCGTGATGACTTTCACGACGTCGATATCGACGAAACTCCGCCTCCAAGGGGCGTTATTTTTGATCTCTTTGCTCCCTTTGATGCAGATGAGCACGATCGGCGCTTTCGCCCAAATGGCCAAAGAGAAGGAGCCGGCGTGAAAAGGGAGAAGGGGCGCTTCGCTCTTATTCCTCGTCCCTTCAGGGCAAATATAGATATTGCACTCTTTCTTATCGAGGAAATTTACGGCTTTCTCGATGGCCTTCTTTCCCTCCTTCGGGTCTTCCCGGTTGATGGGTATGAAACCTGAATGGTGGATGAAAGGGCCGGCGATCGGGAAAGAGAGATTCTCTGGTTTGGTGATGCAGCAAAGAGGCTGGTGTCTCTTCTTGAAAGCGGCAATCACCGCCATCTGGTCCCAGTTGGAGATATGGTTGCTCATCAGGACGAAATACCTATCAGTAATTCTCTCTTCGTGGCGAATCCGGACACGGACGCGGTTGAGACGGAGGAAAGCCTTGTCTGTTGCGTAAAGGATAGAGTAATAGAACCGTGAGAAGTGCTCGACTTCCTTTTTCTTATCGAAGAAGAAACCCCAAATGAGCAAAAAGAGAACCCAAAGGCAAAAAAGAACGGCATATGCCGGAAGGACTAGAAGGATGGCAATCCAGAAATAAGGCCAACCGATGGAGGCGCAGATGAAATAGCCGCTTGCTGCGCTAGAGCAGAGGGCTGCTATTAGGAGAATAATCTCAAGGGCGCACATAGATTTGTCTCGACAATTTTAAGACAAACACGGCTTTATGTCTTTAGCGATTTTCCGTGCCGAGGAGTTCTCGGTATCTCTTTTCAAGCAAGTCGGTGAGCCTTAATTTAAAGGTTTTGAAATAATATTCTTTTCTTGCCTCGCTCATCAGAAGCTCATCGTCGAAACAAGTCGGAATGTCGAACAAGAAATCATGGATTTCGTTTAAATGCTCCATGACGTTAAGATAGATCTTCTTAATCGCTTCTTCTAAAGGGAGGAAATCCAATTCGATGATCTTAGAGGCAGTTAAAGTGTTTCCCTCGTTATCTTGATAAGCCGTCACACATTGGAGAGCGCTGCTACGAAGACGATCTTCATCAGAAAGAATGCCCTCAATTTTCTCCTCGCCGGATTTGCCATAAAAACAATTCCCGCAATCATATATCGGGGCAAGCCGATAAGAGAGGGTACGACGATTTTTGATAACGCCCCAATTATCTTCATTTCGGTCGTTATTATTGATGAGCATGTCGATGATAAGCCCTTCGAAAAAACGCGATTCGGCATTATCGATTTTCGACAAAATCGAGTTGTGCTCTAGCTGAAAATAGATTTCATAAATATTTGATGGCTCCATCGAAGAGGTGTCGTTTCGTTCCATTATCACTTCGTTTGTGTCGTTGCGTAAGGCGGTATAGGGCAAAAGAACTTCCTCCCTTTCATTTGCAATGAAATCCTTGCAAGCGCATACCGCTTTTATTCTTTTCCCGTTATTAAAGAAACCAAGGATGGTATCTTGAACCTCATAACCGAGTATTTTGTATATTTGACACCCAATGAATTCGTTCAAAGGCGAAGTTACGTACGATAAGCCTTTGACTCCATCCATCCCTCGAGTGTTCTTCGGGAATTTCAAGAACCAATATCCGCCATCAAAAACAATGCCTCGTTTCTCTCCGGCTCTGCCGCCATATTCGAGGTTTCTGTCACTTAATGGGCAATTCGTGAAATCGATGATTTTCATACCGGATATCTCCTCGCTAAAGTATACCACTGCCATTCAGGTATTTGATGGCGCATCACCTCACGCTTCCCTTCCACCTCAATCGCATCGGCGAGATTGGCGTAATATCCGTAATCCTCGTCTTCGTCAGCCTGCTCAGCCTTATCCACCAAATCCTGCATCGTATGGCGCAAAGGAAAGGTGATTTTCACTTCATCGTTGATGTAGTGATACACCCTCTCTTTCTTGATATCTTCCCTGATCAAATCAAGGATGTACTTATTGATATTGGGGACGCTCTCAAGCTTGGCGATGACCTTCTTATCGTCATTGCGGACCCTTATCTTGATCGATTTGTATTTCTCTTTGATGTAATCATTCACGTATTTCTGCTTATTGAACATAATCTTGCCTCTAAGCAATTATAAAGGATATGGGGGCAAGTTAAATGCGACAATTGAATGGTTTTATGCACATTCACCGTTTTTCAAGCATTGCAATAAGCACATAGATTTATTCATCAGCGGAAAATCCTCGCAAAAAGGGTTTGCATTTTATGTTTTTTCTTGAAAGTCATGCCTATGCTCAAACGCTTTTTTGCGCTTGCTCCTTGCTTAATGACGAGGCAATCGGTGCCCACTTATGGCCGCTACCAACCCTATTTGGCTTAGATTTGATTTTGGCCTCGGTGGGTCCTTATATGCGAATACAATCCGATTCGATCGGTAAAAACACCTATCAAAGCATTAATTATTCGTCTAAAGAAAATGGAAAACGGCCACCATTGGCGGCCGTTTTGCTGTGACTTTATTGGTAGTTTTCTTTATGCGATAGTCCAAGTATCGGTTGGATTTGCTTTGCTGGCAATATTGATACTGCCGGCGGAAAGCACGTTGTTATCGCTATCATACTGGGTGACAATGATAGAAACGGTGCCGGTTAGATAGTTGACTGTGGTATTCGTGATTAAAGTTAGAGCGGCATCACTATCATCGTATGAATAAGCCGGGTGGCCAGTATCGCTCAATCCGTTTTTGATAGTTACAGACGATATTTTTTTGAAAACCGTTAAGCTATTTTCAGGGGTGAAATCTGAATTCGTGCTTTCGTAAGTTTTCTTGCTAAAAACGTTCGTAATGCCAGAATAGTCACCGATTTCAGTCACATTATCGCTCTCATATGCGCTTAAACTAGCAGCTAGTTGCACCAAAACTTTGCTAGCGGTAGAGCTAGTTACTAACTCATAGTCACTAGTTTCAGCGTTCTTGCTTGGGGTCGTAGTTTCGATGATAATGGCATCAGAACTGCCGTTGTTTTGCGCGACCTTGGAGCCGCCAACATACACCGCCGTAGTGGATGACCCCATAATGTAGTACTTATATTTCTTCCCGTTATTTGTGTCACTTTTAACCGTATAGACTTTAGCCTCATCTATTGCGTCATTGGTCGCTTCATCAAGATTGATAGTGACTGCCCCACCTGAGTAAGTATGGGCGATCAAAATCGCAGCGCTAGCAAGCTTTTTGCTATAAAGCGAGGCATCGCAGGAGCAATTAGTGAAGTTCAATGCGTAGCCAACGCCAGTGGAACCCTCCGCGCCGTTTTCTTCAAGCACATTGGTTGTTCCATAGCTAACAAAAGCGGCTATATTCCAGTTGCCTTCGATTCTGCCGGACACTTTCACGTTATCAAAAGAAACGTCTTTCGCGGCTATTTGGAATACCATCGCATCGCCGCCCGTATTCAAATTAGCCGTTAAGTTCTTTACCACTGACTTCTCAGAGAAAGTATCAGCGCTCGCATCGTAATACCCAACTTGCTGGAAAATGCTTTGATTCGCGGAAATGGTTTTATTATTGCCATCGAATTCGCCGTACATATAGACTTTGCCGACGTTAGTTAAATCAAGCGTTTCGACATCATCCCCGATTTTGTAGTAGCGGTACGAATCGGCGTAATAGTTCATGGCCTTGAAAGAGGCGGCATCCTTGATGATGTAAGGATCCTCTTCCGTACCCCTACCGCCATAGAAATAGGTCTTGGCGTTACCTTGGATGGCCTCAACGGCAAAAGTAATTGAGCAGGATTTGTCTTGATAATCGTTCCCTTCATCGGCTGGGAGAGAGACGGTCCATGACCATTCATCGCTATAAGGGACATTCTCACCATTCTCGCTATCGGAGGCGGCCTCGACGAATTCCCAGCGGGTGACCTTCTTGCCATCTTCAACGAAAAGCTTGCCGTTATTATTCCCTAGATCGATGGAAAGAGCATCCTTGAGGTATTTCTCGTCCGCCTCCTCTTCCTCATCGAAGCTGATCACGGCGCGATATTGGGCAAGGACGTTGCTGTAGTTCTTGAGATTGATTTTGAAGCTCACGCTATCGCCTGGAGTCATCTTGCTGAGGGTTATCTTATTCCCGTCAAGCGTGGCGGAGCCGCCGTTATAGAAAGAGGAAGAGCCAGCGACATCGCTGCTATCGATGATCGTTCCGTCCGTGCTGATGAGCTTCGGCGAATAAAGTTCCAAATCGCTCATGGTGGCCCGCACGTCGATCTTACCCGAATTCACCGCGATATCGGTTTCGCTATTGCTCGTGAAGATTGCGTAAGTCGAACCCGCAATCAGTGAACCGGCGACCGCAATTCCCGCCAAAGCGGACAAAATTACGCCAGTTTTCTGTTTTTTGTTCATTTTTTGACCTCTGAATCCATTCAAAAAGGGCCTTTTTCGCCCCAGTGCCGCATTATGCTATTTCAAAAAAAAAAAAAAAAAAACAACTGCAAAAAAGACAAAAGAATGATGAATGTATGAATCTGAGGCGCTTCCTAAAGTGAATTACGGCATTGCTGACGCCTTTATCCGCCTTAAAGCGACGATTTTCGGTAGTGAGGCTAACAAAGGGCAAAGAGGCAGTCACTTATTGCTATCGTTCCCCAATTCCTTCTCCAGCTCTTCTTTGCTGGGTAAGGAATCCTTGAATTCAGGCGGCATCATCTTGCTTAATTCGTAAGAGGATATCCCGATAGGGATGTTGTAGTTCTCGAGCGAATACTCGGCCACGATCCTGTCTTTTTCTTTGCAGATCAAAATCCCCAAGGTCGGGTTGTCTTTCTCTCCTTTCAATATATGGTTGACCGAAGAAACATACATCCCTAATTGCCCTAAATCAGCTGGCTTGAATTTCGATACCTTTACCTCAATCACCACATAAGCGTGTATTTTGACGTTATAGAAAAGCAGATCGAGGAAAAATTCGCTTTCCCCCACCACGAGTCTTTGCTCTTTCCCGATAAAAGCAAAACCCGTCCCGAGCTCAAGCAGCATCTTTTGGATGTTGTCGACCAAAGCGTCTTTAAGCTCTTTTTCGCTATAATCATCGCTTATGGCTAAAAAGGAGAAATTGTACGGGTCTTTCATGATTTGCTTTGCTAGGTCTTTTTCCTCATCTATCAAGATCGATTCGAAATTGCTTATGGCTTTTCCGCTTCATTCATATAAATCGGTGGCAAGAAAATTCAAAAGGGTATCTCTTGACCAGCTGTTCTCCAATGTTTTCTGGACGAAGAACAACGCTTTTTGGGGATCTTTGCACTTATCGATGATCAAACGGTGATGCCCCCAGGGGATTAAATGCAATTGTTCCACAAGTTGTGGAACTTTTTGGACACTGTCTTCATAAAGCCGATAAAATCTCTCCATATATCTCAGATTTATCGGGGAAAGGCCGCCGACATCCGGAAGATCGGAAATAAGTTCTTTGCTTAAAACCTCATAAAATCTCGAGCCATAACTCGCCTTGAAGGAATTCAAGGATATCTCTTTGCCAAGATCGTAATAAAAGGCGAGCATTTCATCGTTGACCTTTATCGCGGCTTTTATCTGCGAACGTTTGTATTTTTGGCTTATCCCTTTTACCCAGCTCTTGAATTCCTTATCGGCCAAGAAAATTTGCATATCGATCCTCCTTTTTCAGTTTCTTGCTTGCCATGGGATTTGTCACAAAATCAGCAAGCCATGGTGAAAAAATCGTCATAAACGGCTTCTTTTCTACGAAATCCCCGCAAATCAAAGGTCGAAGTTCCTGAAACTCTTATAGCCAAGGCGATAAGAAAGATAACACGTGAGGAGGAAAACCCCTATCCCACCGAAAAGGAGAGCGAGCTGAGCGAATAGCCCCCATCCGGATAAAGAAGAGAGAAAGGAGGATGCTTCTGGGAAAAGGAGGAAGCAAACCATGACTATCATGAGGAAGGTGCTGGCCGCTAAATCCGAGATGATCGTGCACAAAGCGTTTTTCGCGTCTGGCTTTTTGTAATACCAAGGGAAGAAAATGATGTTGAAAATGGAATAGGCGATGAAAATAAAACCATATAAAGCGAAACTCACGCCGAGCCCTGAATACTCAAAATCGCTGAAGAGAGCAAGACGGAGCAAGGCAAAAGGCAAAGAGACGAGCATGCTGAATATTTCCAAAGCGCCAATGAGCAGCACTTTCCCTAAGACGATATGCTCTTTCTTGACGGGCAAAATGCCCGTATAGAGCATATCGCGATTCGCCAAAGAGAGAGGGAAAACGATCGATAAGCTCGCCAAAGGGTAGATAAAAGCGACGGGCGTGGGCCAAGTCGGGATGAAAACAAGGATGGACATGCAGGCATAAATGAGGCACTGCGCTGGCACGCAGAGGCGCAGTTCCTTATAAAGAAGTTTTTTCATTGCCTTCACCTCTTTCAATCGCGACCATGATTTCCTCTAAGCTGGCTTTGCTTTCTTTGTGTGGGCTTAATAAAGCCTCATCTTTCCCGATGAGCCCATCGAAGCGCCCGCCTTTGATCCTCAAATGCTTTATTTTGCTTTTCTCGTCCTCTTTCAAAGAGCTCTCTTCGCCTTCCACATGGATATACCCCCCTTCGAAGGGCCCGATATCGCCCGTATAGAGAATCTCCCCGTTTTTGATGTAGGTGATATCGTCAGCCACTCTCTCCAAATCGGAGATGACATGGGTCGAGAAAAGGATTGCCGCCTTCTCTTTTTCGGCAATCTCGCTGAAGCAGTCGAGCACTTCATCCCTGCTCACCGGGTCAAGGCCAGAAGTAGGCTCATCAAGTAAGAGCAAGGAGGCGTGATGGGATAAAGCAAGGGCCAAAGAATATTTGACTCTCATCCCGTTGCTCAATTCTTTTATCTTCTTCTTTTGGTCAAGGGAGAATAGAGATATCCATTCCCTGTACTTGTCTTCGTCCCAAGAGGAATAAAAGCGGCGCGTGACATCGGTAATGACGCTTAGCTTCTGATTGAGGTAAAAATCAACGCCGCCGAAAATAAGGCCAAGGTCGTTTTTGAAAGATAAGTCGTCGGCCTCTAGCTTTCGCCCTTCGTAATATATATCTCCCCCATTAGGCATCGATAGGCCCGCGATGCATTTGAGGGTCGTTGTTTTCCCAGCCCCGTTTCTCCCGATAAAGCCGTTGATTCTTCCTTTCTTAACCTCAAAAGAGACGTCTTTCAAAGAGAACGTCGCGAATTTCTTGCTCAAGGATACGACCTTTAGACCTTCTTCCATCTTTTTCTCCTCTTCAGGCATTCACCCGCATGATAAGCGGTTCCTTCTTCTTTTTTTGCGCGAGTTCATTCATCAATAATGGCATTTTCCTTCATCATCGCGCCGCTCACCGGAAAAGTGCCCGTTCTCTCAACGAGCAAAACACGAGCTTGCTCTTTATGGTATTGAGGAAATTGATGGCGTCAAGTCATCTTGCTTTTTTGTGTTTGTTTTTCGCCAGTGATTTTCAAAATGTCATTTTCAGAAGAAGAGTTGAAGGCAGTTTTTCTTTCCGCTTAATCCATCAAACCTCCTCTTGAACGAGAAAATCTATCATATAAATAGGAAAATAGGTTCTATTCCCTTTTCTTTCGACGTTGCAATTGCCAAAAATGAAAGCTTCTTTTATACCATATTCTTTCGAAGACAAAAGATTATCAAGGGCAAGATGACGTTTGTAGCCCTTCCCAGATTTGATTTCAAGAGGAAGGAGCCCGTCTTTGTATTCAACGAGAAAATCAATTTCCCCCTGCTTCTTACTCGAAAAATAAAAGAGTCTATCAGCAAATCCGTGCGCGTTTAATTCCATCGCAACCGCATTCTCGAAAACACTGCCAAAGTTGATATCTTTTTCGTGAGCAAGCACTTTTTGCGTGATGCCGGTGTTGAAAAGTCGATAAGACAAAAGCCCAACATCATTTGCGAAAAGCTTGAACAAAGTGCTATTTTTACTCAAGAGCAAAGGGATTTTTGGTTCATCGACGTTATAAACCGGTATCGCTACCCCGGCATCTTTCAGCCAAAGAAAATCGTTCTCGCTCCTTTGCAGCGAATATCCGGTTTTCCTTTTGGAAAGGATAAAGCGCTTTGATTTGCTATTCAGCTCGCTCGGGAGAAGATCGTAAGCATTCAGAATATACTGTTTGTCCTCATTCTTGGCGTATTTGCTGATATCGCTTCGATAAAACGATTCAATAGAGTGAAAAGCAATCCTTAAACTTGGGATATCGTTGGTCTTTATATAGCTATTCACGGCATCGGGCATCCCGCCAACAAGCAAATAAAGATAAAAAAGATCGATTAGCTTTTCATGAATGAAGGACGGGACTTCTTTTTTCTCGTTGAAACAGTTTTTTGCGTTTTCAATCACGTCAGCGTTTACATTGTTCGCCCAAAGAAATTCTTCGAAATCCAGCGGGTACATCATCTCCTTGTAAAGATAGCCTGTTGGGTTCAAAAGAGGCGAAAAATCATTAACGCCAAGCAGGGATCCGGAAAAGATGAAGCGAAAGCGGCCATCAAGAGCGAGCGCTTTGCTCATTGTGATGAAATCAACGGATGGGGCTAGCTGGATCTCATCAATGAAAATAGCTGTTTCTTTTTCTGATAAGGGGGAAGAGGAAAAAGCGCTGCATACAAGAAGGAAATCTTTTGTGCTTTTCGCTGTGGCGAAAGCCTCCTTCGCCCCTTTTTCATTAGAAAGATTAATTTCCACATAATGTTTGAAATGCTTTTTGCAAAAATGGGAAACGAGGTAGCTTTTGCCGACTTGGCGCGCCCCATCGACGAGCATGACTTTGTCGCTTTTTAGCCAATCGTCAAGTTTTTTCTCGAATTTCCTTTTTAGCATGTTCTTCATCTCCTACCATTCAACGATGGTATCGTTATTTTAGGTATAAATCAACTTTTCCAACCTTAAAAACAATTATTTTCTTTAATTTTCCAACCTTAAAAATGGCTGTTTTCTTTAATTTTCCACCCCTATTTTGAACATTTGTCGATTGTTCACTCAAGGCTTCTATTATCTATTTTCCCTATCTTTGATGAAATCGGTGGCAACGCGCGCCTCTTTCTCCGGATAGCCGTATTTCTCTTTGCCTAAAGCGATGGAGCGCATGAGGAAAATGATGTTATTAGCGAGATTCCGCACGGTCGATAGACCCTCAAGATCCTCTTTCGCCTCGCCCTTTTCGCGCCCATGGACGCTATTCCAGTAGGTGCTGGAGGCAATCGGCATCGAGGAGATGGTGAAATACTTATTGAGCTCATCGAAAGTCGATGAGCAGCCCCCTCTTCTAGCGACTACGAGGCTCGCCCCGACTTTAAACTCTTTCGGGAAATGGGTGCTATAGAAAAGGCGGTCAAGGAAAGAGATCAAAGTGCCATTCGCGGAAGCGTAATATACGGGCGAAGCAACCACTAAGGCATCGGCCTTCTCGAAATACGGGGCAATCTCATTCACTTCATCGGCAAAGACGCATTTGTGGTTTTTGTAGCAGTATCCGCAAGCGGCGCAGCCTCTAATCGCCTTATCAGCGATCTGGAAAATATCGACCTCGACCCCCTCAGCGAGAAAAACCTTCTTCATCTCCTCTAAGGCAAGCGAGCTGTTTCCATTAACTCTCGGCGAGCCGTTTATCATCAATACGCGCATATTCTTTCTCCTCCTAGTGGTATTAAAGGAAAAGAAGAAGCCTTCTTCAACGAAAGTTTCTTCTTTCCCCTCTTTTAAGCGATCCACTTCGCGTAGAGGGTGATATCGCTATAGACGTTGGTGAGGTTATTGAACTGGCCGATATTGATATCATCCCAGTTCGTGCCAGCCCACCAGCCGGCGAAAGTATAGTATTTGCCGCTGTCTCTGTCGAATCTGGAGGCGGTAGGCATATTCAGGCCTGCGGAATAGAAATTGCTGCCTTTTGGAAGGGTGTAATCATAAATCGTCCCGCTTGAGATCGTGGCTGGGGCGTTCGTGCTGTCATTGAGGAAGAAAGTGACCGTTACCTGCTTCTCGTCTTCCTTCAAGTCAATCACCTTGACCCAGCCACTCTCATCTTTTTTGTAAACCGTGCCGTGGAGCTCGTCCAAATAATAGTCCCCGGCTTTCCCCTCGCCACTATCGGGGGTCCCGTTTCCGCTCAGCCACCTATTCGGCCCATCGAGGATGAATTCATCGCTCGTATCGTCGGTATAATCGACTTCGATGTGGTAATTGCCGTCGCTATCGGTATAAGCGGCCATCGCCTTGATGCCTCTTGCGGCTTTGAGGGTGATATCGACTGGCTCGCTTCCATCGTCCAAAGTGATAGTCATAACGACATCGCCATTATCCTTTTCATCGTAAGTGATGCTATCGATGCCAGTCCCCTTTTCTCCATCTTTCCCTGCTGGGATGATGAAAGTCGTGTCCTCTTTTTCCTTATCCGAATAATGGATGGTGATTATGGTTTCGCCGGTTTCTTCATTCAGCTCGCTATCGATTCCGCTGATGCTTATGGCAGCGGGGATCGTGAATGTCTGATTTTCGTAGCCTTTGTTCGTGAAAGAGATAGTGACGCTCACCGTCCCGTCTTCATTGTTGTCATAAGTGATGCTTTGGATCCCGTTGCCGCTTGTTCCGTCATTCCCTTTATTGATCACGAAGACGCTTGGGTCTTTCTCCTCATCCGTATAAGTCACGGTGATTTCGGTATTGCCGTTATCAAGGGTCCTAGTCGAAATGCCCGCGATCCCGACTGCCGCCTCTTGCTCAATGAAGGAAGAGCAGCTTCCTAAAGCCAAACTCCCCAAAGAGAGGAGGGACAATAACATCGCCTTTCCTATTCTGCTTTTTTTCATATTGATGCTCCTTTCGCATGTTCTTGCAAATCCGCTATTTTCGGCGCTTCCTTGTATAGAGGTGCGCTAGAATCCGTAAGGGAGAATTTAAACGGCTCGAAGCCCGTGAAGGTGGTGATGGCTCGATAGAGCTTCCCCATCGCATCGCCACCAAGGGAGAGATAGTATTCGAGGAAATCGACATCAAGCGGAGAGGAGAGACTCTCCAAGATAGAAGAGGAGATATCCACCTTCGCCAGATTCTCCCCGCCCCCATAATAAGCGATGGGGATATTGACAATGGTCTTGCTATTGCCCTCTTCATCCTTCTCTTCGATATAGTTCCCGCTTGAGATGGCAAGCTGCTTCAGGATGCTTTTGAGCGGGAAGATGGTGTCGATATCGATTTTGATGGAATAACCCTCGAGCAAAGATGAGGCGAGCTTATCGACGTTCTGCTCCAAAATCCCCGTCAGATCCATCGTATCGATGCTCTTATAATCGTAGAAGCGGCAATCGCCTTCAATAGAGACTTCATAAGGATAAGACACCCCGCCGATATCGGAGGGCAAAAACGGGAAGAGGTCTTTGGCGTATTTCTCAATGAGCGAGGTGAAATAGGAAGGCATGTTATTATAGAAGAAAGTGCCCGTGAAGTTGGTTTCATTCCCAATTGAGGCGATGCCCGATTCATAGAAATAGGTATCAACGAATCTCGTAGAGCCTTTGGATTCGAGATTGGCGCTAGAATCGTATAAGTTCCTAGAGAGGGACAAAAGGGCCTCTTTCACATATTCCCCAGCCGCCCCGCCATTATTGAGATAATTGTTGAGCAAACTGTCCCCTTCCCCATTCTCCCTCATGTATTGGTTGATGGAGACGTTGAGGGAGGACCCATCGGGCTGCAAGAAGCTCTTCTTCGCCCAGCCATTCGGCTTGCTGAATTCGTTGACCCCCAAATCGGCGAGGAAATTGAGCGAATGGGAAAGGAGGCAGTTCTCCACCAAGAGGGAAAAGGAAGAGAAGCTCCTGAGGACATTGCGCCCGTTTTCCATGATGCAGTTAGTGAGGCTCACGTTATCCCCATTTACCTCCACCACCGTCCCGACATTCTCCAAAAAAGACAAAGAGTCTGGCAAGTCGCAGTTTTTGATATGCACGTCGTTTATCTTGATGTTATCGCCATCGACATACATCCCGACGTTGTCTTGCCCGTATAAAGCGATGAGGGGGAGATCGCTGGGATTGCCCAAGGCATAGACGTATATCCTCTTTTGGAAAAGGTTATCGGAATTATTCACCGGGCGAGAGGAGCCATCGCTATAAGTCTCTTTGTCATAGGGGAAAGCCAGATTGTGGAAATTGATGGTGAAGCCATTCCCGTATACGTCTTGCTGAATGCGCAATCCCGCGACAAGAGTCGAAGAGAGCTCTTTGTATTTCCCGCCGTTTTTGCGGGCGAAATCATTCCATTCGTTGATGTATTCAAGGCTGCTGGAGGTCTTGAAGCGATAGACCTCGCTAGAGAAGGAATGCTTCTTGCTTGAGGGATCATAATGCCCGAAAGGCTCCGCTGCGTCGCTTTTGAGGATATATTGCCCGCCTTTTTTGATGAAGGAGCCATCTTCCGCGAGGTAATAGGAGTTCGAAAGCGACTCAAAGCTCTTGCGGAGGACGATCCTTTCGCCTTTTTCGCTCTTGTTGGTCGCTAAAAGGAGCTCATCGTAGGAATAGATATTCACTGAATCCTCGGGGATATAGAAAGAGAGCGAATAAGAGGCGTAAGTCTCCTCTCTCCCAACCTCAAGAGTGAGCATCGCTTCCCCATCCCCGATGATATCGATAGCCCTTTTCTCCGCATCGAAAGAGATATTCTCGCTAGAGGAGAGGAGGCGCATCTCGTTCAATAAATCAGTCGGGGCGGCGAGGAAAGAAAGGGAGAAAGAGGCATCGACTTTCCGCTCGTCCTTATAGTCGTATCTCCCCACATAGAGAGTCGGATCGATATTCGAGCCGCTTAAAGGGAAAGAGGGATAAAAGGCGAAAGCCACCTTATCGTAAATAAGGGCCTTGAAGGAGCGGGAGACGTTCCCTTTCTCGTTATGGCAGATGACGAGCACTTCCCCTTCTTCTTTCGTAAGCAAATGATACCCATCGCTCTTCTCTTCAATCGCGGCGATTTCCGTATCCTTATAATCGAGCCCCTTCACCTCGAAGACGAGATCGTTCCCATACGCTAGCTCAGCGTTCTTGTCGATGAGGGCGCTCGCCTTCAAAAGGGTATCGGTATCGATCTTGAAGGATTCGAAAGAGGCATAATCCCAATCAATCCCCATGATGTCTTTCGCTATATAGGCAAAATTCCGCGAAACCACGTATACCCCGAGCAGCCCCAAAAGGAAAGGGAGGAGCAAGAAGAAGATAAGGCCTTTCTTTTTCATGCGCCCGCCTCCAAAGAGAGGAACATGCTCTCTTGCTTCTTGAGGAAAAGGATAAGAAGGATAATGGTAAGGAGGAGCGAGAAAACCCCCGAAGTGAGGTAGATAAACAAAGATGAGAGGCCATAGGCGCTCGTTATTACCATATAGACGAGGATAAGAAGAGGGATAGCCTCATATAGATAAACGACGATTTTCCCCGCCTTGCCTTTGTTTGAAAGCTCAGAGAAGAAAGAGACGATCGAGTAAGAAAGAAGGACGCTCGAGGAGAAAAGAAGGGAAAGCAGGAAAGTCGATAAGGGTATCGTCTTGAGGAAATAGGAAAGCAGCAAGCTCAAAAGAATCGAGATAAAGCTCAAGGAAAGAGGGATCATGATCTTCACCATGACAACAAGCGAAGGCTTGATGGGCGAGGATTTGATTACTTTGATGGAACTGCCCTCCCTTTCGATATAATCATCGCCGCCGCTTATGACCGTTATGGCGAAAAGCGAGATGACGGCAATATCGACGGCTGGCACGAATTCCTTGATGAAGCCGACGTAATAGCCAACCATGCCGCTGGTGAAAATCGTGTTGAGGGCAAGGACGATGAGATATAGGAGATAAGGGGCGATGAGAAGAAGAGAGGAAAAGGAGAAAAGGTTATCCCCGTTCCGGAAGAAGATGATGCATTCTTTTTTGATCAAAGCGGAGAGAAGGCTCCTCTTCCTATAAACGTGCTTCCGCCCTTTTTCCTTTTTCTCCGTCTCTTTCTTGAGGTTGCCGCGATAAAGAATGACGGTAAGGATGAGCCCCAAAACGAAAACGGGGATGGAGAAGCCGAAAGCGAAGAGGAGAGAGGAGATGCTATCAAGGAAATAGGCATCCGCTAGATAAGTCACGATGATGAAATATTTCCTCGCCTCCGACAAAAAAGCGATAGAGGAAGCGGAGAAGAGGCGCGAGAGGGAATTCTCGCCGATGAGATCAAGGAAGAGCAAGAGCAATTTGCCGTACCCGTAGCAAGCAGCGGCAAGAAGGAATGAAGCAAGCACGTATTCAATGAATCGATGCTTCTTCAAAAAGGAGAGCAGGCAATTAAAAGGGGCGAGGAGAAGAAGAGACACTCCCGCTTCGAAAAAGAAGGTGAGGAAAGGATAGAAGAGCGATAAGAAATAAAAAGAAGGAAGGGCGTCGATATTTTGCCCATAGGCCACGAAAAGAGGGAAAGTGAGAGCGAGAGTCAAAAGATAATTCGTGAAGAAAAGGATGATGAGCTTGCTAGCGATCACCATCTCGCTGGGCAAAGGGTAAATAGCCATCTTCTCTCTGTCCTTCTCCTCGTAAAAGAGCTTTCTTTCCGAAAAGAGGGATATCACGATGATAAGTAAGGATATGACGAAAAGGAAAAGGGTGGTAAAGGCAATGGGCGCCCCATCGAATGAGGAGATGCGCTTAAGGATATTGACGTAAAGGAGAGTCTCTAACACCACTAGAGCAACCAGGGCAATAAGGAAAAGAAGGATAGACATCGCCTTTTCCTTATTGTTCTTTTTGCCCCCGAAGAGGAGCTTGATGTCCTTGAAGAGGAGATTGAGCATCCTTATTTATCCTCCCCAAGCGTCCTTAGGAAGATGCGCTTGAGCTGCAAACGGAGATTGGGGTTGCTCTTCAAATCGAGGAGAGAGGCCACTACCCCGTTATTGATGATGGCCACCCTATCGCACAAAGAGGAAACCAACTCGATGTTGTGGCTTGTGAGGAAGACGGTCTCCCCAGAATCGCTATAGGAGCGCATCATCGATACAAGCGTATCCACCGCCACTACGTCTAATCCCACCGTCGGCTCATCGAGGATCCACAATTTCGGCTGATGGAGCAAAGAGGCGATGAGGCATAATTTCTGCCTCATGCCGTGGGAATAGGAGGAGGTGGGAAGGGAGAGATCGCTTTCGCTCAATTCGAGCTTGCGCGACAAAAAGGCGGTGTTGTTCTTGTAATTCTCTTCGCTCACGTTATAGATGGAGGCGATGAAATCGAGGTATTCGTAGCCTGTCATCTCGTTATAGCAATTAGGCTCGCTAGCGGCGTAGCCAAACATCCTCTTGCTCTCGATGGGCTCTTTGACCACATCATGCCCGTATATCTCGATTTTGCCCTCATCGAACCTCTTCGTGCCGATGATGCAATCGATAGTGGTGCTCTTGCCCGCCCCGTTTTTCCCGATGAAGCCGAACAGCTCGCCTTTATAGACGGTCAAAGAGATCCCTTTGAGGACCTTCTTCTCGCCATAGCTCTTCTTGAGGGAAGAGAGACTGATCGCCACTTCCTCATTCATGCTCTCGCTCTCCTTCCTTCTTTATCCAGCAATATGATTTATCGCGCTTAACGAAGAAGCTGTAGACGCTGCCGCAGCTAGAGCAAGCGTATTCCCCGTTCTTCCCGATGATGAGCTTGCTATGGCAAATAGGGCAAAAGGAAGAATACATCGCTTCGCTTGCGCGCACGCTCTTCGTAAGGGAACTGACGAAGCGCTTGAGGAGAGAGAGGCTCGTCAAAGAGGCGAATTCGCTCTTCAAGGCGCCTTTATTATCGATTTGCGCCAAAGAATAGACGCTCAACACGCTCATATCTTCGTCCGTATAGGGGCAATCGCATTTGCCCGTATAGCGGTATCCATCATTGAAATAGAGCCATTTGCCATAAGAAGAGGAGCTCCCCCTCTCCTTGATCAAAAAGCCCGCAAGGCCCCTAGAAGGATAGAGATTCATCTCCACGCTGAAGCTCTCTTTCCTGAAGATGAAGCGCAGCTCCTTCCTCGAGCCCGTGAAAAGATAAAAACCTTTCTGCTTGAAGACCCTGAATAAGGCGGGGAGATAGGAATAAGCAAGGGCCTCCTTGTTATCGCTACTTCCTTCCAAGGATAGCCGCGAAAGATAAAAACGGTAAATGCGCCCGTAATTAGGGTCCTTTAAAAGGATATTGGTGGGGAAAATGCGCTTATCTAGGCGGGAATGAGCCCCCAACGCCTTATAGAAGGAAGCGCCCTTCAAGCGCTCCATCCTTTTCCTGATGGAGGCGATTTTGATGAAAAGAGCCTCTTCTTCGCTCCCCTCTTTCACGAGATTATCCCCGCTAGCCATCGAGAGAGCTGGAAGATAATCGAGCTCATATTCCTCTAAGAGCGCATAAAGGTAATTGAAGGCATCGATGATGAAATGGTTCTCGTAAGTGGAAATATCATCGATGCTCTCTTCGTAATGCACGTATTCAGGGGCAAAAGAGCCATCCTTCTTCTTTTTCCAGAGGCTCGAGTCATTCACCGTCTTAAGGAAAGAGTCCCCGCTTAAAGAAGGGACCGTTTCGCCTAGGTAGAGGGAATCGAGGTAATTCACCTTGATATGGGGCTTATAGAAAATAGAGGCAAAAGAAGGAAGGAGAGAGGATACCTCATCCAAAAAGGCCTTATCTTCATCGAGAGCCACGAGGCTCAAAGAGAGCGAGGCAGGCAAAGACGAAGAAAAGCGCTTGAGGGGCTTAGATAGCCCTTCACGCACCTTTTTCTCGTTTTCTTGCGCCGCCAAGCGGCCCTTAAGAAGCAGCATCCTATAATCTCTTGCTTAATTCTTTCAGATAATTGCGGCTCTTCGGGAATGATTTAAGGCCGTAATACTCGTCTAAAGCGGCATTGATGCGGCGGAAAGAGCTTTCTAATCCGCTATCGAAGCGGCCTTCGAGCTTCCGAAGCACTTTGCGCAAATATAGCATATCGAGGATATCCTCTTTCTTGCCGCCCATCTTGCAGTAGACCGGCGTTATCTCCTCCACCTGCTTGATGATACGGTTGCCCGTGGCGATGCCTAGCTCCTTGTAGGAGAGATCAAGCAAGGATAAGAAGAGGCGCTCATCCTCTTTCAAGAAGGCGACTTTCTTGTCGCTACGCGCCTCCAAGAAAAGAGCATCGAGCTTCTTTTTGCCTAAGACGATCTCTTTCCCTTCGCCCTTTGGCTCGAAAGGGAGGTTATTGCGAGCGAAGTCGATCGAGATCGCGCGGTCATACACCTTATCGGAGATGGTGAAAGTCGAATCGTCTTGGTTGGCGGTGCCGACGAAATAGCAGTTGCTCCCGATCCTGATATTCCCATCATCCAGCCTCACCGGGGCCAAATACGATGAGGGGAAATGCATAAGGCGAAGCTTCCATTCGCTCTCCGGGTATTCAAGCACGGAGAGGAAATCGGCGAAATAGTATTCGACCCTGGAGATGTTCATTTCATCGAGCACGAAGATATAGAGGGTATCCGGATTATAGGAGGCCTCATATAGATTCAAGAGGGCATCGGTCTCGTTGTAGCGCCTCGAGAAATCGTTCCAGTAACCTAGGATCGATGATTTGTCGCGCCAGGAGGACTGGACGGGGAGGAAGACGAGCTTCGCGCCGATGAAGCGCGCGAAATAACGCGGCAAGCTCGATTTACCCGTTCCTGAGACGCCCTCAAGGATAGAGAGATGGGAGGCCGATAAGCCCGAAAGGAACATCCTGATCGTGGCCATATCGTAATAAAGCCCTTCTTTTTTGGCGAGATAGTCGCGGAATGAAGAGGCAAGCGTCTTCAAATCGATATCCTCGTTAGCAAGCGGCAAGGCATCGCTTGCCCCGTATCTGGTGTCGATCTTCGATAGGCCGGGGAAGACGATTTCGCGCTCCCCGATCGCCTCAACCGTGGAAGAGGCGCCAACCCCTTCAGCGGCAAGAGCGCCAGAGACTCCGCCAGAGGCAGCCGCGCTTCCCGCCCCGCCGAAATTCTTCCTGATGTCTTTATCGTCATCCTCTTCTTCCGTAAGCTGCTCCGGATCCTCTTTGAGGGAAACGAAGGGCTTGCCGAGCTTAAGATAGTTGGTGAGGGTCAAAGTGATGGCTCCCACGATAATCGCAAAGAAGAGGAAGATGAGTAAGCCTAGAAGCATCGAGATGGAGAGATAAGAAGACAAAGAGACGATGTTATCGAGGGTAATCGCGGGGAGGATAAGGAAAGATAAACCCCAGGATAAGGCGACCGAAATAAGGATGCAAAGGAAATACAAAGCGAGGTATTTTCCGCTATACCACTTCTCTTTCTTGAGTTTGGCGAATCTCGAGACATATAGGATGAGGGCTAAGCCGATCGGGATGTATATCGCGACAAGCAGGAGCGATATTATCGCGCTCCCCCCGCACTCATATACCCCGTTCACCCCGAAAATGCCTTGGGAAAGAGTGGCAATCGGGTTCTTTTTGCTAAGAAGCGCCGTATCGCCGACATTGATGCAGATGCCGGAGAAGATGATCGAGAAGGCAAGGAAAGAGGCTAGCCCGATCGCGATGAGGTTCCCGCGCGAGAAGAAAGGATGGCGGATGATCTGCTTATCGCTCACCTCGTTTTTCTTTCTCTTCTTTTTGCCGCTTTTCTTGGCTGGCTCCTCTTTTTTCTCTTCCTGGGGGGCTTTCTTCCCTTCATCCCCAAGGATGCTCATGAGCGTTTTCTCTTCATTTTCCATATATCTCTTCTCCTTTTGCTAGGTCGAATACCCTTCTGCTTTCCCTATCGCCGATGCGGATCGCCCTTTCCAAGTAGGAAGGGGAAGAAAGCCAAGCGCTTTCTTCTTTGGACACGAATCCGCTTTCCTTGAAGCGATAGAGATAACCTTGATATCGTATTTCCTCATCATATTGAGGCGGGGCTTCCTCCCCTAAGGAGATATAGGAAAGCAGCTTCTTCTCGCGCGTTTCCTTATCTTCCTTCATTTTGGCGCTATAGTGTTCGCTCATGAAGAGAGAATAGACTAAAGCGGCAATCGTGATAATGCCGCTATAGGATTGGAGAAAGAGGACAAAAGCCCCCACTTTCCTTATGCGATGATTATCGTATTTGCCTATTATATCCTCAAAAGATGGGTGATAGGTGTCGGTGGCGTTATTCGAATCGCCGCGGGTGAGGTAATTGCCGTAATCGTCATATCCGATGATGCGGTGGATTATCGTCTCATCGAGGGTTTTGTTGCTATAAGCCACGATATCATATAGAGCGAGTTCGCTTTTATCCTTCACTTTATGGATGATGATCACATCATACGTATCGAACTGGTTATTGAGGTCATTCTCGATCAAATACCCGTTCTCGGCGTTCTTTTGGCTCATTGAGCCGCTTGCCACGACCATCAAAGAGCTATCGAAGAGCATGCCGTTAGAGGAAAAACGGGCGAAGAGGGCATAAACAAGCGTCGGTATCATGATGATGAGGGCTAAAGCGTAAAGGCAATTGCCGGCAATCTTGAAAGCCTTCTTCCTTTTCGCGTGCGCCTTTTTCTCGATCGCCTCATCGATGATCTCGATATCGCGCTCCCCTTCATCGATGGCCTTTTTCTCTTTCTTCGAGAAATAGGCGAAAAAGAGCGTGAAGCCCACAGTCAAAACGATCATGCTGATGAGGGTGACGATGATGGATACGATCTCGGCTTTGCTCATATTCAGCCCCCGCTTATGAAGTCAAGGCGGTGAGAGTCACGTTGAAGACGATATCCTGCGGGTTCTCCGGCACCGAGCTCCCTTCCTCGTATCCATACATCACGCGCCTGAATTCATTGAATTCGCTCGTTATCTCATCGATCGTCTTGTCTTTCGTGTATTCGTCGGTATCGTAATAAATGCTCGGGTTGAGCCCCTTAAAGTATTCGCCCCAGATAAAGCCCACGCTCACAGAAAAAGAAGCAGCCCCGGTAGAGGAGCCATCATCGCTTTTGATCGGACTATAGGCAAAAGGCTGCGGCGAAGAAATGTAATCCAGCGCTGGCTCATACTTATCGCCCCCCGTATTGAGGGCGATGTATTTTTTGCTGATCGCCTCCAAAATGCAGTCAGGCACGCCCAATTGATACGTGCACTGCTTCACGAAGCGGTAGGAATTGAGCTTCCCGGTAATCGTGACGGAAAGATGCTCGCCGTTGTTCCCATCGTATCTGACCCGCCCCTCATCATCGTCTTTGGCGGCATCGAAGCTGATTCTGTTATAGTCTTTGTCATCGTCGCTCTCTTTGAGGAATCCAACATCGGAAAAGGAGACTTTGGCATCGGAAAGGACGCCTATATTGACGTTCCCCGTCGCCTCTTGCATCGCTTTGAGGGCCATCAGCCACATGGCTGAGCCGCTGGAGGCGAGCGCGACGCTCATAATGCCCAAGAAAGCGATACAGGCGGCTTTGTGATTTTTGATGAATCTTCCAAGCCTTCCCATTTTTCTCTATTTCAATCGGTGTTGGTCTTAACGTTTGAGCTCGTCGTGTCGACTTTGATCGTGAGCTTATAGGATATCGCCAAATCAGCCTCTGCTTCCCTTTCGCCGAAGAGGGCCTTCTGGAAAGCGGCCATATCCTCTTGCATCTGCTTATCGCTTATCGCTTTCCCTTCTTCATCATCGTCATAGTAATTCCCTGGGTTCATCCCATTGAAGAAGCTCCCCCAGTTAAAGGAGAAAGTGATCGAGAAATCGCAGATATCTTTCTCTGAGCGATACGTCAATTTGTAGTTATCGTTATTCGTGGTGAGCTCGACTTCATTATCAAAGCAATCGGGCAAAACGATATACTGTTTTTCTCCTGAAGCCGCATTCTTGAAATTAGTCATCATCGCCTCGTTATCCGTCCAAGTGGCGGTGCTGGAATCATACGAGCCCATCGTGAGCTTCGCCGTCACTTTGCTCGTGCTCAAGACCGAGGCTGGATCGATATTGCCCGTCACCGTGTTAGAGAGGCGCTCATAGTTCTGGTTATCCCATCTGATGCGCCCGGAATTATCGTCTTTCTTCGGGTCGAAATCGATGATGTATTTGTCATCTTTCGGCATTGCCCCATCCCCGCCAGCATCATCGACATTGATCTTGATGGCTTTGGTATCGACGATACCGACATGGAGCCCGCCTTGGGGAGTGCTCTCGCTAGAAGCGCTCAAGACGAAAGCCGCTAGACCGGTGGCGGTCAAAGCGATCAAGGAAAAAGCGATCGATCCGATGATGATGGCTTTGCGCGTGTATGCTTTCTTCGTTAATTGCTTCATGGGTCAAATCCTGATGATCGAGAATTAGTTTTCGGCGTTAGATGCATTTATAGTCAAAGTATATCCTAGATTTTTCAAACCATAGATAGCGCCCATCGCTTTCATCGCATCTTCAATATACGTTCTACTATCCGACCCTCCGTTTTCTACACTCGCGCTGCCAGTCTTGCTATTGTAATAATCGTATGGATTGATATTCTTGCCTTGAGTCGAATCTTTGAAATGTTCGCCCCAGCCAAAGTCAAGCTTGATTGTCACTTTATAGGTTTTGTAATCGGCATCTTGGCTATCGGAGGCACTACCTACTGTTAGCGATAAGCCGGTAGTACTACTAGCAGTTTGGCCACCAGAAGTCGAATTGGTGACAGTCACGCCAGTATCGACTGAATATGTGTCGCTAGAATCTTTCGTCACTAAAGAGGGGCCAGTTATGTATTTGTTATCAATGCAAGTACAGTAGTTTTTAGCACCATTAGCAGCGCTTCCGGTATCAAGCTTGAGCGTGGCTGAAACTGTTGGCGTACTTCCTTTTGAGTAGTCATTCAAATTGAGGGTATATGTAAGCGACAAACATTCCTCTTTTACTCCATCATCCCCTTCCGTTGTGTATTTGAGCCAAGCGCTTGTATGCGCTGTTTGCGTTGATGGATAGCCAAAAATGATGCTGGATTTAGAATCATTCCATTTGCCATCCGTGATGGTTAAATCTTTCCTGGTGATGTCATAAACCATGATGTTGCCTGTGGCGCTGGAATTGGTGCTGGCTACGATATACCATCCAGCAAAGCCCACGGCCGTTAAGGCGATGGCGCCGAGAGCTGAAGCGGCAATGATGCTTGATTTTGATAGTTTCATAAGGTTTATCCCCCTTTAAATTTATGCAGTTAATGAAACTGTAATCGTGAATGAGAAGGTGAGGCCGTTTAAAGCGTAAATCGCTTGTAGGGCTTCAAGAGCCTCGCTAGCGGAAGAATCGGAATAAGAAGCGGAATTGTAATGCTGATACGGGTTGACGCTATTAAAAGCGGAGCCCCAAGCAAACGTTATGGTTACGCTTGTGGGCACGCTCTTCATGTCCGTGGCGCCGTCAGAGGCAGCGTAATCTGTAGCGTTATTTGTATTCACCGTTTCGCTAAAAGTTGGCTCATTGACGTAATTTTTGCTCTTAGCTGTGCTCCAAGCCGAACTAGTGTCACCACTAACCTTAAAGTCGCTGCCTTTGCAGCTTAACTTCATGACTTTGTCCGATGGGCAAATGATATTGAACGAATAAGTGGCGCTCATGCTCGCGGTCTCGCTACTCGTGTTAGAAAGCCACGGATTGGCGTAACTAGTGTTCCCTATATCGCAGCCAAAATAGATTTTGGTGCTATTCCAGCTGCCGCCTTCGATCTTAAGTCTCTTATCCACCACCGTATCGGCGCTGATATTGCCGCTTGCGGAAGCGGAAGTAGAGGCATTGGTTATCTCCCAGGAAGCGAAGCCCACGGAAAGAAGCGCAATAAGGCCAAACACCGATACGAGTAACGTGCTCGACTTCTTCCTAGAACCCATTGTTGCTCCTCTTCTGGGCGCTTATTTCCGTTCAGGCTTCGCGCCTTTCGGCGTCTCATTAGCCTCTTACCTATGGTAAGCGTCAAATAAGCGCTTCATCCCTAAGTTCTTCTACGTGAAAGTTATGCCCCCCCCCCCGCCATTTTGTCAATTATTGTTATTTCGAAGACGTCCTCTTTCGTTACAATCGGCCAAAAATGGCTACAACGGAGGCGTTTTTTATTCTTTTTCGCCAAATTTCGTCTTTTTTGACAGGCAGAAGCGGAATATCATCCATTATCAATGAAACTAGACATTTTGAATGTTTTGTATAGTTATGTTGATTTTTAAGCCGCTTCGAAATACGATGATGGTCTCTTATAAGGCTTCGTATAGAGCAAACGTGAAGGGCGTTGGAGCTTATGCACGGAACCCAGACGCTGAATAAAACTATCACAATCAAAAGATGACGGTTTTTGATTTCTCAATGCCACGACTCATTAGTCACTCCGGCTTCTTTTCAATTGCCGGTAACGGCATCGACTCAATCAATTTTGACACTATAAGCCTTCCGTTACTATTTGAAGCGTCGAGAATGATGGCGTCGTTCCATACTCTAATGACATTGTATTTTGTAGTGAACTGAAGCCCTTTCAAAATCCGAGATATCTTATATATGCTGGTATCAGCCACAAAGGTCGTTTTATCTGAAATCGTCAATTTGTTTGATGATGGAGCGATGACCGATAATTTATCAGTATTATTTGCGTTGTTTTCGTAATTTCGAAGTAGCTTTGGGCATCGATACTTCAAAAGGCTAGCGATGTTGCTGTATACATATTTATTGCTCATCGACATGGCGTAGTAAGGAGTAATAGATCCGTCGAATGGGTTCACATACAAGTGATTGAAATAATCGATATCCACTATGCTTCCGTGAATAGTGCCGTCCCCGCCGATATTTCGAATATCGGAAGCAACACGCTTTTGTAAATCGCCGTAATCCCTTAAAAACATCTTCACCGATCGAGCGTATATGGCCATGTTGTCATAGAAATATGATAATGGGTGATTGGCAACTTTTTTGGACAAGCCTCCATTCAAAATAAGCAAATCCCCGGCCCTGTTGTTGACGAGAAACATGTAGCATCCATCATTCTTCAGCATATAAATATTCTTATATTCGCGGTTAAAAGTTACGCTTTCGCTTATTCCACGATAAAAGCTGATGTAGTCCTCTCTAGTGATTTCGTGAATTCCGTCTTCAAAATCGCAGAACCAATCAAAATCCAAATTAACCGGTATCTTCTTCAATCCGACGGTTTTGGTTCGATATCCGATTTGGTTATCGGCGAAAACCCTTATTCTTCCATCATCGTGGCAATGATTTTGATGAGTGTGTCCGCTCACGTAAATCACGCCTTCTTTCGTATGCTCATTCTTGCCGTACCAATCCACCATTGGCATATGGGTCATCACGATGAGATTCCTGTCTTTCAAAGCGTCAGTTACTTTTTCATAAAGTTTGGCGAATCTGGCGCTCTCGCTGATTTCCATTGCCCGATCGACGATATTGCCGTACATACCGCTTGTGGCGTTAAAAACATCGTTCATTCCCGCAAATCCAATTCCGCCAAGAATAATCATGCTCGCTCCACGCGTTTTTTCTCTGAGTATCTTCGAATCCATACGAAACAGCTCCTCTTCGTCGATCTCGGTCCATGCGTGATCGAAATAAAAGAGGTTATTCTGTATTAGATACATACTGCCATTTCCGTTTTCTGTTAAGACATCTCGATATCTCTTTACGGCTTCATCTACTTTGATGCTATCCATCGCCATCAATTCATGATTACCTAGCACAAAGAAATAATCGCTGTGAGGAGAATTATCCCCAAGAGCCTTGATAAATTCCTTGAACACGATGAAATCGTTCGACACATCGCCGGCAATTAGATTGACATGCGATGCTTGGCTTGCGATTCGCTCGGCAATTCGATGCAAAACGTATTCCATATCTTCCGCGGTTTTGCAACTATATGCCGCCAACTTGTGCGGCAAATGGATATCTGAGACGTAACCAATCTCATCGTCATAATCTCCATCTTCAGGACGAGCAGCCAAAAAAGAGCTGATAGTCTCTTCTTCGCCTTTCAATGTCGTTTCAAATGTTATCGGTGGCGCGATCGTGCCGCATATTTCTTGTTTGATTGGTAAGCCAAGCTTTTCGGATACGACGCTCCTCACTTTAATGTTTGCCAAATTCAATCCGCTTATGTGTTTGATGTTCTCCAATCCTTCGCAATATAGCAAATCGGCGTTAGATAAATCGTCCTTGAGAAAATGGGCAAAATCGAAGAACTTGTCGAAAAGGTGCTCCTTTGCGATGATGATGGCGTCATTCTCGTCAAGCCAGCTTTGACGAACGAGAAATCCGTGCTTGCCACATTCTTTCGATACTGCATATTTGCAATAAGAGCTTGGATACGGAAATTTTGTGTTTCTATCTATTTTGTATCTCACTACTTCATCTTTCGTGATTGGCGCTTCCGAAAAATCGCCACCGCTTAAATCTCCGTTGCAATACTTCGCTAAATCATCAAGCGTTCCAAAATAACGAGCGCTTTTTAAATCGTCATCATATTCAAGTGATGCATAAGCGTCGATCACGCGATAAAAGCCGGAGCGCCGATCGTAGTTGATTCGTCTTATAAAAACATGGTTTTCGCTGTCGTAAATAGCCAATTTGCATTCAAAGGATTTAATTCTTTTTCTTTTTGTGGGATAACTGCAGCCACCATCGAATCTATCAATCACACGCAAAGCCGCCTCTCTGCCGTATGTCAATAAAATATCGTCAAAAGAAAAGCAATCGCAGTAATCGTGAGAACAAGCGAATTTAATGGCGGCATTTTTGATGGGTGCTCCACCCTTATTCAAAACCAAGGAAAAGAAATATTGCCTTGACGAGTATTTGCCGAATGTCTCAGTGAATGCCTTGAAAGCCTTGTTCAAGTCATTGTAGTTAGAGATTGTTGGATAATTCTCTATCCAAATCATCATTGCCGATGCTTTCGTCGCCGAATCTTCCGTATCTTGAAGTCTTTGTCCTTTAATGCGCTTAAATGTATAGGCGTCAATCGTCTCATTGATTAGCGCGTCCATGTTTAATGCATTCACATCGATATGATATTTATCAATTGTTTCTTCGCTGAAGCGATAGCCGTAGTAGCACGCATTTTCATATATATCGCCACGAACGTAGGCGAAATATTCATCGAAAGATTCAAATACAATTTCTTTTTTAGAGTATCCGAATAGACCACCATCGGATATAGCGAACTCAGTGCAATGAAATTTGCCATCGAGCACGTCATACCATTTTGGATCCGTTATTTTGACATCGATATTTTGCTCATCGATATATTTCAAAACCCGGTATTTTTGTTCGCAATCCAGCTCGGAAAAACGAGCTCTTCGATTCGTTGCTTGGTTAATAATTTTTGGCAGTAAAAAATCCTTGTTGCTCATTGCTGATTGAAATGTTCTGTCTCATTTTAAGCGTTAAAGTCATCTCAATGAAGTGGCTATCGTCGAAAGCACATAAAACCAATTTCAAAGACTATCAACGATCAAATAAGCTTCATCCTTCGGGTTTTGTTTCTCTTGTATGGTGCCAAGAACAAAAAGCGTCAACTAAGATAATGCTGCTCTTACAAGGCAAAAAGATAACAAGGGCTCGTTCTCTTGCGCCTACGCATGTACAACAAGAATATTTTGAAGCTAATCGGAGGGCAATGACTTATTAAGTCATTCACCTTTTAGGTGTCAATTCGAGCGTTGAATTAGGGAAAAACGGGTGCCTAAAATAGGTGGCGAAAGGCAAGATTGGGGCTTATTAAGCCTAAACTTTTCATAGAAAATACTACCATCAAATTCCAAACGCCCTGACCTCCGA
>CAVKAR010000014.1:0-31194 GCA_963654425.1 Lachnospiraceae bacterium
GGCTCGAACCTGTGACCTTCTGTACGTCAAACAGATGCTCTCCCAGCTGAGCTAAGCACCCAACCTCGCGCCTTTTTCGCGCTCGACAATTATAGGCAAGGCGTCTCTATCTAGCAAGTGGCAATTTCAGAAATCGCCATGCAGCAGCAAGAAATGAAAATCCCCGGGAAATCCCGGGGATCGAATGGCGTCTGGTGCCGTCTAGCGGAATCGAACCACCAACCTACTGATTACGATTCAGTTGCTCTGCCAATTGAGCTAAGACGGCGCAGCGCACATAATATAAACCTTTTAAGAAGGCGCAACAAGTTTTAGATGCCCCTAATTCACGGCTTTTTTGAAGAGCGGACGCCGAAGAAGCCTATTTCGCCAATTTCTTTTTGATGAAACGGGCAAAGACGGCGATTTCGTGAGCCAAAAGCGGCGTCAAGGCAAGCAAGAAGACATAGAGATAATCCATCGGTTCATCATGCAAAGTGTAGACTTTGAAGAAAGTGTTAACCCCTGGCACTTCGATGACGAAGAGCTGCAAGGCAAAGCCCAAGAAAAAGGAAATCCAAAGAAGGATGTTCTTATCGCGGAATACCCTTATGACCGAGTGCTTATTATCAGTCATCCCGAGCATATGGAAGAGCTCAGAGAAGGAAAGAACGCAGAAAGCCATCGACTGGCATTCTTCCAAATGCGCCTCGGATAAACTCAAATAGGCATTGATGTCATTCGGGGTGAAGCAACCTGCCGCCCATGGCTTAAGGAGGAAAGCAACCAAGGTGGCGATGCCGATAATCGCGCCATATCCGAAGGTGATGGCATATCCATTGTGCGCGAAAAGCGACTCTTTTGGATCGCGTGGCGACTCATCCATGATATCGTCTGGCTTTTTGTCGCTGCCTAAGGCGATCGCTGGCAAAGAATCGGTGATAAGGTTAACCCACAATAAATGAATGGCGATCAAAGGCGCGGGAAGGCCGATTGCAATGGCAATGAACATACAGACAACCTCTCCGATATTGCTCGATAAGAGGAATAAGATCGTTTTGCGGATATTCGTGTAAATGCCACGCCCTTCTTCGACCGCTTTCTCAATGGAAGCGAAATTATCATCGGTTAGGACCATATCGGCCGCCCCTTTAGCCACATCGGTGCCGGTGATGCCCATCGCGATGCCGATATCGGCCGCTTTTAGGCTTGGGGCGTCGTTGACCCCATCTCCCGTCATCGCGGCAATCATGCCATTGGCCTTGATCGCTTTGACGATTGATACCTTATTCTCAGGGGAAACGCGCGCGAAAACGCGGACCGTTTTGACTTTTTCCTGAAGCTCGGTTTCATTGCATGCATCGATTTGGCTGCCAGACATGCACTGCTCTTCTTTTTCGGCGATGCCTAATTCTTTTGCGATCGCGAAAGCCGTGTCTTTGTGATCGCCTGTGATCATAATGGTCGTAATGCCGGCTTTCTTGAGCACGGCTACGGCTTCTTTGGCCTCTGGACGAGGCGGATCGACCATGCCGACGAGCCCAACAAAGGTGAGATTTTCCTCTTCGATTTCCTTCTCCCCCGTCTTATAGGCCAAAGCCAAAACGCGGAGAGCCTTATCGCTCATCTTTTTGGCGGCCTCTTCGATGTTTTTCTTATCATCCGGGCTTATTTTGCGGACTTTTTCATTGATATTGATGAAAGAGCAATGCTTCAAAATCTGATCCATCGCGCCTTTTGTGTAGATGAGATAGGCGCCATTTTCTTTCTGATGCGCGGTCGACATCATCTTGCGGACGCTGTCGAAAGGAAGCTCATTAACTCTCGGCTTCTTGCCTTCAAGAGAGGATTTGCTCATGCCTAGGGCATCAGCCATCAAAACCAAGGCGATTTCAGTCGGGTCGCCATAAGAGCCATTCTCGATTTTGGCGTCGCTGCATAAAGCGAACCCTTCAGCCAAAAAAGACAACGATTCGTCAATTTCCTCTTTCTCGAAGTATTTTTCATCGGTATAGCAAGCCACAACCGTCATTTTGTTTTGGGTCAAAGTTCCGGTCTTATCGGAGCAGATGCAGCTGACTCCCCCAAGCGTCTCGACGCTAGCGAGCCTTCTGACGATGGTATTAACCTTGACCATCTTGCTCATACCGTTAGCGAGGACGATGGTGACGACGGCCGCTAAACCCTCAGGGATGGCGGCAACGGCTAGGCCGACCGCATCGAGAAGATCATCGTCCCATTGATCGGCAATCGTCCCTCGTATGGCGTCATAAATCAAAGAAACGGCAAACATCAGAACGACGATTCCGATCGTGAGATATCCTAAGAACTTCGATAGTTGATTCAGCTTCTTTTGGAGCGGCGTGAGCTCATCTTCGCCGCCAGAAAGCATCGTGGCGATACGCCCGATTTCGGTGTTTTTGCCCGTTCCGATGACTACGCCTTCCCCACGTCCATAAACAATCGGGGTGCTGCTATAAACGATGTTGACGCGGTCGCCGATGCCGACTTCCTCAGTCAAGACTAAATCGGGGTTTTTCTCAACAGGCAATGATTCGCCCGTGAGCGAGGATTCGTTGGCTTTAAGGGCGAAGCCTTTGATAAGGCGAAGATCGGCCGGCACCGTTCTGCCTTCCTCTAGGATGACGATATCTCCTGGAACTAGTTCCTCGGCTTTGACTTCTTTCAAGGCCCCATCGCGCCTAACGGTTGCCGTTGGCGAGGATAATTTCTTGAGCGCCTCAAGCGATTTCTCGGCCTTCGTCTCTTGGACGGTGCCGATGATAGCGTTCAGGAAGATGACGCCAAAGATGATGATGACGTCGGCAAAATCGCGGAAATGGATCCCGTTTCCTTCTTTGACGGCGCTTAAAATCCCCAAAACGAGGGAGACAATGGCGGCGCCCAAGAGAATGAAAATCATCGGGTCCTTGAATTGGCCGATGAATATGGCAATCCAACTTTCTTTTTTCTCTTCCTCGAGTTTGTTGGCGCCCCATTTCTCGCGGCGTTTATCGACTTCTTCCTCGCTTAAGCCTCTTTCTTCGCTCACATCATAAAAAGCGAGCGTCTCTTTGGCCGAATGGTTTTCGTGCATATTTTTTCTCCTTCTAGCAAACCAAAATTCCACTAGAAGGTCTCGCGTGGGGTTCACCCTGCTTGTCCCGGCCCTATTAAGGCGTGATGTCGAGAGCAAGCAAACCGCTACTCCCCTTCCAAGCGGTAAGTGTAGCACTTAAAAGGAAGAAGCCCAAAAGAAAACTAATCGGATAAACGCAAGACCGTGAAAATCGAGCTTATGACGCAGCAGAGCTCGCTGAGCGGCTCAAGCAGCGCCAAGAAAAGGACAATGTAATTCTCCGACGAGGAGTTGATGAAAAAGAGAGCAAGCGTCGTGCCAGTCGTCAGGACGAAAAGGCCAAAATAGATCATGAACCAGACTTTCACGCCGGTGCTTGAAACATATTGCCCCGTCATATATTGCCGGAGCCTCACATAGGAAAAAACGCCCGCCAAAATCTGAAAAGCGAGGAATAGATAAGTCAAAATCGAGAGAGCGCCGGAAAGATAATCCCCGATTTTAAAGCAATAGAAGACATTGAGATTAGTCAGCATCGAATCGAAAATCAAAGACAATATCTCGTTGAACAAAAGCAGGAAAACAAAAGAGAGCACGCCTTGAAAGGCTAAACCCGTGCCATCGAGATTGCCTTTGAAAATCATGATATAGGCCACCATCAAAATAACAAAGGTGATGACCGGGGAAAGAGTCGATAATCCCGGCTGGTAGCCGCTTACGATGAGATTGACAAAGGTCAAAATGATATCGGCGGAGATAAACGCTATAGCTAAGCAAATGAAAAGAATGGCCAAATATTTTTTGTAGTGGTAGCGGAATCTCGAGGGCCAATGCTGAATGGACATAGGCGCATTATATCACTATTGAAAGAAGTGATAAGAGAGCAAGTTGATGGAAGTCTCGCCAATCCTTCCGAAAACGGCGAAACCGCAAACAAAGGCGTCGATTTACACGCAATCGGATCACCAAAAAAACACAGATATCTTTGAAATAAAGGGATTTTTGCAGGGAAAACGTAAAATCATTGATGCTGAATCAATGAGAAATAATAAATATTCGCGGATTCATCATCCTTGAGAGAAGCCTCTCTTTTGGCGACCCGTAACTGCTTTCGATAATCAAAGGCAAGGGAATCGAAAGGCACTGAGTAGCCGCTCTTCTTCCCTTTTTTTACGTAAACGCCATTAACCTCCGCGTTGAATTCGCTTTCCTCCTTCAGAACCCTCAAATCGGACACCTCCGAGACAACGATGTCCAAATAAGGCAGCTCCTTCTCCGAAATCGCATCGAAAAAGGAATCGTCTTTCGATGCCTTGAGAGAATTGCTTATCACTTCTTGCGCGAAAGATGATTCAGACGGCGATATCGATCCGTATCGCGCCCTTAAAGCCCCGAATTCGTAAATCGAGACAATAACCCCGGCTTTTCTCTCTAAATATGAGGCAGGGACTTCGACTTTTGTTGGCGCTCCCCCTTTTACGGCTTGCTCAATGGTCATATAAGCCAGTTTCACCGCATCGTCGCAGTTTTCTTTCTTCTCTTTCAGCGAGAAAAGCGTTTTCGAGACATAGTAATCGGCGAAAGCGCGCGAATCGTCAGGTCCTTTGACGATGTATCCGTATATCCCTTG
The DNA here is from genome assembly GCA_963654425.1 of Lachnospiraceae bacterium. Taxonomy (GTDB): domain Bacteria; phylum Bacillota_I; class Bacilli_A; order RFN20; family CAG-826; genus UBA4951. The sequence continues at coordinate 4,689 of CAVKAR010000014.1, forward strand.
CCCGATCCCGAAAGGCGCCTCATGGGAATAGAAAGCAGTCTCAACCGATAAGCGGTCAAGCGTTCCGGCAAGCATGGCGAAAGCGCGGTTCCCGCACTCTTTGGCTCTGCTTATGAGCTTCGCGTCCATGCGTAGCAAGTTGCCGAAATTGGCATCTTTGAGGCTTTTGTTGAGAAGATTCTCGTATTTGACGGCTTCTTCCCTATAGCCATAAATCCCCTCCTTGCTAAGGCAGTGCGACATGTCGCCGCTTGCGATGAAAACGATTCGCCTCCCCGTCTTTTTGGCAGCTTCGGCTATCAAAGCCCCCATTTTGTAGTGGGCGAGAAGCGGAAGCCCCGTCAAGCCGAGTCTCACAACTTGGTAATTGCGATATTCTTTATCGATGAAATAAAGGGGGACCATGGTGCCATGATCCAAAGAGGCGTCCTCTGAATCGTCGAACCCAGCTTTGATTCCGCTCACGAAAGATAGCCGCACGATCTCTTTGCGCAGCTCCTCATCGTAATGGAGCCGGAAGCGAATTTGGGGAGCTCCATAGGATTTAAGCGATCCTGTCGCCATTTTGCCATTCGCCAGCTGAAAATAATCGCTGTAGCTCTCAGCGTGAGGAGAAGCTATGACGATGGTGTCTGGATGAAGCGAGGCGATTTCTTTGGCTACTTTAACGTAGCTATCCAAAGTATCATCAAACGCTTTTTCCTGACCTTTCCCAATCGCGGGAATGAGGACTGGGGAATGGGGAAGGATGTAACTCGCTAATAAGGGCATAGCAATGATTTTGCTCTACTATTCTCCCTTCTTGCAAGCAGAATCAGCCGAATTTATGCGGTCGTAAAAGACCGTACGGGCGATTGAAACGGCATATTGGCCTATTTCCTCGAGCGTAAAAGAGCTCCGCAAGGAAAAATAATCGAGATAAAGCCCGGCGATGCCATTGGAGACAATCGACAAAAAGCCCCACTCCTCTTTGCTGAGGTTCTTGAAGGTCGGCGAATTGGCGAGAGCCTCGCTCACTTTTATCTTCAGATCGTCGAAAATATGCGATGGCACATTCTGCACAAGCTTTTTGCAAACCTCCTCCTTCTCCTTGAAGGTATTGGTAAGCTCGATGATAAAAGTCTCGAAGCGCTTGGTCTCGCCAATGCCAGCCCATTCCCACCTCTTGACGAACGTCGTCATGACCTCATCCTCAATCTGGTTGAGCACATCCTCTATATCTTTATAGTGGTTGTAGAAGGTTCCGCGGTTTATTTCGGCCCTTTCCACGATTTCGCTGACCGTGATTTTGCTGATGTCCTTTTTTTCGCTCAATAGCTCAATGGTGGCTTTCTTGATGAGCGATTCGCTTCTGGCTGAATTTTTATACATATGTTCTCCTTTGCTCTTTTGTTTATTTTTAATCAACTGTTCAAGTATTAATAAAAAACAACCTCATTGCAAGAGAAATAAAGAAAAAAGGCCGATTAGTGGCTAAAATAAGGGATATGGCCCTCTCAATCCATCATCTCGACAAATGGTGCTTCGCCAATCTTGATTTGGCGGAAGAGGTTTTAGAGTCTTCCCCCAAAGCCGTCGTCATCATCGCCGGAGCCTCTAGCTCAGGCAAATCATTCTCGGCAGAGGCCCTTCGGCGAATCAACGAGAACCACGGACATAAAGCCGTCGTCATATCGCTAGATAAATACAATTTCGGGCTTTCATCGATTATCCCCAACAAAGTCAATGAAAACTCTTTCGGCGGAAAAATAGCCAACATCAAGGAAATCGCGAAGAAAATCAAACCAATCCTCCTCAAATACCCTTTCGCGGAAAAATATTCGAAAAAGTGCTTGCTTGAGATATCGAAAGCCATTGAGCCATTGCTTAAAGAAAGCGACTTGCCGCGTTTTATCGACGGTTTATCTCGCGAATGGGGGCGCCTCAATTTCGACGAACCCAGCGTTTATAACCTCATAGAGGCGGCAGACGATGTCAAAAAACTGCTCAAGAACGAATCGATCAGCGAAAAGCAGTATTCCAAAATCGTGAGCGAGCGCGTCTCTAGAGGCAAAAGGATCGATGGCAAAAAATACGATATCATCATCGTTGAAGGGATTTACGCCTTGGACAAAGCGTTTTTAAACGAGCTGAAAGATATCCCATATATCGCGAATTTCATCGATGGCAACGCCAAATCCCTCTTCCTCCGCCGTATCATACGCGATAAAACCTCCACAAGCGCCGACAGCGCCTTCACCACCCATCTCTATTTTTCCTATATCATCCCAAGCTACAAAAACACCATTCTCCCTACGCGCGAGAATGCCGATATCGTCCTTAATAACGATATGTCTTTCGAGGAACTGCGAAGTGGGGAGCTCTTCATCACCAAAGACGGTTTTCTCATCGGCGAGAAAAAAGCATCAGCCTATCTCTTGTCGCACAGCGAAATCCTCAAAACGCATTACGAAAAGGATTACTACTTCGTGGCGCCAAACGAAAGCAAGAATTCCGATAACATCCTGCGTTTCCGCTTAAGGAGTTTCGATAACGGAAAGAGCTATCAGCCAGGAAGCCTCGTTCATAAAGGGGCGCCAAAAGTGAGGAAGGACAACAAAATCATCCGCCCGATCAACGTTTTGCTGAATGAAAGCGAAATCCAAAGAGTATGGAAGGATGAGGAATCATGCCTTAAAGATCTAGAAAGCGCCGATTTCTTGATCGACAAAGTAGAGAAAAAGAAGAAATCGCGCATCGTCTACAAAGGGCAAAGCCTCACCCTCTTCGAGGTAGAAGGGAAAAGCGATTACGTCGAATTCGTCCCTCCGCTTCACAAAGACATCATCAAAGAGATAAAACGCATCATAAAATAAACCTCAGGTTTTCGTTTTTCATGGTGTTTGTCCGCCATCAATCCACATCGGAAAAAAGCCCTTTTCTTTTTTGACAAGAGCAAGAGCAATCATTACGATATTATCCATTATGGATAAAGAAAGACGGAACGAATACCTCTACTCGAAAAAATGCCTGCTGATCCTGCTCTTTCTCTACTATCGGGAAAACGTCTCTTACGACGACCTCATCCTCCGTTCTTTCGGTTTCCATTTCGATCCGACATGCAATTTCAAGGCCATCGTCAAAAGCAAGAAAGAGCATATCCATAAATACACCGTCCATATCTATACCCGCAAATACGGGGTCAATCTCGAGACGATGGACGTGATGGGTAACGTCAATATCGTTAAGGTTTCCAAACTGAAGAACAATGACGATGAATATAGCCCCGGGGCTTCGCTCAACATCTATTTCGATGGCAACGATTTCTTGGCGCTTGGCCATATCGAAGGGAAAAAACTGCGTTTTTCCTCTCTCGAAATGAGCAAAAAAGAATGCGATAAAGCCCTGGCTTATCGTCTTGACGAAGTAGAGGCAAATAATGACAGCGCCTCTTCTTTCCTTCTTTGGCTCATGCGCTTTTATGCCTCTTCTCTCCAAATCGATCTCGTCATGGGGGCTGGGATAAACAAAGATTACGGCGCGAAAGACTGGTCAGGTCTCATCTCTTCCCTTAACCACGAATTCTTTTTGGGGGATGAGGAGAGAGCAAACGGCTACCGCCACTATGTCGGCGATGCCCTTTTCACGAGCTCGATGGTGCTTAAGACGAGCGGATTCGATATCTACAAATCCCTCAATGAGGGCCTTTACAAATTCAAAGAAGCCAAATCCTTCAACGATCCCGATAGCACCCTCTATCGCTCCGTCGATTTCATCGCCTCCCATCCTGGCACGAACGTCATCACCTACAATTACGATACGAACCTGGAATACCTGCTCAAGAAGAGAAATCTCCTTTATTGCGCGGTCTACGATGATAATTCCTTTGTCTCGAAACACGCCGTCTGCTCCATTTATCACGTGCATGGCCTATTGCCTTACGAGCGCTTCAACGAGAGTAAATTCACCGATTCCATCATTTTCGACGAATCTGACTATTATTACCTTTATAACAACCCCTATTCCTGGAACATCGCCAAGCAGCTCCACGATTTCAAGTTCAATGCCTGCTTCTTCATCGGCATCTCTTTGACCGATCCCGACATGAAGCGCATCCTCGAGCTTGCGAATAACCCCCTCAAATTCAATTTCATCTTCATGAAGAAAGAAAAGGAATACGGAGAAGAGGTCTACCGCGATATCTCGACTTATTTTTTCACTTTCGATCTCATTACCATCTGGGTTGACGAATACGAGGAAATCGGAGATTGGCTAAAGAGGTTATAGAGAAAAAGCACTCTCCTTTCGCTTCATCTCTTTTAGCGGACAGGAAGAAGAAAATCGGCGCGAACGCGCTCGATTATTTCCTTTTGCTCATCTTAAGCGTTTTCCTTTTCCTTCTCGTGAACCTCATCACGGAAAACTTCGAAGGCGTGAAAAACAAGCAAAAGGAAATGTCGTCGGTCCAAGACGAGATGATATCACTTGTGAGGGAAAGCAAACTAGGCGAATACGTCGATGGGGCCTATCTAGACAATGATGAGCTTGCGGCCCGCTACGTATATAGGCTCGTTTACCGCTCTTTGCTTGAAAACGGGGTCGAGGAAGAGAATATAAGCTCATCCATCACTTCCATATATAAGCCGATCGATAAAGAAAGCGATAACCTTTTCTATTATTACGTCGATTTCAAGGCCAGCAATATCAATTCTTATTCGTCGAAGGACAATGAAGAATGCGGCGAGGCCTATTATTTTGATATTTTATCGAAGGATTTGACGATTTCATTCGATATTGTCGACGGTTATCCCTTGCTAAAGAAGGAAGAAGCCAGCAACATCCAAAATTACGTTTTGAATTCCTCTTATGAGCCCGGAAAGAAAGCATTCTCCGCCTTGAAAGACCGCTACGAGGCGCTTTTGGAATCATCGATCAATGAATTCGAGTCCGAATATTTGCCCTTCGTAAGCAAAATGGAGACCCATGAAGCGCTCAAAAATAGCTTATACGCAGTGAGAAGAGCTGAGATATTCATAAGCTATGCGTTAGGGAGCGCCGTTTATTATCTGCTCTTCCCGCTTCTTTTCAAAAACGGGCGCAGCATCGCTTACAAAGCCATGAATATAGCTTATTGCCGAAAAGACGGAAAAGAGGCCAATTTCGCAAATGTCCTCGTCCGCTTCTTCGTTCTATTCATCGAATTCTCCAGCATTATGGCTCTCATGCCTTTCATAAGCTATGGCTCAAGCGCCATCGATCTCGTATATCTTCCTTTTCTGGGCGATGTTTCGCTGCTTATGGTTGCTATTTTCTCTTTCGTCTTCATGCTTTGCTCTTTCTTATCGACTTTCATTGACAAAGAGAGAAAAGCCACCACCTCGGAATTCATTTCTTCCTTAACCGCAAAAGACATCACGCAATTCGCCGTCAAAAAGAAGGAAACGAAAGATGGAGAATGAGGCAAAAGAGATAACGCTTACTTACGAATCGCCATCCGTTATGCGGATTCTAAGCACCCATTTTTTTGATTTTTTCATCTCGATAGTCTTCGCTTTTCTCCTTCTAATCGGCACTTTCGCCATCATCCCGAATTTGCCTTCCTACTCTAACGCCTTGAAGACGAGGAACGAGGAGCTGCTTTCTTCTTCTCTCTATCTGAAAAACGGGGATGAGGTTACCCCGCTCCTCAATATCGTCGATGGCGATAGTTCGCTTTCCTATAACGAGAAAAGCGAGAAGCTGGATGAAGCGATGAATCATTTCTTCACCGTCTATCTGAAAGACGATTTGCCTACGGGTGGCGATATATATCTTTCATTGAAAGCGGAGGCCACCTATAACGATGAGCGCCTTTTCTCAGAAAAAGGGGGAAGAGCTCTAACGAATCCTGATTACGATGAAGCCTATTATTCTTTTTATGTCGAGACCTATCAAAAGAAAGCTTTGGGGTATTTATCCTACAACCGCGCCTATTCCTCTAGCCGCGATTCGATCATCAAAACCGTTTCTCTTTCAATCGCCCTTACCTTTCTATTTTCTTTCCTGATTTTCTATATGCTCATCCCTTTTTGCCTCTCGCGCGGCAAAAGAACGCTCGGGATGCTTATCAACAAAACATCGCTTGTTGGCAAAAATGCGTTCAGCTGCTCTAAATGGCGCTTCCTCTGCCATTCGCTTTTTGAGATCGTCTTCGTGATATTCGCAAGCGTTCCGTCCTTTTTGATACCTCTAGCGATATCGATAACCATGATTATCGTAAGAAAAAACGATCATCAATCGCTCACCGATTACGTAACGGGGACATACCTAATCTCATCAAAAGACAAGAAGGTATACAAAAACGTCTATGAGTATCTCGAAAGCGAGCGAAAGGCAAATAACGGCAAGATGATTGAAGACAAAAACGTAAAATTGCTGTAAATTTCTCTCGCTTATCTTAGATAAGATAACAATCCGCGATTTACTTGCTATAATATCGCGGTACTGATAAGAAAGGGTTCAACATGGAGATTAGGCTTGTTGGCTTGACGAAAAAATTCCCCGGCGACGCGAAGAAAAACGCGCCCGACACCATCGCTGTCGATAATTTGAATATCACGATCAAAGACGGCGAGCTCATCGGACTGCTCGGCCCATCGGGATGCGGAAAAAGCACCACTCTCTATATGCTCTCCGGCTTAAAAGACCCTACAGAGGGGGAAATCTGGTTCGACGATGAGGATGTCACCCATCTTGCGCCTGAAAAACGCGGCATCGGCTTAGTGTTCCAAAACTATGCCCTTTATCCCCATATGACGGTCTACAAAAACGTCATGTTCCCGCTCACCAATCTCAAAGTCGAAGAGAACGAGAAATCCTTCAAAATCGAGAAATGCCGCCTTTGCCTCAAGCTTTTGGAAATCCCGAATGCCATCATCGACGCAATCAATGACAGCGCGAATGGAGGCAAAATAAACAGGGAATACTCTATCGATGCCCTCACCAACGCTTTCCATATCTCCAAATACCTTGCCAAAGAGATCTTTAAGTGGAATCTCCATTCAAAAGAAGGCGATGAACTGCTTGCCTCTATTGAGTCACTGAAGAAGCGCTACAGCGAGGAAGAGAGCAAAGAAACGACCAAAATCATCGCAAAAGGCCTTTCTCTTGGCGATAATTGCGAAATCCTCCATGAAGGAAACGTCAAAAAAATCACCCGCAAATTGACAAAAGAGGAAATGGACGCTCTCGTAAGAGAAGCCGCTCGCCTAGTCCAAATCGAGGACTATCTCGACCGCAAGCCGGCTGAGCTTTCGGGCGGCCAGCAGCAGCGCGTAGCCATCGCTAGGGCGCTTGTTAAAAAACCGCGCGTTCTTCTTCTCGATGAGCCGCTAAGCAATCTCGATGCGCGTTTGCGCATCCAAACCCGCGAAGAGATTCGCCGCATTCAAATCGAAACCGGCATCACCACCGTCTTCGTTACCCATGACCAAGAAGAGGCTATGTCGATTTGCGATGACATCGTCGTCATGAAAAAAGGCAAGATGATGCAAATGGATCATCCTCAAGAGGTCTACAAAGATCCGAAGAACCTCTTCGTCGCCAAATTCCTCGGCAACCCTCCAATAAACGTCTTTAAAGGGAGTTTGAGCAAAGGATGGCTATATATCGGCGCCGAGAAGGTGCTTTACACCCATAAGAATGTGCCGGACGGGCCGGTGTATATCGGCATCCGCCCCGAAGGATTCCTCATGGCCGATGAATGCCCTGATAGCAAAAAGACGCTGACTTTGAACTGCGAGCAAGTCATTACCCAAGGCCGTGATTTATCACTCGTCTGCTCATCTCCTTATTTTGAGGGCGATAAGCTCAAGATCATCATCGACAGCGATATCGAAGCCGCCCCTGGGCCGATTAAATTCGGTTTACGCCCTAACAAAGTCTACGTTTTCGATGAAAAGAGCGAGGAAAGGATTTACCTCTAAGGACATATGGACCGCAAAAACAACTGGAAAGCCTGGTTATATCTTGCCCCTGTCCTCATCCTCATGGGCATTTTCACCTTCTTTCCGCTCATCAATACGATCGTCATTTCTTTTTTGAAGGACTATAACGTCACTACCGGCGCAAGCAAAGGCTTCACTTTCGCCAATTACGGCGTTGTGTTGGGTCTTGTCGAAAGGAATAAGGGCTCTGGCGTTTTCGATAAGACATTTCTTTCCTTCACCGGACCAAGCGCCCTCACGAATACGCTCCTCATAACCTTCGTGACCGTTCCTGTCTCAGTCATCATCGCTTTGGTTATCGCCATTGCGATCAATAACATCAAAGTTCTCCAAAAATTCTTTCAAACTGTTTTCTTCATGCCTTATGTCACGAACGTCATCGCCGTCGGCATGGTATTTTCCGTTGTCTTTCAGCCTGCTGGCGTCTTCAATAAAATCTTCAATTGCGCCATTAACTGGATCGGGGTTGGGGCCGATTATTGGACATGCATGTTCGTACTCTGCCTCTACATAATATGGTCGGCTTTGCCATACAAAATACTCATTTTCTTGAGCGGCCTTCAAGGCATCGACAAACAATATTACGATGCTGCGAAAATCGACGCCTCTCCGCGCTGGAAGACGAATTTGAAGATAACCGTTCCTTTGTTATCTCCGCAAATCCTCTATATTACGGTTACTTCTTTCATCGGAGCATTCAAGGAATACAATGCCATCATTGGCTTATTTAATAGAAACTACACATCTTCCGCCAACGTTCCTGATTTATATACGGTTGTCTATTACATCTACGATAAGATCGATGGCAATAATTTCGCTACGCAGACTCAGTACGCATCTGCTGCCGCCGTTATTCTCTTTTTGATTATTATGTTATTCACCTTCATCCAGATGAGGGTGAGCAAGAAAAGGGTGGTGTATTGATTATGAGGCAGGTGAATCAGATAACTACATCGCTCAACTTGGTTGTGCCCCACAAGGACTCCGATATCGAGAAAACTAAATCGAAGGATAGGACAGCCCGTATTATCGGCTTAGTGTTGACGTATCTATTTTTGACGGCTGCGGCCATCATCGTAATCTTCCCTTTCTATTACATGATCGTGGCAAGCGGAATGCTCGAAGAAGACGTCATCAATGGCTCTTTGGTCCCCATTCAAGGGTCGTTCTTCGAGAATCTTGCGTATAACTACACCGAGACTCTGGCGAGATTCTCATATCTTAAATACGTCGGCAACACCTTGATTGTTGCCATCTCCACCACTTGCCTGCAGCTTTTGGTCACCATTCTCTCGGCTTTCGCTTTCGCTCGTCTTTCTTTCCGCGGACGTGATTTGCTTTTCAGCGCCTTCCTCGCGACGATGATGATCCCTGGCGAGATGATGGTCATCACCAATTACATCACGATGGGAAATTTAGGATTGAGTGGCGGTTCGCAAACACGCTTTCAAGCCTATCTGGCGATGATACTTCCATTTATCTCAAGCGTCTTCTATATCTACTTATTGCGCCAAAACTTCAAACAAATACCTAATGAGCTCTATTTGGCGGCGAAAGTCGACGGGAAGAGCGACTGGGAATATCTTTGGAAAGTGATGGTCCCTCTCGCTTCGCCTACTTTGATTACCGTGGCGATTTTAGCCATCATCGGTTCCTGGAACGCTTATGTTTGGCCAAAGCTCATCGTCAGCGCCTCGAGCAACAATATGGATTATTGGCTTATCTCGGTTGCCGTCAGAGGCGAAGCCCTCGCTTTGGAGGATTCTCTCGGGGTGAAAATCACCCAGTATTCATGGCAGATGTGCGCTTCCGTGCTCACAGTCGTGCCGCTTCTAATTTTGTTCATCATCTTCCGCAAATACATCATGCGCGGCACAGGCAGAGCCGGCTTGAAGGGATAAGGGAAATGATGATAAATAACTTCTAAAGGAGGAAAAAATGAAGTTAGTCAAAAAACAAGCGCTTCTATTAACGCTTCTAGCATCAGCAGCTGGCATTTTGGCCGGATGCAGTGGCGAAACGGGCAGCAGCGAAGAGAGTGTCGAGAAAATCACTCCCGTAGAGCCAACCGAGAAAGTCACCGTCAAATGGTGGAATAATTACCAGGTCCCATCGTCTGATACAACAGAGGAAGAGTCCCGCAAAAGCAGCACCTATACCGAATATTGGTTCGCCACTGATTTGATCAAAGCTTTCGAAGCAGCGCATCCGAACATCACAATCGAAATGTCGTATAAAGGCAGCTACAGCGAAATCGTCACCGCCACCAGCACCGCTTTAAGCACTGGCGATCAACCGAATTTCGTTTCCTGCTACGGCGATTCAGTCGCAGTCTTCCGCAACGCCAATGAAAGCGCCGTGCTCGATATGAGCGGTTATGCCCAAAACCTTCTTGAGGATACTGATTTCAATCAGAACTACCTTTCCATCGAAAAAGGGATGTATGGCAGCAAATTCTATTCTCTTCCATACAGCAAATCCGGCGAGACGCTCGTCGTGAATCAAAGCATGTTCGACAAAGTTGGGGAAGGCAAAGCCGGAGACGATACCGTTAATAGCAAAGGGACAGCCGTTTACACCGCCCCTGTTGCCGCAGCGAGCAAAAAAGCCTACACGATGCCTGAGAATATCTACGACCTCATGGATCTTGCCCGCACCATCAAAACCGACTTCCCGGAAACCTATAAGAACCAAAAGGATGCCGATGGCTATTTCACGGCCGTTCCTTTCTGCTGGGACAGCGCCGAAAATATGTTCATCAGCGCTCTCAAAAACAGCGGAATCGATTATACCGATGGGACGAAAGACACCGCCGTTAAGCGCGTTTTGTTCAAGAACCAGAAAGCCAAAGATCTCATGGTCCAAATCAAAAAATGGAACAATGAAGGCCTCTTCTGCACCCAAAGCCAGCTCCCGATCACCAATGCTTCCAAAGGTTATCACCAATATTCTTCCAATATGTTAGTGGCCGGAAGCATCGCGATGTGCGTTTCTTCCACCGCTGGCGCGCGTTATTTTGCAACCGATGGCGGATTCAAAGCCAGCTTCAACCATCCAGTCAGCTGGAAAGAGAACGGCAAGGCCAAAGATGCCTATGTCATTTCCCAGGGACCATCGCTCTGCTTCTTCGACAAAGGCAAAACCGCGAATGATGCCGCCTTCATCTTCTATCAGTATTTGACCAACGCGACCAACACTGGCAATTTGGCTGCCGCTACTTCCTATTTCCCTCTCCGCGAAAAAGGATACGAGAATACGACCATCAGCTCAGCCATCAGCGCCTATTCAACCGTCACCGCTGATAAAAAATACAGCGAGAAGACCACTGCTTATACCGGCGGTGTCTTATCTTTGAATAAGACCTACACCTCAAACGGCAATTACTTCCTCTCCCCTGTCTTCAGCGAAAGCAGCGCTACCCGCACTGCGGTTGGCAAGCTCGTCTCTGAGGTCCTTGACAACAAAACCGCTACAACTGAGGCTGAAATCACCGCGGCCGTCAATACCGCTTTCGACAACGCCTATAACAAAATCATGGCCTAATTAACCTTATGAAACGCTGTATTTATTGTGGAAGCCAAATCGAAGATAACGAGCCAGTTTGCCCAAGCTGCGGCAAAGACATGAACCCGGACTCCATGTCCGAGGCCGATGTTCATTTTGCCCGCCAGCACGCATATGGCGAAGTGACGAAAGGCGAGAACAAAAAGGATGGCGCTTTGACTTTCTATGTCATTGGCGGAATCCTGCTAATTCTTGGAATCGTCTTCTTCGTTCTTTCCTTCCGCTTCAATACGGCCAAAGTAAGGGTGTTCAGGCCTCTATCCGTCGAATTCTTCGTTTCGATGATTCTCTTAGCCGCTTCTATCGCCTTATTGACGATAGGGACGATACGCATTGTGGGGGCTATTAAAACAATAAGTTTCTACAAAGACGTGATAAAAGAGATCAACGGAAAATAAGACGATTCAATCAAGGGGTTAATCGCAAGATTGACCCCTTTTTCTTATGCTAGAATATGACGATGGATCAATACTTGTCTTCGCATATCAAGGATCTGCTCATAAACTCTAAAAGGAAGAACGAGGCACAATATTCTTCTTTTTTAACGCTTGAGGAGCAAGAAGAGATAACCTCTGTGGCATTGCAGCATCGCGATATCGCTTTTGTTTTCCTCCCAAAAGTGGAAAATGATCGGAAAATCCTTTTCGTCTATCCTTCTTATTTGGGAATAGAGGAAGCAATCGAAGAGAGTAAGCCGATATCGCTATTACATATTTGCCCTAAAAGCGAGAAATTCGCCTCTTCTATCAGTCACCACGATGTTTTGGGGGCCCTTATGGGCTTAGGCATCAAACGCGAAGCGATCGGCGATATCATCATCCATGATAAAGAGGCTTACGTATATGCGTTAACGTCTATCGCCACGGAGATAGAGCGCTCATTGAGCCAAATCAAAAGCAACAATGTCCTCATCAAGAAGGTGGATAGTTTGCTTTGCCCGTATTCCGTTCAATATGAAGAGGCCACCTATCAAGTCGCCTCTATCCGCCTAGACGCCATTATAAGCGAACTATTCAATCTCTCGAGAGAGGAAAGCAAATCCGCCATCAAATGCGCGCTCGTTAAAATGAGCAAGCACGCTTCGATAAAAGCCGATATGGAGCCGATCGAGAATGAAGCGATATCGATGCGCGGTAAAGGGAAATTCATCTATCTCGGAGAAAAAGGGAAAAGCAGAAAAGGGAAATCCATTATCCTTGTAAAAAAGCCTCAATAATCTATTTGGATGGCTTTTTGCATTGATTTTTATAAAACGCGAAAGCTTCGTCGAATGTAGCGACAAACCCACTTCGTTCGCTCTTTTTGAGCGTGACTTTGCTCACTAAACCGGTCGGTTCAAGGATATCGTAAGCCAAAGTGAAGGGATTCTCCCCTTCAAAAGGGACATCGACTTGAAGGAGGCTGCCCAGGATTACCATTTTGCAGTTATTGCCTAATCTCGTAACTGCGGTTTGAAGCTCATCAAGGCTCATGTTCTGGGCCTCATCGACGATGATGATCGCATCCTCGAAAGAACGACCGCGCAAAAATTCCGGGGCAAGGGGCACGATATCGGAAGGGAGGTGGGCGTATTCGGGCGGCAAATCAGAATTATCATCGGATTTCTTTCTGGTGTTTTTGTTTGCCAAGGCGATATCGTCTTTATCGCTCATATAGTTCATAAGATGGCGATAATTATCGAGAAGACCACCTAAATAAGGCGCATATTTATCTTCATCTTTGCCTTTGAGATATCCCAAACGATGCCCGATTTCGACAGGTTCGCGGATATAGTAAACCATTTTGTAGCGTTTTTTGGCGCCGCGGCTCCTCACCAAAGAAAGACTGGCAGCCAAAGCGGTAAAGGTTTTCCCCGTTCCCGCCGCGCCTTCGCAAAAGACGACCGGACGGCGTTTGGGATCGAGGTTTATTTCATAAATCAATTCGCGTTGTTCGGCATTCTCGGAAAAATCGATTCCGAATAGAAGATAATCTTTGCTCGTCATGACTTTATTATCCCTTAAAGAGCTTTCATCGAGAAGAGATAACTAAATCCTATGTGTCTCAGAATAGGCGGCTAGATAAGCGAAAGAGGCGAAATAAGCGTCCAAAGAAAGGGCTTTTTCCAAATACCGTTTCGATAGGGCCTCGTCATTTTTGCTCAAAAAATATAGATGCGCGCCATAAGCGAAAATGCACCGCTGTATCTCATCTTCCGAATCGATATCGCAACCATCGATTGGCACGCCCTTGAAGAGCTTCAATGCTTCAAAATAACCAGTATGGTGGCCAATCTTGATTGAATCATCGAATTTGGCGATATCTTCTTCGTACCCTCCATTCGTTCTTATATCGCCAGCAATCAGCCAATAAAGCACGCCGATGTACATATCGGCGTTATCTTTCGCCAATTCGAGGCATTGGCTGAATGCTTCCTTGGACTTAGGGAAATCGCCTTTGCAGTAATAGACGCATCCTAGCATATAAAGCGGATCGAGCTTATCGATAGCGTGAGCAAGGCACCAGGAGAATTCCTCCACCGCTTTCTCTAGCTGCAGTGTCGAAAAATACCGCCCCGCGCATTTCCGATGCGAAGAATAATCGCTTGGTTTCATCTCTTTGGCTTTTTCGTAAAATCCCAAAGCCTCATGGTAACGCATCTGGAAAGATAAGGCGTTCCCCAGCGCCATTGCGTTAAGGAAAGAAGGATCGGAAGCATAAGACGACCTGGCTTCTTTCGTCGCCTCATCGTCCTCAATCTTCCGCTCGTATTTGCCCTCGTTCATTAATTCGTCGATGCTTGTGGCGATGATCGAACTAGCCAAAGAATGTTTACAGTCAACGCACATAATCGCTCCCCCTATTCGTGCTCTCTCTTACGATATTGCGCCTGAATTCGAAATATTGGTTCGCCATATATAGCGATAATTCCAATAAGACTATCGCTATGCCGGGTGAAAGAAGCCAATTGTATTTCCCTAAGAGTATCGCCCCGTATTTGAAGGCGTTTTGCATCATGACCCCCCAAGTCAAATCAGCGATGCTCCCCATGCCAAGGAAACTCAAGGTCGATTCAACCATGATGCAGCTCGCGATCGAAGGGATGAATTTGGCTTTTGCCACATCCATGACATTAGGGAGAATATGATGAAAAAGAATATGGGGCCCGCTATAGCCGATGCCTTTCAAAGAGCGGACGAACTCGCTGCTTTTAACTTCTTGCGTCTTGCCTTTGACCGCTCTAGCCGTCGAAGGCCAGCAAAGCAAGGAAAGAGTGATGATGATGCTTATTTTCCCGCCGCTGAAATAAGCGGCGATCACGATTGAGGCAGGCAATAAAGGGATGAGAAGGAAGAAATTGATGAAGCCGTTGATCGCTTCAGAGGCAATGCCGTCAAGATATCCAGCCAATATGCCGATGAGTAGGCCGATGAATAAACATATGGCAGCGCTCAATACGGAAATGATAATCGTTGATCCGCTGGCGGAGATGAGCTCCGAGAGAATGTCGTAGCCAAGATTATCCGTCCCCAATAGATGTTCCTTCGAGCAAGGCAAGAATTTATCGAAACTATAGGTTGGAGAATACGGAGCAAGCGTTTCGCCGAATATCGCGAAAATGGCGAAAATAAGCAAAAGCAAAACGCCTAAAGCAAAAAGAGCATGAGAGATATTATACCTAATGCGGTAGCTCTTCGCGCGCTTATTCATGCTCTCTCCTCGTAGCTGGGTTTGACGAAGCGGCGATGATATCGGCTAAAAAGTTCGAGATGATGGCGGTCAAAGAAATCAATAGAAGGCTTCCTTGAAGGAGCGGGTAGTCTTTGTCATTTATCGCTTCGTAAGTCAATAAGCCGATCCCGTCGATCGAGAATATGGTCTCGATGACAATAGATCCAGCAATCGTATGGCCAAAGCTCGTGCCAAGAGAAAGGATGAAAGCGTTTGAAACATTAGGAAAAAGATGGATATAGCTTAAACGGGCATCGCTTATCCCCTTTGCGCGCGCATATACCATATATTGATTATTCATCGCCCCGCTTGCCTCATTCCTCATAAGGAAATATTTCTTCGGCGTTGAGAGGAGAGTCAGAGAGAGAACTGGCAAAAACAGGTGCCACAAGCGGTCAAGGAAAAGATTGCTCGCAAAAGGCGAATTTAAGCCTCCGGAAGGGAAAATGCCCCAAGAGAAAGAAAAAACAATAAGGAGAGATATGGAGAGCAAAAAGGTCGGCATTGCGTCAAATATCGCCATGATTCCCGTCACCGTCAATTCTTCGGCGCGTCCTCTTTTCATGCCGCTTCTTAAACCAAGCGAGCAGCCTAATAAAGAGGAAAATAGCCACGCTGGCACCGTTATTTGAAGGGTGCGTGGCAATTTTTCGAGAATGAGGGCACCGACATCGTTTCCGCGGTGATAGGAATATCCCAATTTCCCGTGGCCTAAATCGCTGAGATAATCCATAAATTGCTCTCCGAGGCTCTTATCCAATCCCATAGCCTTATAGAGGGCGTCATATTCTTCCTGGCTTATCGTTTTTTCATCAGCCCCGATGAGATTAGCAAGCGGATCGCCAGGCATTAGACGCGGCAAAAAGAAATTGAGCACGAATATCGCGATAAAAGCGATAAGCGAGAAAATGAGAGCGTTTCTGATCTTTTTGCCCATCGATGAATCTCATTTCCTTTTCAAGGTCTCAAAACTCTTGACGTTCAATATGCCTGTGGCGTCGCTTTTCTGGAATCCCGTCAAGCTATCTTTGGCCCCATAAGTCAGACCATCATAAAAGAACGGGACGCAAATGACGTTATCGACCATGTAATCCTGATAATCGCCAACAGCCTTAGATAAAGCCTCTTCGCTTTTGGCCTCACTTATCGCTTTCAGGATTTTCCCGTACTCGGTTAGATTCCCGTCTTCGTCTTCGCTTTTCATTTGCCCGTGCGCCACCGGATTAGGGTTGATCGGGCATAACGAAGAGGAGGCTGAAAGAGTGTATCTACTGCCATACCCTGCCTCAAAATCGTAGCCTTTTGCGGTGATTTTGGCCATGGAGGCCATGTGGTTGCCAGCTTGATAATAGCTTTGCCAGTCACTTCCTTTCTCAACGAAGGAAACGGAAACAAGGCCATTTTCCTCAATCTCCGTTTTGAGCAAACTCGCGTATTGGCTATCATCGGTCCCTGAATGGACCAAAAGCTCAAAAACAAACTTATTTGAGCTTGTATAACCGGCTTCCGCAAGCAGCGCTTTGGCTTTCTCCAAATCCCTTTTCCAAATCGGAGTCTCTTTGTATCCTTTGATGCCTTCACCGACGAATCCTTCCCGCGACGGGGTGACGGAAGAAGAAGCGAATGTCGATCTGATCTTGGCGAAATCGATGGATAAGGCAATCGCGCGCTTGATGCGCGCATCCTTCATCCTCTCGTTATTGAAGAAGAGGACTTTGTTTATGAGCTTGCTCGCTTGGGAGATGAGCTGCACTCCGCTCACTCCCATTAGCGCCTCTATCATAGAGACGCTCAGTCCCTTCGCGTAATCGAAGATCATATCGATATAGCCGCTTTTTAAAGCCAAGGCCATCACATCCTCGGAGCCATATTGCTTGAAGATGATTTTGCTGAAATATATATCGTCCGCGAGAGGGTAATCTTCGAACTTGCTGAATGTTATCGATCCAGAGTCATGATCGATATTGTCAAACTTGAAGGGGCCTGAGCCAATCACCGATTCCTCATCGGTGAGATTATCTTTGCTCTTACCGTCGAATATATGTTTAGGGAGAATGCTCGTGGAGGCAATACGGTCAAGGAAAGAAGAGGGCATATCGACGGTATAAGCCAAAGATATATCGGTTTTCTTGACGCTTAGATAGTCTTCTCCCTCTTTTAACGAAGAAAGGCTATATTCGATATCATCGATCGTCATATCTTCGCCATCGTGCCACTTATATCCCTCTTTCATGCTGATGGTCACGTTATTGCTCTCTTCGTCTATAGCAAAGAAGCAGCAAAGGTCGTAATATCCGTCATCGATTTTAATGATTGGGGTGAGCTGAGAGACGGTTGAGGCGATCTTATCGAAATTGTAGCCAGGCGCCCCCCCGGCATTATCAAGGCGATTGAGCGAATCGACTTGCATCGTCGTGCCGATGATCAAGGTGTGCTCATCGCTGCTATTCGCGCAGGAAGAGAGGGAGAATATCGAAACGGAAGCAAGAGCAAGAGCAAGCAAATTTTTATTTTTCATCAACGTTGACCTCACGATTTTCTTTTATCGACAGTTTGCCATCAGCAAGCACGTAGATTCTTTCACATAAGCTTTTAGTCAATCGCTCATTGTGCGATATGAATAGAAGCGCGATGCCTTTCTCCTTATTCAGTCTCTTATAGAGGGCTATGATGTCTTTTTGGGTTGATGCATCGAGCATTGAAGTCGATTCATCGCTTATTAGAAGCCTCGGCTCAAGAGCCAAGGCTCTGGCGATGACCGCTCTTTGGGCTTCGCCTCCGCTCAATTGATAAGGAAGGCGGCTATAGAGACTTCTTCCCAAACCTACTTCATCGAAGAGGGAAAGGGCTTTTTCTTTGGCTTCTTTTCTTTTTGTCCCTACGAAAATGAGCGCTTCTTTCACCGCTTTCCCAATCCTTTGGCTAGGATCAAGTGACAAAAGCGGCTTTTGGGGGATGAGCTGTATCTTCACCCCTTCCTTACGCTTGTATTTCCCTTTCTCGTATAAATGGATGCCATTCAGCTCAATCGATCCTTCATCCAAAGGAAGGGAACCGGACAAGATTGCGCCAAGCGTGCTTTTGCCTGCCCCGCTTTCGCCGAGTAAACCGACGATTTCCCCTTCATCAATACAAAATGAAACATTTTGCAATGGCTTGATAACCTGTTTTTCTTTGCTTCCTTTGAGGGCAAAGGATTTGCTGATATTGACCGTCTTAAGCATATTCGCCCCCGTAATCCGCGATGAGCTTTTTGACATATGGGTTCTCGCTCTTATCGAAGATATCCTCTTTCTTCCCGAATTCCTCAACCTCGCCATCCTTCAGCACGAGGATTTTGTCGCATTTTCTGGCCTCGGACAGGTCGTGAGTGACAAGAAGAGTCGAAACTGAGGGGAAATCGCAATCCAAACAGTCCCAGATTATGCCGCTTTTCTCCTTGTCGATGCCCCTAGTGGCTTCGTCCACCACAAGGAGCCTTTTGTTCATGAGCAAGGCAATGGCGAGAACCACACGCTGAGCCTCGCCTCCGCTTATCTCAAATGGATATTTAAGTAGAATTTCATTGGCTTTATCGAGCCCGACCTTCTTCAAGGCAGAAACGCACAAATCATTTTTCTCGCTCTTGCTCAGCTTTTTTTCCTCTTTCCTCAAAACTTCCATCATCTGCGTTTTGATACGCAGCGATGGATTGAGCGATTCGGCTCCGCCTTGAGGAACATAGGCAATCTCGCTAGAAAGCATCTTCTCGCCGATCTTCGGGTTCGAAACGATTTCGACGCCGTTTACGTATATTTCCCCGCTTGCGTAACAGTTATCAGGAAGAGAGGAAGTGATCGCGCTTAAGATCATGCTCTTCCCGCTCCCCGATTCCCCCGTAATCGCAAGCCGCTCCCCTTCAAGCAAAGAAAAGGAAACATCCTTCACGACTGGTTCGCACGAATGCATGAAAAAGCCATGGATACTTAACCCTTTGACATCAAGCACGCAATTAGGCATAGGCAAGTTTTTATCATGGGCGCACGCATGAATCAAGTTAAATGAGCCATATTGTTATGGTTATTTCTATTTTTTCAAAACAATTAAGAACATAATGTTTTGTTTAATTCAAATAACGATACATAGTGTCTTAACAAGCAAACATGATGTTTGATATAATCGGGCCGAGGCAAAACGATGAACAAGAGAATAACCAAAACGACCGAAAGGATTTATAGCGCCTTCGCCGAGGCTTTGCTCGAGAAGGAATACGGCGAGCTCACAATCCAGGATGTGCTCGACAAATGCGGAGTGGCGAGAAGCACCTTCTACTCCCATTACAAAACGAAAGACGATCTGCTCAAATCGATCTGCACTTCCATTTTCGGGCATGTTTTCTCCCATACGGTCGAAGAAGAGCAGAGCCACGATTTCTCCAGATCGTCGATTTTCGATTACAAGCATTTCATCACCCACATCTTCTATCATCTCCACGACGAGAAGGCTTTGGTGCATGCCATACTTCTCTCCCAAAGCAAAGATATCTTCTTGAATTACCTACGCAATGGGCTTAAGGAATTCGCCACTGCCTGTGTCGACAATAACTTCGTCACGCAGAAGAATCTGCCAAAGGAGCTTAAAATAAATTCGATCATCGAGAATTTCGTCCTCATCGTCGAATACTGGGATCACACCTCTTTTCAAAACACGCCAGAGAGTCTAACCGACTATTTCCTTTTGATGAATGAATAGGCATCAAAAGGCCTTATTGAAAATTTAAGGCTCATTTTGCAGGGTTTTTCGCTCCATCTGCTTTCAAAAAAAGAAGCGTCCTTTGTCTAGCCTCAATTATGCGTTGACCAACTTGCGAAATTTCGAAAGAAATCAAAACGATAAAGACGCTTCTTTTTCGTCGAGCTCATCTAAATAAGCGAAAAACATGTATAGGGGGATCGTCATTATCCCACTAGCTTCATCAATGCCGAAATTGTTGGCTGATACCTTGATGCATCTTGTGTAGGCATTATGCTCCTTGTATTTTTTGAGTGAATTAAGGGAGCCTTTTCCTTTTTTGACAGCAAGCCCAAATCCAAGGAATAAAGCCGGTAATCGGATTCATTGGCGGCTTTTAAAGGCGAAGAAATTATTTCCTTCGTGCGTCTGCATTTATAAAGAATGTTAGCGGCAAACAGCCAATCAATAGGCGTCTTCAAATCTCTGTTCTTCCATTTGTGGTCCAATAGAGAAGCTTTGAAATCTTTGGATTCTCTGCTCAATTCAGCGTAAACATTATTGAAGATGGCTTTGCAGCAAATTATCGATTCCTCGCGTGCTTGATAAAGTTTCATGTCATTTAGGTAATCATCGAAAATAGAAGCGACGCCTTTTCTTATTTTGAGCAAAGATTCGCCAGCAAGATATTTTTTCACGTTCGCCGGCATCCCGCCCACTAGAAAATACCTATATAAATAGTTCATCGCAAGATCGTGCACGCTGGGCTCAAGCGCTTTTCTTTCTTTGTAGGCGTTTTTGATTTTTGCGTAAAGGGGCTCATTTGAGTTAAACAGAAACTCTTCAAAAGTGAGCGGGAAAATATCGATCTTGTCGGCTGCCCCGACTGGATAAAAATACCCCCTTTTTTATGCTGCTTTGCCACAGTTTGCTCTCGGCGCAGTTTTATTCTAACTATCGAACCAGTCGCAATGACTGGAATCCTCGGATAATCTTCACGAAAATATTTCAATGATGCGATAATCGGGAGGGCTTCTTGGATTTCATTGAACAGCAAAAGCGTATTCTCGTCAATTTTCTTTCCTTCACGCAAATAGAAATATTCGATGATTTTCGTTGGGTCGACGGTGGCGTTTTCATTTTCGCCATTACCATTGATGAAATTTCTGGCATCACTGTCTTTTTCGAAATCGATATAGATATATTTGCCTTTGTAATATTGCTCAGCAAATAGATCTCTCATAAGGTATGTTTTGCCTATTTGCCTTGCGCCAAAAAGAAGCAGCGGTTTGCGGTCTTTTTCTTCATTCCATTCAATAAGTTTTTTATTGCAAAGCGTTCCATCGTTGGTCTTGAACGTATACCATCTTTTTTTTGAAAAAAGTGCAATTCATGATGTCTAAAAAGGCCCAAAAAGTGCAATTCATGACTTTGAGCATCCCCCTGGCAAAAGGAATCATTGCTCGTTGATGAATGAAAAACGAAGCTCTATTGAAGCTTCGCTGGCATCTCTTTTATCACGCCCATTTTAAGCAAACGTTTGAAGATACGCTTGCTCTTGCGTTTGTCTTTTTTCGAAGGATAGACCGTTGGCAGGTCTTTCCCTTCTTTCTTATCGAGTATAGCTTCCTCTAGCATAATCTCCATCTGGTCTACTTGCTTAGGGAGAGCGAAACTTGTCGCGTATTCGATGTAGCGCTTGCTTAAAGCCTCTTTCTCCTTGGGGTGCTCGAAGAACCAATCGATTTTGACGGCTAGATCTTTCGGATTGCCGTGTTTGAATAAGCAATGCTCATCATCAAGCGAAAAGCGGTTGGTGGCCGATAGTCTCGCATCGCTTATAAGCGGGACAGCCCCGCAAGCGAAAGCCTCGATGCATCCGATGCCCTCGCTTTCGAAATCGGAGGCGTGGACATAAAGATCGCTGTAATTGAGCAAATCACGCAAATCGCTTTGGGGAAAGAAAGAGATAACGGGTTCATTTTTGAGCCCGACTTTCAATGACAGTTTCTTGAGGTAGCGGAGCATTGGCCCTTGCCCAGCCAAAACCAGTTGGATTTTGTCGTTGTATTTGCTTTTCGCGATAGCTCTGATAATCAAGTCCTGCCTCTTCTCATCGGCAAGCCTTCCCGTCATCGTGATGATGAATTTATCCTCGTATTTCGTGGGCCTAATCACTTCGATCGGATAAAAGAAAGAAGAGATACCATTGCTGATGGCCCAGGTCTTGTTGCGCGAATAATCGTGCTTTGCTAGCTCATCAGCCGTCATTTGGCTCGGGCAATGGATATGGCGGATCTGATCGTACATGTATTTCCTGAAGCCGAAATACAGGCAGTTATTGATGAATCTCAATTTTCCCATGTGGATGGCGCTCGTGATGTTCTGCGGCTGGAGATGGAAGGCGCCAGTAACCGGGATATCAAGGCTTTCGGCAATGAGGCGAGCCGTATTCTCCATCTTGAAAGGCAAGAAAAGATGCACGACATCAGCCCCTTCCACCGCTTTGTAGATCTTATCGATTTCCGAGCAAGGGAACATGAATCCCTCTTTTTCGATGAGTCCTTGGAAAACAGGAAAATGGTAATGCTTCAGCCCAACATAGTCTCTATGCTCTTTCCCATCGTCGTTTTCCGCGCCCAAAAGAATGACCTGATGCCCTCTTTTGCGGAGTTCCTCGGCGAAGCGGAGGCAAGTGGCTCCGGTGCCATTATTGACGATGTTGGCGCAGTCCAAAGCAAAGACGATTTTCATAAAATCCTCGTGCGATTATTTTACCTAAGTTGCTCTAGCAGTGATACTACTAGCTTTCTTCAAAAAATAGAGACGTTTCTCCAAAATGGAGAACGCTCGATAATATCATCGTTCTTATTCGTAGTCGATGACGATATTTCCGTTTAGATAAGAGGCTTTGGCTTTCGCCCCGGTCAAAATAGGCATAGATGGCGGAATGTGGCCTAAATCCGCATCCATCAGAATCGGTTTCTGAAGAGAGGAGAGCATATCGGTGACGGCATTGTATTTATTCACGCCCATGAGCTCGAAATCGCGGCATAGGTGCCTACCAAAAATGAAGCCAGAGGCAGAAGTGAACCAGCCAGCTTCCTTTAGTTCGAATAAGCCGCGTCTAATCGATAAAGGGGAAAGATCACAAGCTTCCAAAAACCAAATGATGCTATCTTCTTTATGCCTTTCGATATATTCCTTCACCTTGTCAAAGCGCGTGCCGCAGATATTTAGGAGGCAATCGAGGCATCCCCCTAGCATTATCCCTTCAAAAGGCGCTTCGTATTCATACGGGACGATGGTTTTCTTCTGGCTAAGTCTATACGTCCAAAGCGGTTTAAGGGGGTTTTGCCGGGTTATCGAATATTTTGGATACCCTTCGAAATGCTTTTCTCCTTTTAGCATGCGTATTGCGTCTAGCTCGCTTAAACGCCACTTTTTCATGAAAAACTGGGGAGCGCAAGGGCCATATATCGTCACCAAATCGGAAAGGGTGGCCAAAGTGAAAGTCAAATTCGTATTATCGGAAAAGCCCATGAACCATTTGCTTGGAAGGCTTTTTATTTTCTCGAAATCGATGTAGGGCAGAATCTCATTCATCGTCTCGCCGCCTCCAACGGAGAGAATAAGGGAGGCATCGCTTTCGAAGGCATCCATGATCTCTTTCCCGCGCATTTCCGCAGGCGCGCTTGCGGCTATACCGCTCTCAAGATACACGCATGTGCCTTCTTTTATCTTGAAGCCACGCTTTTCGAATTGCTTGATGGCTTCTTTATTCCTTGATAGGTATGGCTCGGTAGTTACTCCGAATGAAGGAGCCACGAGCTCGATTGTGCCTCCGTTTTTCAAATATGGCGCTTGTTTCATTCCACTCCTCCCAATTTGGCGAAAGCCTCTTGGCGGCTCTCCTCGTAATTCGATAATTCTTTGATGATTACGCTTGCGATCAATAAACCGGCGACGCTCGGAACGAAAGCCGAGGAGCCTGGTACATCTTTCTTCCGCTTCTCTCCTTGATTCGGTTTCTTTCTGATTGGCTTAAGTATCTCTTCCTCACTATAGACGACTTTCAATGATTTGATGCCTCTTTTGCGGAGTTCTCTTCTCATCACTTTGCTTAAAGGATCCATGCTTGTCTCATAAATATCGGCGATCTTTAGCTTCGTTGGATCGATTCTATTCCCGCATCCCATGGAAGATATAATGGGAATATTCAACTCTTTTGCCTTCATGATGATATCGATTTTCGCGCTGACTGTGTCAATCGCATCCACGATATAGTCGTAATCCTCAAAAACGATATCGCCAGGATCGGAAGGCAAATAGAAATGATTGTGTTTCTTGACCTTGCAGGTGGGATTAATGGAAAGAATCCTATTCTCCGCCACATCGACTTTGCTCAAACCAATGGAGATAGAGGTAGCAAGCAGTTGCCTATTGAGATTGCTTGCGGTGAAAACATCAGCGTCGATTACGTCTATTGCCCCAATCGCGCTTCTAGCAAGAGCCTCAATGGCATATCCGCCTACCCCACCTGCGCCAAAAACGGCCACGCGTTTCTTCGAAAGCGTTTCGATGGCTTTTTTGCCTAAGAGAAGTTGAAGTCTAGAAAATTGTTCGTTCATTTTAGATATAAGCACGAATTATTTGAGGACTTCCCAATAACCGTATTGGTTATTTCCGATGCGTCTTATGTAACCTTTTCTAATTAAGGATAAAGATATTCTCTGAGCGGTTTTTTTGCCTTTGTTTATCAAAATGGACAATTCGTCATAGCCGATTTTTCTATCTTCTTTAATTTTCATGTATATAGTCAACTCGTTATCGGATAAATCGTTTTCGATTTGAGGCAATTTGGCATTTATATTTTCATTGTTTCTCAGAAACTCAAAGCCGAATCCGTATCCGAAGTTCTTATAGTCCCATTTTATATGGGCTTCTTCGCATAATTCATTCATTCTCCTGAAACCGCTTCCTGATTTTTCTACATCTTTGCAACGAAACAAAGCATCCAATATAAGCGGATTTCGCTTTATTGATGGCGTATTTTTGTCAATAAAGTCATTTGGAGTCAACCATTCAGGGAATGAACCCGGGTTAAATATCGTAATCTTTCCGGGATGAATATTGATTTCTATCTCTGAATCGCTCATGTAATTGGCGTGCGCAAAAGCGTTAATGACCATTTCCCTTATCGCAAAAAGGGGAATCTCTGGAGTCTCTATCCGTTTTCTAGTTCCATAAGTAACGCTCCAATGTATATTGCTGCCAATGTATTTCATTGCCTCATTTATAAGATGATAGATGTTTCCTTTAATCTCTTTCAAATCGATAAAAGTTAATTTCTCGTCTGTCGCATAACACGCAAGTTTCAAAGAAACTGGTTCTCCTTTTCCGAATAAAGCGTAACCGGCATTGTTGACTTTATTCCCATTTTTCAAAACGCCTATCGCCGATAGAGCAGCTTCTTCATCGTATTGAACCATTGCAAGTCTTCCGCATTGTACTGCTTCATCGAAATATTTTTTTAGTGAGTCGTTGTCAATATCGCCAATATCGTGATGAATTTCTTCTTCCCATTTCAAAGCGTAATCGTGCTTTTTTATAAGGATTATGAGTTCATCTCTACTTAATTTTCTATTTTGTGTCCCCACGCGAATCAAGAATTTGCCATATGCGGAATATGGGACTTGCGTTCCGGAAAATGAGACTTTCAAAATTTCTTTTTCACCGTTTTTGATAACGTTAATCGTTGGAACTATTCTAGGTTCGATGTCTCTCGATATAGATTCGCTAAGATCTTTAATCGTTGAATCGTTGATTATTTGTCCCTCAACTCCTCCATCATCATTTACGCCAAAATAAAGCTCGCCATAACCATGTTTATTGATCATAGAAACGATTGACTCGATCGCTTCGTGTCTTTCGCCAGTCGTTTTTTTAAATTCAATTGTTTCGCTCTTTCTTCCAAGATTCATATTAACGTCCGCTATGACTACCTATTAACCATAGAGATAGTAGCAAATGTCCAAGCAAATGTCCAAGCAAATGTCCAAGCAAATGTCCAAGCAAATGTCCAAGCAAAAACCCTAAAGCGCATATTCAAAAAGTACGCAAGGAAAACCAGACGTTCTGCTAGCGAACACGTTTAGGACGAAATCGAAAAGTTAGATGAAAATCGCGAGCCTATATCTCCACATATTCAATCTTCGAATGATGCTTGAGGCTCTTAGAATCATACGCGATGCCAAGGAGCATCAGCTTGCCGTGATATCCATTGAGCATCGAGGCATAGTTTCGTTCCTTTATCTGCCCGATGGCCTCTTCGGGAGACTTGTCGGCCTTCAGCTCGATGACTATCGGAATGTATCCGGCCTTCTTCGGGATGAATACCGCATCGGCCCTCCCCGTGGGGCAATTCGGCTCCCAGAGGATATTGTAGAAATTCTTCGCATGGTAATACGAGATGTTCGTTATGACGGAGAGCACATCCTCCTTGTTCTTGTTCATCACCGTCGCGAGATCGGCGTGGTTGGCGTCAAAAGCTGAAT
>CAVKAR010000015.1:0-31181 GCA_963654425.1 Lachnospiraceae bacterium
TTATGCCCGTGAACTCATCGATAACGGATATCCGTTTGAAGAAGTCGTAAAGAACGTCTTGGATCGAAGGCCGTATTGCTCTTGCTCCTTTCAACTTGATACCCTTGAGTATCTTTATAAAGGCGGCAGATGCAACAAATTGGCTTTGATTGGCTCAAATCTATTGAAGATAAAGCCAACCATTGTTTGCGTTGAATCGGAAAACGGCAAATTCACGACTGGCAAAAAATTCAGGGGAACGACCAAAAAATGCTTGCTTGCCTATACCGATGATATCCTTCAGACACACCCCAATATCGACCCCAAGATGGCTTTCATCAACTACTCGTATCTTGAAGATCCATCTATTCTTGAGGAGGCCAAGAAAAAAGTCCTTGATTTCGGATTCAAGGAAGTGGTGGTTACCCAAGCCTCTCCGACCAATGGCTATCATGCTGGGCCCAATGTATTCGGCATTCAGTTCTATTTTGATGGCCCTCACGAAGTCAAGCCATACAAACAGAATTAGCGATATTTAATTTAATGAATCGCCCCATTAAGAAAACGTGGGGCGATTTTTTTATGAAGCATCAACAAATAAGGTGTTTCCGTTGTTTTAAGGGTTGCTAGTGGTTATAATTTCAAAAAATTTTATGATGAAAAAAGGGCTTTTAATCATAATCTCTGGACCAAGTGGGGTCGGAAAAGGGACAATCCGCCAAGAAATCATGAAGGATATTTCCCTCAATCTTTGGTATAGCGTTTCGATGACAACACGTTCGATGCGCAAAGGCGAGGTCGACGGCCGCGAATATTATTTCGTGAGTGAAGAAGAATTCGACCGCAATATTCGAAATGGCAATCTCTTAGAGTATGCAACCTTCGTCGGGCACCGATATGGCACGCCATATGACAAAGTACAAGCCATGAGAGAAGAAGGCAAGAACGTTATTTTGGAAATAGATGTCAAAGGAACGGAACAAGTGCTTTCGCGCCTAGCTAGCGATCACCCCGTCACTTTCTTCATTATGCCGCCCAATTTTTCGTGCTTGGAAGCAAGGATTAGGGGTAGGAGCACGGAAAGCGAAGAAGTCATCAAGGAACGCTTAGCGAAAGCAGAGCGAGAAATGAGCCTCAAGAATCAATATGAGCACATCATATACAATGATGATGTCACTCGTGCCTCTATCGAAATTGAAAGCATTATCCGCGAGGAAATCCATAAGCGGAACAGCGAAAACGATTTATAATCTCTCTAGATGCTTATTCTAGATGTTTTGACTCAATACGGCTCGCAATCCCTCGACCGGACTTTCACGTATTTATACGATGGCGCAAAAAAAGTCGGCCCTCGTTTTCGGGTAATCATCAATTTCAACGGTCGGAGCGCGATGGGTTTTGTGCTTGCTTCTAGCGAAACGGGCAAAAGCCCTGAAGAGCTTGAAAAAGAAAACGGCTACTCTTTTAAGTTCATTGATGACGTCATTGACGAAGAGCCCCTTCTCGACGACGAGCTCATGAATCTCGCAAAGAAAGTAGCTGATTATTATTTATCACCCTTGATGAGCGTGATTCAAGCAATGCTGCCTCTTTCTCTTTCCCCGAAAATATCGTCATTGAAAGGGCCAAAGGTTGCTTACGAAAAGTGGGTTGAAATCCTTTCGAAAGATGAAAGTGATTTGACCGATAAGCAAATCGAAATGCTGCGTTTAGTGGCTTCAAATGGCCAAATTTTGAAAAAAGAAGCCGGTTCTGCGTCGATATTGGAAAAATTGATAGCGAAAAACCGCGTAAAAATCATTTATAAAGAGAAAGAACGGTTTCGTATTCCGGAAGAGGAAAAAGAGATTCCGCACGAAATGACGATTGAGCAGAGAAAAGCTTATGACGATATTCTTTCTTCCCCTAAAAGCGTGGTGCTGCTCCAAGGCGTGACGGGATCAGGGAAAACAGAGGTCTATTTGCGGCTAAGCGAGAAAACCCTCCAAGAAGGCAAAAGCGTTTTGATGCTTGTGCCGGAAATCAATCTGACGCCGCGGATGGTCGAATACTTTTCCCGCCGCTTTGGCCAAAAAGTGGCAATTCTGCATAGCGAACTCACCCAAGCTGAGAGATACGATGAATATCGGAGAATCAAACGTGGCGATGCCTCAATCGTCGTAGGGGCAAGAAGCGCGGTTTTCGCACCTCTGTCGAATATCGGGTTGATAATCCTCGATGAAGAGCACGTCGAATCATACAAGCAAGACAATGCACCTTATTACCATGCTCGGGAAGTCGCGATTTTCAGGGCTGCCTATCTTGGGGCAAAAGTCGTTTTAGGAAGCGCCACGCCTTCTCTTGAGAGCAAGGCTAGGGCCCTGAAAGGGGTTTATGGCTTAGCAAAGCTCCCTCATCGTATCAACGAAAGAGCCCTTCCTTCCACAACGATCGTCGATTTGACGAATCGCGACAGTTTCAGCAAGGCTAGCCAAAAATTAAGCAAACCGCTGCTCCAGAAAATCAAAGAGAAAATAGACAAGAATGAGCAAGCGATGCTTCTCATCAATAGACGTGGTTATTGGACTAACATCATCTGCTCCGCCTGCGGGCATATTTTCGTTTGCCCTTCTTGCGGTGGGAATCTCACTTATCACACTGACGATCAGATGCTTAAGTGTCATCACTGCGGCTACGTTGAACGTTTTCCTTCTGTTTGCCCAAAGTGCGGATCAAACAAACTCATGCGCACGGGATACGGCACGGAAAGAGTCGTCAAGGAACTTAACGACCTTTTCCCTTCGTATCGCATTGCACGCCTTGATAGCGATATCGGGAAGGTGAGCAAAAACGTAGAGAAGGTCTTAAATGCCTTCAAAAAGCGTGAATACGATATTTTGGTTGGGACGCAGATGATTGCAAAAGGGCATGATTTCCCGGATGTCACTTTATCCGGCGTCGTTCTGGCGGATATTGGGCTGTCGTTGCCAACCTATCGAGCCGCTGAACGCACTTTTGAGCTTATCGCCCAAGCTGTTGGGAGAAGCGGCAGAAGCAAAAATGTCGGCGAGGCGCTTATTCAAACCTATAACCCTTCACACTACGCCATTACTTATGGCGCAAAGCAGGATTATGAGTCGTTTTTCGTAAAAGAGATGCAGGAAAGGAAAATCCAGCAATACCCGCCTTATGTTTTTCTCATTTCCTTGGAATTTCTCGCAAAAAATGAGGATAAATGCGTGGCTGCTGCCACTGATTTTTTGCGAGAGCTCAATTCGCAGGGATTCGAAAGCGCTACTTATATAGGCCCTCTCTCGCCTTTCTATTCTCTGAATAACGGGCGTCACAGCAGGGTTATCCTCATCAAATACAAGCGCGATGATGGGCTTCGTTCCTATTTGAAAGAAATCGTGAAGCGCTACAGCGGCATTTCCGGAGTCGATATTTCCATCAATGTCGATCCTTTGGACTACTGATGCTCTTTTTCACTTTTCTTGCGCGTAGGCCCGTGGGCGTGTGATATACTTCTCGTTGTTGGAGCAATTTATGATTCTTATTTCCGTCTTTGGCCTTGATCAATTTGTTGTCGGGCATTACAGCAAAGATCACACGTCTAATCTTGCTGAGCTTTTCGAAACTGAGAGCGAGGATATTAATTTTTACGCGCCCTCATCGATGATTTTCCATAATGGCGTTGAGCAAACGAGCTGGAACACCGTCGTGAAAGTGCTGGCCGAATGCAAATATAGGGCAGTGGAAAATAACGTCGCTGACTACTTGCTGAAGACGATGAGCGAATTTTCGATAAACGTCCAAATTGTTTTCGAATATTACGAAGAGGAGAACTCTTACGAAAAAATTAACGAGGAATATCCGCGTTACATCACTGAGAGCAACATCGTTAAAAATGAAGATGGCGATTGTTGCGACGACGATTGCTGCGAAGATGATGAATGCTCGGACGCCGATCCGCGCGATCACGCGGAGCTCGACGTCAACAATCCGGACGATATTTATCTAGGGAATGTCTTTGAGGGTTTTGAAGAAAAACTCAAAAACAAAAATAAATAGGAGAGATGAGCATGCAAGAACTCGATTTGTCTTTGACGATTTTGAACGACATTATTGATAATGACGTTCCGTTTAACGAGGCTTTGAAGAAGGTTTTCCAGAGCAACGAAGAGATTAGGCCGCTCCGTAAAAACGTTGCCTCTTTGATTGGATGCGAACTCCGCCATTCGCTCTTGTTCGAATTCTTGCTCAAAGAGATAAACGACTTTTCGGAAGAGGAAAAGCGTTTCACCTCTATTGCTCTAGGCGATCTTTACTTCGCTAAAAGACATACGGAGGAAGATATCTCCGAGGCCTTGAAAAAGAGATTAGGCGAAGAAAAATACGCCTCGGTCGTTCCGCTTATCGAAAAGGCGTCGGACACGAATTCCCTTATCCCCGAATCCTTCCCGAAGAGCAGCAATCGTTATTTGACCCTCCGCTACAACACCCCTGAATGGGTATTGAAAATCTGGGAGCATTTTGGTTTTGGGACAACTTATAAAATCTTGAAGAAAAACGGCCGTCCCCTCGTGAGCACCATTCGCGTGAGAAACACGATTTCCGAAGAAGAACTCGTCAACAACAATCCTGATTTCGTCAAAACGCCGGTCGATAAAATCTACACTTATGTCGGCAAGACTCCCTTGCGGAAACTCGATGCGATGAAAAACGGCCATATTTTCCTTGAAAAACCCGCAACCAAAGCTCTGCTCGATCGCTATGTTGTCACTGAGCCAAGCGAGATGCTTATCTATAACGGCAATGCCGATTCCTCCATCCTCAAAGAGGCGATTGAGCATTACGGCTCGAGCGTTGGCTTGAATCTTGGCGTCAGATCATTGGATAAATATCTTGATGTCACGAAGATGATCAAGTCCCTTAATCTCAAGAACGTCAATTTCTTCGCCGCTGATCCCCTTAGCATGGAGGCTGCGATTTCCCGCCCTATCGATTTAGTCATCGCTGCTCCTGATAGCAGCAATTTCGACCGCATCCGCGAGTGCCCTGACTATTTGCTTCATTTCAAAAAAGAATCAATGGATGCTTTATTCCAACAAGAGAAAGACACGCTTGAAGGAACGAGCAAATACGTCGCTGAAAAAGGGAAACTCATCTATATGGTCTACACCATTTCCAAGAAGGAGGGGCACAGCACCATTATCGATTTCCTTCTTAACCACAACGAATTCCATATCGTTGAAGAGAAGCAGTATTTCCCATACGATGAATTCGATACGGCGTTATATTATTGCGTTCTCGAAAAAGATTCGACGCTCGCAAAAGACCCAGTCTCTTTCGCGCCTTTTTTCGCCGCTAGAGAAGGCGGAAGCGAAATATCGGTTTCCGCGGACAATCACTAATTGAGAACTTATGCCAAAAAACCTATTCGGATACACCCTCAAAGCCCTTCAAGAGGAAATGGTTTCCCTTGGAGAAAAGCCATACCGCGCTACACAGCTCTTTCAATGGATTTACGTCAAAAAGGTCTATGATTTCGATTTGATGACCGACGTCTCAAAAAGCTTTCGCGAGACTTTGAAGCGCGATTATTGCTTAACCCTTCCATCTATTTATAAGCGTCAGGACGCAAGCGATGGCACCATCAAGCTGCTCCTGGAGCTAGAAGATGGGTCGAAAGTAGAAACGGTGCTCATGCGTTACGACTATGGGAATGTCGTTTGCGTATCAAGCGAGGTTGGCTGTTCGATGGGCTGCGCCTTTTGCGCTTCGGGCTTGCTTAGGAAAGAACGCAATCTGACCTCGGCTGAAATGATGGGGGAAATCCTTCTCATCGACAAAATCCTCGCAGAAGAGGGACAAAAAGTCACCCATATCGTCGTTATGGGCACTGGAGAGCCTTTCGATAATTACGATAATGTTCTTTCTTTTGTGCACACTGCGAACGAAGCTAAAGGGCTAGGCATCGGCGCGCGTCATATAACCGTAAGCACATGTGGGCTTGTGCCCGGGATAAAAAAATACGCCGATGAGGGCATCCAAATCAACTTAGCGATCTCTTTGCACGCCCCAAATGACGAGATAAGGCAAAAAATCATGCCTATCGCGAGACATTATCCTTTGAAAGAACTCATGGAGGCCGTCAAATATTATGAAGAAAAGGGCGGCAGGCGCGTGACATTTGAGTACATTCTCCTCAAAGGCATCAATGACTCAATCGAAAACGCAAACGAATTGAGCGATCTGATTCGCGGCACTTTAGCGTACGTCAACCTGATACCTTATAACCCGGTGAAGGAAAAACCGTATGAAAGATCGAGTGAAAAAAGCATCAAGGCTTTTAACGATCAACTCCGTAAAAGAGGTATCAATTGCACGATCCGCAAGGAATTTGGAACGGATATCGATGCGGCATGCGGCCAATTGCGCGTGAAATACGTCGAGGGCAAAAAATGAGCAAAGAGCTTTACACTGGCACTTATGCTTATCGCACGGATATAGGCAAAGTCAGAAGCAATAACGAAGACCAGGCCATCGTCTTATTGAATGAGGATGGCGAGGTATTGCTTTTAGCTTGTGATGGAATGGGCGGGGCCAATAAAGGCGATTTGGCAAGCAAAGTCGCCCTTGAAGGAATCTCCAAGGCCTTTCGAAACAAAAGAAAAGCCCGTTTCAAAAGACAGGATTCGTGGTGGGCAAGCAAGGTTATCAAAGAAATAAATGCAAAAATATACAATATGGCAGAGAATAACCCCGTTTATAAAGGAATGGGGACGACCCTCGTTATGGCCATTATTTCCGATAATCATTTGATGGTGGTTAATCTTGGCGATTCAAGAGCATATCTGGATGATGGCGAGAGCATCCGCCAAATAAGCGAAGACCAAACTTACGTCAGGTATCTTGTTTCAACAGGGAAAATCAAGGCGAGCGAGGCTGCCTCTCACCCTGAGCGGCACGTTCTTATGAACGCTTTGGGCATTTTCCCTTCCGTTTCTTTGGCTTTCTCCTTTTATCCGTATCGCGGAGAAAGCATATTGCTTTGCACAGATGGGCTTTACAATCAGCTCTCTAACGAAGACATCCATGCGATTATTTCGACAAATGAAAGAGCCGACCAGAAGGTAACGAGCCTTATTATGGCGGCGAATGCTGCAGGTGGCAGCGATAATGAGGGGGTTGCTTACTGGGAGATACTGAAGGAATGATCGGGCGCGGCGACAGAATTGATGAACGTTATCACATCGTGAATCCTATTGCTCATGGCGGAATGGCTGATGTTTATGAGGCATATGATGCCGTCAATAGAAAAACGGTAGCGATTAAAATCATGCGCACGGAGATGATGAAAGACGCAAAGAATATCGCGCGTTTTCAGCGCGAATGCATTGCCGTGGCTAGTTTAAATAGCCCATATATAGTGAGGGTGTACGGGCAAGGGACCATTGAAGGAAGACCATATATGGTCAATGAGTACGTGCGCGGAGAAACCCTTCGCGACCGTTTGAATTTCAGCAGCGTTCACCACCTTTCCTATTTAGAGGCGTGCGAAGTCATGATTCAGCTTACCGAAGGAGTTCAATACATCCATGAACACGGCATCATCCACCGCGACATCAAGCCAGATAACCTTTTTTATTTGAGCGATGGTTCCATCAAGATAAGCGATTTCGGCATAAGCTCGGAAATCGGCGAGAAAAGCAAAGGGGATGCGGTAAGCGGCACCGTCCATTACTGCGCTCCCGAAATTCTTATGGGGCAAGAGGCGGCACCGACAAGCGATGTGTATTCCATGGGGGTCGTATTTTACGAAATCGTCGTCGGGAAAGTGCCATTCGATGGCAAAGACCCCGAGGAAATCGCCATCAAGCAAATCAAGAACCATTTCCCAGAGCCTAGTTTGACTCTTCCAGGAATCCCAAAGGCCCTAGAGAAAATAATCATCAAGGCGACGAGAAAAAGAAAAGAAGAACGTTATCAAAGCGCGGAAGAAATGCATAAAGCGCTGGAAGAGGCGATGAAAAACGGCAAAAATTTCAAGGAGAAGAAAAACTTCCTCGCGAAGCTTTTCGGTTTTAAATGATGAATTTACGCAAATTAGTCTACCCAAAAGGAAATCCTTCGTTGCTTGCCGCCGATAAAAGCAGGCTTCAGGATGAAGTGAGAAAAGCCGCCTTGAGCGGATCGTATTTCATCCATATCGATGTGATGGATGGCATCTTTGTGCCAAATGTGTCTTTTTCGTATGAAGTAACGAAAACGATAGTTAAACCCTATTGCGAGCATCCTTTTTACAAAGATACGCACCTGATGATCGCTGATCCTGAAAAACAAGTCGCCTCTTACGCCGAAGTGTCTGACATCGTGACCTTCCATTTAGAAGCCGCAAAAGACAATGACGTTATCGTGAAGTGCGCCGAAACCATCAAAAACAAAGGAGCCTTAGCTGGCTTAGCCATTAATCCTGAAACAGAACTCGAGGAGATTTTCCCTTATCTTCCTTATTTTGATTTGATTCTTTTGATGACTGTCCATCCTGGAAAAGGCGGACAGCCTTTCGATGCGAATGGGTATACACGCATCCGCCGCTTGAAAGAAGAAATGGGCAAAATGAGCAATCCGCCGGTTTTGGAGATAGATGGCGGCGTGAATGAGAAAACGGCTCCTCAAGCTATAAAAGAGGGGGCGGAGATTCTCGTGGCCGGTTCATATCTTTATGGGCATGATGATTTTGCCTCGCGCTTTAAGCTTTTGGAGACAAAATGATGGCTATTTTCATCGTTTTCCTTCTTTTGAGCATATTTCTTCCGCTCGCTTTTTCCGCTTTTGCTTTGTTTAGCAAGAAAAAGAGCAATGACGCTTTTTCTTTTCGCTCCTATTTTTCCTACGAGCTCTTTTCTTCCGAGAAGAAGGATTTTTCTTATTATATATTAAGGATAATAGGAGGGTTAGCTTATCTCTGCCCCGTTTTATCGGGGATATACGGTCTAATCCTAGTTTCCTCTAGAGGAGATTCGACGTCTTCTTTCTTCGTTGGATCGTTCACTTTTTTCGCTTTTCTTTTCGCTCTTTTCGAATATCTATTGACCTATTTCGATCTTTCATACGAAAAGAGGCATCTCTCGTTTTTCTTTCTGAGCGGCTCATCTCTAATCATCTTTTCGGGAATGGCCGCTTTCTACTTTTTGGCGATATATCGCAATATCTATTTGCCATCATCTCTTTTCATCGTCATCGCTCTTTTCTTGATCGTTCTTTTATCGGTCGCCGTGCTTCTCAATCCAAAGCTCAAAGACTGGGGGAAAATGGAAAAAGTCACAAAGAATGATGGAAGCGTTGGCTACGTTAGGCCTAAGCGCTTCATCCTTCCTTATAGCGAATGGGCTCTTCTCCTGATGGCTTTCTTAAGCAATATCCTCATCATCGTTGGCTTATATCTAGTATCCATAAACTAAAAAACTAGCGGTTTGCCCGCTAGTTCAAAGCATAAACAATGATATTTGCTATTCGGCGGCTTTGGCTTTGGTGCTCTTGTTGAGCGCGCGATAAGCACGGGCCGACATTCTGACTTCGACCATTTTGCCGTTGATTTCGACTTTGTACTTTTGGAGATTGACGTTCCAAGTGCGGCGGGTGGCACGGACACTGTGGCTACGATTATTTCCGCTCATCGCTTTTTTACCGGAAATTGGGCATACTCTTGACATAACTTTACCTCTACAACGCTAAAAGCGCGCTTAGAAATATACCATAATGGCGCGATAAGTGGGAAGAAAAATATTGCCAAGATGCTCTAAGAAACTGCTTGAAGGCTATTTTTGGCGATATTGCCTATAGAAAATGGCATCGCCCGTACTTTTGAGACGGATACTATGTTATAGTATTCACAACAATTTACGCCTTTCGCGAGGAGAAAAACATGAGCACTAAATTAGCTGCGATGATCTTGGCAGGTGGGAAAGGTACCCGCTTGCAGGCTTTGACGAAGAAAAGGGCAAAGCCAGCCGTTTCTTATGGCGGTAAATACAGAATCATCGACTTCCCATTATCAAATTGCGCCAACACGGGCATTCAATGCGTCGGTGTTTTGACGCAATACGAGAGCAGCGAGCTGAATGCTTATATTGGGAATGGCGAAAAATGGGGCCTTAACGGCAATAAATCGCTGACCTCCGTTTTGACGCCGAAGCAGACGGACGAAGGGAGCAATTGGTATTTAGGCACGGCTGATGCGATATATCAAAACATCGATTGGCTCGACAGCGTCGACCCTGAATACGTTTTGATTTTATCAGGCGACCATATTTATAGCTGCAATTACCTCGATATGCTCAAGAAGCATATATCGAGCAAAGCTGATTGCACGATTTCCGTTTATCCAGTTCCGATGGAAGAGGCTTCCCGCTTCGGCATTTTGGTCACCGACAAAGACGATTCGATCATCAATTTCGTGGAGAAACCGAAGAAGCCAATTAGCAATCTCGCCTCGATGGGCATTTACATTTTCACTTATAAAGCCTTGCGCGCCGAGCTTTTGCTTGACGCTAAGCAAGATACTGATCATGACTTTGGCAAAAACATCATTCCAAACATGCTCTCCAAAGGCAAAAAACTCGTGGCTTATACTTATCATGGTTATTGGAAGGACGTTGGAACGATCGCTAGCCTCCATGAAGCGAACATGGACTTGCTGCTCTCTGGCGAACCATCGATCAACATCTATACCGTTCAAGGCGAGAATAAAATATATTCGGCCG
The DNA here is from genome assembly GCA_963654425.1 of Lachnospiraceae bacterium. Lineage (GTDB taxonomy): Bacteria > Bacillota_I > Bacilli_A > RFN20 > CAG-826 > UBA4951. Next base: position 10,728 of record CAVKAR010000015.1, read on the forward strand.
ATCTGAGAAGCCATCCTCAATATATTGGGCCACGTGCGGAAGTCAAAGATTCACTCATCAACCAAGGGGCGGTTATCATGGGCAACGTCGAGCATTGCGTTATCTCAGGCGAGGCTGTGATTGAAGCTGGGGCTAAATGCAAAAACTCAGTCATCATGAATGGCGCCCTCATCAAGAAAGGCGCGGTGGTGGAAGATGCCATTATCGGACCTGATACCCTTATCGATATTGACGAAAAGGTCAATCTTGAGCATGAAGGCATCGCTCTTATCGTGAACGGAAAGGCAGGAAAATAGAAAATGAAAAACGTCATCGGTTTGCTTAATTGCCATTCTTCCCCGGAATTAGGGGAACTCACCAGCAACAGGCCTTTAGCCTCCACTTCTTTTTTGGGCCGTTATGCTTTCTGTGATTTCGCTTTGTCAAATTTCTGCAACAGCGAGATCGATAACGTCGGAATTCTTGTGAAGAATCATCAGCGCTCCATGCTGAAACACATGGGCAGCATGATGAGCTGGGTCACGAACACAAAGGTGGGCAAAGAGACCATTTTCTACAATGAGAACGGCGCTTTGAATGAGGCTTACAATACTGACATCAATAACATTTTGGAAAATGATTGGGTACTGTATGACAGCAACGCTTCTTATATCGTCTTCCAAAGCGCCCATATTATCATGAATCTCGATTTGCGCCCCATTCTAGATGAGCATATCGCAAGAGGCGAAAGCATTACCGTCCTCTATAAAGAGATTGAGGACGCTGATCGGGAATTCGGGAGTTCGAACGTCTTCGATATCGATAGCGATGGATATGTTCGCGTCGCCAAAAAGAACGATGGCACTCGCAAAAAGGCCAACGTATCCCTTGAAGTCTGGATTATCAATCGTGAGGTTTTGGCGGAAATCGTCCGTCGCCACAATGAAGTCAGCGCCTCTTTCGGCATGAAAGAGACTTTGGCTTGGCTCGTCGACATCGGCGCATACAAGATGCACGCCCATAGATTCGAAGGCTATGCACGTTGCTTCGACTCGCTCCCTCATTACGTTCAATATAGTTTTGAATTGCTTGACCGCGATGTGGCGGAACAGCTCTTCCTTCCTTCTTGGCCGATTTATACGCAAACCCATGACACGCCGCCTGCTTTATATGGGAAAGACGCCGATGTCAGAAATTCGTTTGTCTCCAATGGCTGCATCATCGAAGGCGAGGTCACCGACAGTATCCTTTGCCGTGGCGTGAAAATCGGCAAAGGAGCCGTTATCAAGCGCTCGATTATCCTCAGTCAAGTCTCAGTTGGCGATAAAGCGGTGCTAGGAGATGTGGTCGTTGATAAATATTCCGTCATTACCGCGAAGCACACTATCAAAGGCGACCCATATAACATCATCTACCTCAAGCAAGGAGCCATTCTATGAAAATTGCGATGATCGCAAGCGAAAGCAATCCTCTAGCCAAAAGCGGTGGGCTCGCTGACGTCGTTTATTCCTTAAGCGTTGAACTAGTGAAGATGAAGCACGAAGTAATCATCGTGATGCCATATTACGAATCAATAAAACGCAAGCAAGGGGCGAAGGGCAAAAACATCGGCTCAATGAACGTCAATATGGGTTGGCGCAACATCGAAACGACGATATACGAAGACGAGATCGATGGGGTGAGATTCTACCTAATTGACAATCCTTATTATTTTGATCGCGATAATCTATATGGATACGATGATGATGGCGAGCGTTTCGCTTTCTTCGCTCTAGCCTCTATCAAACTACTTGAATTAATCCATTACAAAGCTGACATAATCCATGTCCACGATTGGCAAAGCGCGATGATCCCTTGCCTAGTGAAAGAGGGGGAAAGAGGCAATGAGTTTTTCTCCAGAACCCATTTTGTGCTCACAATCCATAATCCTGCTTTCAAAGGGATGCTCGATCGATACTTCCTTGGCGATTTCTTCTCTTTGAGCGATTCGCTTTTCGATAACGGCAATGTCCGCTTCCAGGGGATGGTGTCGACTTTAAAGAGCGGAATTATCTATGCTGATAAGATAACAACCGTTTCCCCAACTCACCGCGGAGAGCTCCTCACCCCTTTGGGCAGTCAAGGCCTAAGCGATGTTTTGCGTTTAAGAGAAGACGATTTTGCAGGGTTTTTAAACGGCATTGATACCAACGAATGGGACCCTAGCAAAGATAAATTCATCGCAAAAAACTACGATATCGATACTGTTGAAGAAGGAAAGCATGCCAATCAGAAGGATTTGCTATCCTCCTTCAATATCCACTGGTATGGCGGGCCAGTATACGGCATCGTTTCTAGATTATCCTGGCAAAAAGGCATTAATCTCGTTATAGAAAGCGGGCGAAAGGCGCTTTCTAATGGTGCGAATCTCGTCGTGCTTGGCTCAGGCGAATACGAACTTGAGCAAAAGTTCGAAGCGTTGCGCAGGGATTTCCCTGACACATGCGGGATATATATAGGGTTCTCGAATGCTTTGGCCCATAAAATCTATGCGGGCAGTGATTTCTTCTTGATGCCGAGCTTATTTGAACCATGCGGCATCTCCCAAATGGTCGCCCAACGTTATGGGACTTTGCCGATCGTTCGCTACACTGGCGGTCTCGTAGATACCGTTAATGGATATGAAGGCAGAGAAACGGAAGGCAAAGACGGCATTGGCTTCAACGATTACGATGTTGAGGGCCTTGATTACGGCATTGGCATATCCCGCCGTCTCTATTCCAACCAAAAAGAGTATTATGTTGTCTCGCGCAATGCGATGAGACTCGATCGCGGTTGGCGGCAAAGCGCTCAAAACTATCTTGGAATGTACCAAGAGCTTGTTAATAGAGTCTAAGAAAAAACAAAAAATCGAGTCAGAATCATCAAGAGGTTTAACTATGTCTTACGATCATAAAAGAATTGAGCAAAAGTGGCGGAAATACTGGGAAGACAATAATGTTTTCTATTGTGACACCAGCGATTTCTCAAAGCCTAAATTCTATGCTCTCGATATGTTCCCTTACCCAAGTGGGCAAGGGCTTCACGTTGGGCATCCGGAAGGGTATACCGCAAGCGATATCATCGCGCGCATGAAGAGAATGCAAGGCTATAATGTTCTTCATCCGATGGGTTGGGATGCATTTGGCTTGCCAGCTGAGGATTTTGCCCGCAAGAACAATCAGCATCCAGAGGAATTCACACGCAAGAACATCGCTCATTTCAAAGACCAAATCCAATCACTTGGCATGTCAATTGATTGGTCTAAGGAATTCGCCACGATCGATCCGTCCTATTACAAATGGACACAATGGATTTTCGCGAGGATGTTTGAGAACGATTTGGCTTATGTTGGCAATATGCCAGTCAATTATTGCCCGGAATTAGGCACTGTATTGGCCAACGAAGAAGTGATTGACGGAAAAAGCGAAAGAGGTGGATATCCCGTTATCCGCATGCCAATGAGGCAGTGGGTTTTGCGCATCACACGTTACGCCGATCGCCTCGAGAAGGATTTAGCGGGCTTAGATTGGCCAAAGAGCACCCTTGAGCTTCAGAAAAACTGGATTGGCAGAAGCCAAGGCGTTGAAATCGAATTCACCATTGATGGAGGCGAAGACTCTTTCAAAGTCTTTACAACAAGGGTCGATACATTATTTGGCTGCACTTATTGCTGCTTAGCCCCTGAGCACCCGCTCGTCAATAAATTAGTGAGCCCGGAGCAAAAAAAGGCGGTTGAAGAGTATGTTGCAAAAGCCGCCAGCAAGAGCGATCTTGACCGCAGCCAACTCAATCAAAAAGATAAGGAAGGCGTCTTCCTTGGCGTTTATGCGATAAATCCGATCAATGGCAAGAAAATCCCCGTTTACGTAGCCGATTACGTTTTGGGATCGTATGGCACTGGAGCCGTTATGGCAGTTCCGGCTCACGATGATCGCGACTATGCGTTTGCAAAACGGCACGCTCTTCCGATGATCCAAGTCCTTGAAGGCGATATCAGCGAGACGGCTTTCGTTGACGATGCGCCGCATATGAACAGTTCTTTTGCCGATGGGCTCAATATCGCCGATGCGAAAAAAGCGATAGCCGCGAAGCTTGTTGAGCTTGGCAAAGGCAAAATCGTCACCAATTACAAACTTCGCGATTGGATTTTCTCAAGACAACGTTATTGGGGCGAACCGATTCCGATGGTTAGGACGGAAGACGGAGAAGAGCATGTCTGTGAAGATGAATTGCCACTTATCCTCCCTCCTCTTGACGATTATCAGCCTGCAAAAGACGGCAAACCGCCGCTTTCCAAAGCCCCGTCTTCTTGGCTTAACACGACTTATGAAGGGAAGAAAGCGATTAGAGAGACCAATACCATGCCACAATGGGCTGGCTCTAGCTGGTATTATATCCGCTACATCGACCCTCATAATGATAACGTTATCGCGGATAAGAGATTGCTCGACCATTGGCTTCCGGTAGACTTATATATCGGTGGCCAAGAGCACGCCGTCCTCCATTTGCTTTATGCCCGTTTCTATCACAAATTCCTGAAAGATATCGGGGTCGTGAGCTGCGACGAGCCGTTCAAACGCGTTTATCATCAAGGTATGATCCTTGGCGAAAACGGCGAAAAGATGAGCAAATCGCGTGGCAATGTCGTCAATCCAGACCAAATCGTGGAAGAAAGCGGCGCAGATTCCTTGCGCCTATTCGAGATGTTCGCTGGCCCGCTTAATGAATCCAAGCCATGGAGTACGACTGGCCTAGTTGGCGCGAAGCGTTTCATTGAAAGAGCATATAGACTTATCGATGATGAAGAATTGTCGAAGAAAATCGTCGATTCGAATAATGGGGAGCTTGACCGCAGTTACAACGCCCTTATCAAAAAAGTCACCGATGATTTCTCTTCGCTTTCCTTCAATACCGCCATCAGCGCGATGATGGTCTTCGTCAATGATTGCTACAAAGCCAAGGAGATATACCGCCCTTATTTGGAGGGGTTCGCGAAGACTTTCTCTTGCATTTGCCCCTTCATCGGCGAGGAAATGTGGGAAAAACTCGGGCATTTTGGCACGATCACCTATGAGAGCTGGCCGAGTTTCGATGCAAGCAAGCTTGTTTCAGATTCCCTTAAGATTTCCGTATCGGTTAATGGCAAGATGCGCGATTTGATCGAAGTCCCTTCTGAAATAGACGAAGAAACGCTCAAAAAACAAGCTTTGACTGAGAAAGTTCAGAAATTCATCGACGGAAAATCGATAAAGAAAGTCATTGTCGTAAAAGGCAAAATCGTCAACTTCGTTGTCGCTTAATCCAAGAGGAGGGCTAGTGGCTCTCCTTTTATTTTGTAAATCGAAACACGTTCGCCCTCGATCAGCTTTTTCTTCGATGAACGATCGAACATAGCGAGTAACGCCACCGTTTTCTTTTTGCCGTTTTCCATATAAGCGGCAAGAGGACGTGAAGAATTCTCGTATTCAGAAGGTATGGAATAAGTAATAACTGCCGCCATTTCCTCGCCGTCTTTTTTTAGATATGGGAAAAAGCGGAAGAGGCATTGCTTAAGCAGGAAATAAATGGAGGCTAAAGCATAAATGCCGAAGAAGACGACCATGTAGAGGTAATAGCGTTCTTTGATAACCGTGATGAAGCAAAGGCCGGCAATGAACAATCCCCAAATGACAAACAAGGCCAGCAAAGAGACGATGAACCACTTTTTAACATTATGGACGCGCCAAATTGACATAGCGGTATTTTACTCTAGCAAGTGTCTTTTACCTAGATATAATAATTGCGCTCCGTATTGGATTCATAGGCCAAACGGAAGCGGAGGTAGACCAAATACATGTTACTTGCAATCGATATCGGCAATACGCTTACCGATTTAGGCGTATTCGATGACGATGAATTGAAATCGACTTTCAAAATCAAATCAAACGTTGATAGAAGTTATGATGAATATCGCGTCATTTTTAGTTCATTTTTGAATAGAGAGGCTTCTAACTCCAAATTCTCTAGGGCGATCATCTCGAGCGTAGTTCCCTCATTAACGAGAATTTGGGTGGCTATTTGCAAAGATATTCTTCATATTCGGCCTCTATTGATAGGAGTTGGATTAAAGACAGGAATGAAATTGGCTGTCAATAATCCCTCTGAAGTCGGAAGCGATCTGGTGGCCGATTCAGTTGGCGGTATTTCACTTTTTGGCAAGAATCTTTTCATCGCCGATTTAGGGACCGCGAATAAATACATCCACATCGATGAGAATGGCTCTTTTGCTGGCGTAGCCATCGCTCCAGGCTTAGCCATTTCGATGAATGCTTTGGTGAAAGGAACGGCTTCATTGCCAGAAGTCAGCGGCCTTATCACGAAAACGGTTATCGGCAAAAACACCAACGATTCCATGAATAGTGGGATCCTTAACGGAACGGTATATGAAATCCAGGGCTTTTATCGCGCTTTCGAAAAGGAGGTTGGGTGCTCGCTTAAGCCTATCCTTACGGGTGGAAACGCCCATTTCGTGAAAGACCTTTTGCCTGATTTCCTCTACGAAGAATGGCTATTGCTATTGGGGTTGAAGGAAATCGATAGGCTTAATAGCAACATCAACACATCCCTTGGAGACAACTTATGAGTGGACACGCTATCGCTTTTTGGCTGTTTTTCGTTTTTTATTTTATTTCCTATTTGGTCTATCTTCATCAAATCAGCCCCGAAGAAGAAAAAGGATATTCGGTTTCGATGATGAGCGAAGATGCCATCATCATCGCCATCATCGTCGTTATGGGATTCGTTCCGCAGTTCGGCTATATCAGCATCGTGCCGGGCATCTCGCTCACCCTCATGCATTTACCGGTGCTTTTAGGCGCTTATCGCGGCGGATGGAAAAGAGGGATTTTCTATGGTTTCGCCTTCGGTATCACTAGCTGTTTGCAGGCGATTCAGAATAACGTCGGCCTTAACGCCTTCTTCATTTATCCTTGGGTAAGCGTTCTTCCTCGCGTTCTGTTCGGCTTTTTCGCCGGTCTTTTCTTTTCCTTTTTCAAGAAAGGTAATAAACTATCACACGATGGTTTGCTTTTAGCGGCCATTTCTTTCGCCTTGACTCTGCTCCATACGGGGCTCGTGTTCGCCGATTTGTTCTTGTTCTATCCTAGCGAGATGATATCTTTCTTCTCGAATTCTAGCGTTATCGGGAGCGGAATCGTGCTTGGGGTAACGCTGATACTTATATTAGGATGCCTGGGCGAGGCGACTTTGGCGGCTTTATTCACGCCGATAGTGGGGAAAACATTGGATAAAATCACTCGCAAGTAGAGAGGAAAATAACATGCCGAATTTCAAGAAACTGGCCAAAAATTACCAGAAGAACGCTCTAGCGGCGCTTCAAGAGGACATCCGCATCCCAAGCGTTTATGACGCTTCCACAATCAAGAAAGGGCAACCCTTTGGCGCGAATGTCAAAAAAGCCTTGGATTATCTCGCGAAATTAGGCAAAGACTATGGCTTCAAAGTCGATACTTGCGATGGCTATTGCACCGAACTGACAATAGGCGAAGAAGGACCGCTCATCGGCATTTACGGACATAGCGATGTCGTCCCAGCCACTGGCAAATGGGAACATTCCCCGTGGTCGCCTGTGGTAAAAGACGGAAAGATGGTTTGCAGAGGCTGCGCGGATGATAAGGGCCCGCTCATTGCTTCCCTATTTGCCATCAAACTGCTTAAAGACAATGACTTAATTAAAGGATATCGCGTGAGACTCGTGAGCGGTGGAGATGAAGAAAGAGGATCAAGCTGCCTCGATTATTATTTCCATACGCTCCATAAAGAAGAATGCGATTACGGGTTCACCCCCGATGCCGATTGGCCGCTTATTTACGGAGAGAAAGCCATCAAAAGGGCGACTCTCTCATATGAAGGCGCCTTAGGTCCGGTAATCGAGATGATGGGAGGGGAAGTCGCCAACGCCGTATGTGACAAAATCCTCGTCACTTTGCCAAAGGATGAGAAATTCGTAGACTACCTCAAAAAAGAAAACGTCAAATGCGATGTTTCCTCAAACGAAGTCCTCACGATGGTCACCTTCAAAGGAAAGGCTGCTCATGGTTCTACTCCGGAGCTTGGCGAAAATGCCGCCCTTCTCGCTTTCAAGACAATCGGCGATTATTACAAAGTCGATGCTCTTAAGAAAATAGCTGCTGCCTTATCCGCAAGCGACGGCTCTTCATTTGGCGGCAAAGTCGTATCTCCGGAATTAGGCGCGACAACTTACAACTATGGCGTTATCCGTTATAGCGCATCCACTTTAAGCATCTCGCTCGATTTCCGCTTCGGCGAAAGCTGCGATGCTTCAAAGTGTTTATCTTCCTTGAGCGAAGCCTCTGGCTTATCTTATGAAGTCACTAGCGATACCAAAGCCCTTCTTTTCGACAAAAAGAGCCCGCTTGTCACCACGCTTATGAAGGCTTATAAGCGCGAGACTTTCGATTTGTTTGCGAAGCCATTCACGATTGGCGGAGGGACTTACGCGAAAGAAGCCAAGAATACCGTTGCTTTTGGCGCCGCTTTCAAAAAGCATCCTGGCGATATGCACGCTCCGACCGAATACCTCTACTTAGAGGACTTTTACAAGGATATCGCGATATATGCGCGGGCGATTTATATGCTCGGCAATTTGAAAAAATGAGAGGTCGCTACAAAAAGTGGGCCCTTCCGTTTCTATCAGCCCATCAGGAATTGACCTTAAGCACAATCGAGGAAAACGATCCTTTTTTCGTTTCCCCTCTGTATCTTGAGATAGGGGCGGGAAAAGGCGATTTTGCTTTATCTTTGCTCAAAGATAACCCGAAGGTGCGTCTTTTGGCTTTGGAAAGAGATGTTTCCATTGCTGGGACCTTCGCCAAGAAGGCGGTAGAGCAAGGAACGACCTCATTGCGTATTTATCCTGGCGATTTCGATGAAATTTTCCCAAGTCTCCAGAATTACAAGTTCGATCGCATCTATTTGAATTTCAGCGATCCTTGGCCGAAAAAGCGCCATGAAAAAAGACGCCTTACTACTTTGACTAGGCTCAAGGAAATGCTTTCTTTGCTCGTTAGTGGGGGAGAAATCCGGATAAAGACCGATAACGATGGCCTTTACGCTTTCACTCTTGAGCAAATCGAGCTAGGCAAGCTCAACATGATCGAGAATCAGGAAAATTATGAGACTAGGGCGATCGATGACTATGAGAGCGAATACGAAAGGAATTTCCGCTCCATCGGCAAAAGCATTCACCGCATCATCATTAGGAAGGAGAACTGATTATGTACCGCTTTTATTATAATGAAGATGTGAAAGGGGATATCCTTTTCGTCCTTTTCGATCCTAGCAAGAAGATCACTTCTTCCTTCAAAAACGGGGATGTGACAATTCTTTATAACGATAAAGATGTCGTGGGCATGAATATATTCAACATCTCCTCTTATTATCCATCTCTTCATAATGGCGCTTATTTGAAAGAGGATATCGATTTATTGAATGCAGTCAATTCATTGCTGGCTTCTTTGAGCATTCCGGTGATCGAAAGCAACAAAAGCAGCGGATACATCGTCGGCAAGATCGAATCGCTAGAAGAGCATCCTCTGGATGAGAAAGCATCAATTGCGGTCGTATCTATCGGAGCGGAGAAATATGGCGCCGTCTCTTCTTATAGGAATCTGAAAGTTGGCGAGAACGTTGTCCTTAAGATGAATGGATGCCTCGATTATGAGGGATCGCTTTTCTTGTCTCATAACGAGAAGAACATTCCTTGCGATGCAGAAATCGTCAGCGCTTATGAACTAGGCTTAGCGGACTCTCCTTCCTTGGAAGCATATATAACAAACAAAGAGGCTGGCAAGGATTTCTTCGCTTAGTTATTTATATCTTATTTTTATTAAAATCGCGCTTTAAAAGCGCAGAAATTTTTCATGAATTTACATTAATTCCAAGTAATTCTCGCAATTACGAGGTGGATTTGGTTATTAATTCGCCTCTTTTTTAATCTCAATATCCGATATCAAGAAAATCAATTTGCTATGTTTACATTGATTTTCAATATCGTTGAATTATCATAATTTAATAGTTCGGAGGTTCCTAGCGAATGGAAAACCTTAAAGATCGAGTCACGATATACCAAGTTGCTCAAGCGGCCGGCGTTTCTTTAGCCACCGTCTCCCGCGTCATCAACAAGCAAGGCAACGTCACCGATGCCACACGCGCCAAAGTGGAGGAGACGATTAAGCGCCTCGGCTACAAACCTAGCGGTTTAGCGCAGGCTTTGGCCACGAACAAGACGACCAATATCGGCGTCGTTATTCCTAGCGCAAATTATGTCTATATCTCCAATATGCTTAACGGCATCAGCGAAATCGCGAAACAGAAAGGATTCGTTTTGACTCTTTTCACCACTTCCCATAGTCGCGAGGAAGCTCTTACGATGATTGAGAAAGTCATTACGACCCACGTTGACGGCACCATTATTTTCGACGATGAGCTTGAGGAAGAGGATATTGCCAAAATTACCTCCTATAACGTTCCCTCAATTGTCGTGAACAACAAAGTCACCGGCGATAGGACGGGATGCATTATGTTCGGCTTTGGCGACGTTTTGAAGAAAATGATCAATGATTATCACTATAATCGCGGCAAAAAGCAGATGAATTTCCTTCATGTGCATGATGGGGGAAGGATGCTCGCGAAAGCCGAGAAGATTTTCATCGAGACGAACGAAAGCCTGAATAAGCCATATAGCATCATCAACGTCGACGATTCCTACAATCACACTTACCATGACTTCCTAGAATATTTTCAGCATAACAGAAGCGGATATTTCGTTGCGTATCGCGATTCAATCGCCGCTGCGATCGAAAATGCCGCAACCGATAACGGACTACGCGTCCCGGATGATGTGGAAGTCGTCTCTTTGATTGGCACAAAATACGCCAACATCTTGCGCCCGACCTTGACCTCAATGGATATCGATATGACCGAAGTCGGCAAGCGCAGCATGTACATGCTCATCGATTTGATCAATGGCAATTTGGCTGAAAAAACCTATAAATTCGAGACCAGACTGACTCTTCGCAATTCGACGATTCACGATTAAAAATCAATTTCTTTGCTGATTATGGGCCACCTTGTTGGCCCTTTCTTTTTAGCGAAAAAGCAGCGATGAATAGTTATGTTCTCCAAATCGTAGACACAATTCTACGCGCACGGCATACGCGTGAGCGTGAACTGCGAAAAATCTCCTTCATTATTAGCGTGCTTTTTTATGGAAGAGAAAGAAATAGAAAACAACATCAGCGGGGAAAAGGCTGCAGTCTTGAAGAAAGACGAGAGAGCAAAGCGCTATAAATCGCTCCTTCCCTATGTTTGCGTCCTCATACCATGCGTGGCATTAGGGGTTTTCGGCGGCGTTTTCATGAAGAAGCTTTTCAGTTCAGAAGAAGGAACGGACTATTCCTCTATCGATACGCAGAAGCTATATCCTGATTATGCGAAAATCGGCAATGAATACAAAAAAGCCGCTTCTCTTGGCGATGATTTCACGAAGACTTTGACCCCAACGAAAATGGCCGCAAGCGCTTTTTATCTGATTCAAAACGAGACCCATGTCTATAGTCAAGGGATTGGGGCGGCTGGAGCGATGGGCGTCACCCAGAATATCCGCAGCACGACCATTCAAGACGGCGACAAGTATTTCGAGGAGTCTCTATCTTTGTCGAGCTTCGTCAATATTGCCGATAGGATGTATCAAGTGCCAAATGGCGACGATTGTTCGATCACTATGCATTTAGGCAAAACGAAAGGAAGCGTGGAGATCGGCGAATACGATGAAAACGGAACCGAGTACACGGGTGAAGGCTATATCGCCCATATGGGTAGGCTCCTTTCTACCCCGACCTCCTATATCGTGAGCGATAAAACGGTTTTGACAACGGAAAAGACCGGCAATATGTATGGCACGACCAGCGCAAAGAAAAATAGCGACGGCACCTATACTGTTGAGATTGAATTGAATCCGACTCTCGGCGTCAGCGCCTATGTTGTCCAAATGCAGACTATCTCCGACCTCGTGAATAAGCCTTCATTCTTCTACTGCCATCTTACGTTTGAACTAGACGAAGATCTCAACCTTCTTTCTCTTTATTCGCACGAAAAATACCATGCCGTCGTCAAGCAAATGGGGATGAAGGTCAATAGCGATGTCGTAGGGGAAATGCGTGTTACCTATGAACGCGGCGGCGACTACAAAATCCCTTCTCTTAACGAACCTTGCAAATACAGGAGCGCGATGTGATGAATCTATCAACCATCAAAAAACTCGGTATTTGGGTTTCATCGTTAGCGATGTCCCTTTCCTTGTCGAGCTGCATCGCCCCTTCTTTCAGCATCGATAGAAATGATAATCTTGACGTTTTGCCTCACCCGAACGGCGCACCACTGAAAGGCGAAGAACTATTGAAAGCCATCGAGACGCAGACTAGCGATGGCATTTGGCTAAAAGACATCGATTTCGATTTCATCGTGCCGGTCAAGACAATCGCCAAAGAGAACAATGAAGGTTCTTTGGCATCCGAAATGGTTGATCAGCGCATTTCTTTAGAGGACGGAGAAATCGAGCTGAGGATAGACTCGACGAACAACAACAAGGTGTATTTTTCGGCAAATCTTCCGATTAGATATAACGAAACTTCTTTGGTCACCTTTACATCAACTTATGCTGATAACATCTTGTATCTAGAGATTATTGATACTGACACGGAAATCGATTCTTTTTCGTTCAAATACAAAATCGAGATAGTCCCAGGCAGCTCGAGCGATGAATTCTCGGAGCTCATTGACACGCTTTTCGATTTAATCGATAAATACGGCTCTCTTTTGAATCTCGGTTTCGTGAGCGGAGCCGCCAAAACCGTCATCGATAGCGGGTCCTCTTCCGCCATCATAAACGCCAAAAAGGCTTTATCAATCGTGGAAGGGGAAAGCAAAGGCGATGGCACCTATGATTACACTTTCACCTTCAAGGCAGGGGAGAGCGTCGTGCCGCTCAAACTTAACTGCGAAAGCGATGGAACATTGCTAGGCGTCTCTATTTCCGATGGCGATGCTCTAGCGACCATCAAAGGCTCAAGAACGATGAAGATAGGTCTTTCATCATCTATAAGCGATGACTCTGGCTATATCTCTTCTGCCCCTTCCGATAAAGAGCATTACCAGTCGCTTGTCAATGCCGAGAAGCTCCTTTCCCGCCTTTATCCGCTTGTCAACGAACCTTCATTTTTAGGAAGTGGATCTTTCTCTTTTGAGCACATTATCTCCAAGGATGAACAGGGAAATGCGAGCAAAACGGAAAGCGCGACTTTGGATGTCTCTCTTAAAGCCGATGTATCGAATATCATCAATAACAGCAGGGAAATAAGCTCAGTCAGCGATTCTTTGCCAAACGCTGTCTCCTTTGGGCTGGATTTCGGCGTCAACGTGGAAGAGGACGATGGATCTTCAAAGACAACGAAACGAGCTTTGGCAATCGATATGGCCAGAGAGAAAGACGAAAGCGGGGCATATTTGGATCTGGGCTTCGCCTATTTAACGACTGATGCCATCGCTACGAAAATGGATTTCTTCACTCTCGATTCGATGATCGGGAAAATCGTCGATTTGGCGGACTTGGGAAGCAGCGGTTCGTTGCGCAGTCTTTTATCGGAAAGCGCCGTCGATGATATCAAAGGCATCATGAATAAGTTCGAAATCGGCAAGACCGTCAATTCGCTTTTGGATGCATATTTGGCCATGACTGGGGATAGCAGCGCTTTGAAAGGGCTGGAGAATGGCGAATACGAGCGCTTGATCAAAATCATCAAGACGATGAAGGGCGCCACTCATTCAGTTGCTTTAGATGATGGATCCACTACGGAAATATCCACGATCGACATCATTCTGGATTTATCGAAAATCGGTTTAAGCGGCGAGATGAGCGTCTCTTTATATGACGGCTCCATCGAAAAACTCGCAGGCATTTCCTTTTCTTCCGTCAGCCTTGGCGACATTTCTTTTTCAGGCGAATTCTATTTCTTGGAAGCGAAAGGCATTGAAGTAGAGATAACGGAAACGCCTTTAGAGCGTACTTATTTCCGAAGATTGCCTGATATTTTCGACGGAGTGCAGTCTTTTGCGGATGATAAGCAAACCACCTTCTCCGTTTATGGCTCGGTTTTGAATTTCGCTGGCGATGACGGCTTCGCGATTGAAAAAGGCAATGGCAACGTTTCGCTTGATTTATCGAATAAGAAAGGCACCGGCGAGATTATCTTCAAAGATTATAAATCCGCCAACAAGCAGCAGGATTATAGGCTAGGGATAGACGTCAAAGAGGTTTACGAAAACGGGGCAATGGTCTCGAATCAAAGTGATATGTATTTCATGGTGAACACGCCAGGGAGCGGGGTAAAGCCGCTTGTTGGCTATTTTTCCATCGATTCTTTGAACGGGATCATCTCCCTTGCGAAGGCTTTCTCGAAGACGGAAGACGAGCAGTTCACCAAATACATCGAGTGGTTTCAAACAGCCGAGACTTCCTCGCTTTTGGCGAAAGTCGTGAATGGAAATGAAATCAATCCGCTTTTAGCGAGTGGTTGCATCAAATCGCTCTCCAATAATGAATCTTCCAAAATGGTTACCGTCGTCATCAATGGCGATTTCCTCTCATTGAGCGATGATTTGGTGGTAACGATTGGCTACAAAGGCGATTATTTCACGCTTGATGGCGAAAACGAGAACACGAATAGAGCAAAAGGCGGCATCAGCTATTTGCGCGTGAAAATGAAAACGGATTCGAAGAACATCGATTTGACTTTCGAATTCAAGGATTATGTTGCTCCGGGGGCTCAAGTCGGGAGTGGCTATAACTGGAATGCCTACTCTTATGGCAGTCTCTTCACTGGCGGAAGCGGTGGCATTCATTCAAAGAGCAGTTACACCGATTGGTCGAGCATCCAATTCCTCCTTCAGTATGTCCTCAATAGCGCCCTTCTTGGCCGCGGGGAATCATATCAATACGGAGATGATGGCATTACCGCGTCTTTGATCAATAACGGCACAAAACGGGATTACTCGACATATCACGTTGGCGGGTCGATTAAGATTACGGCAAGCCTAGGGGTTTTGCCTATAAAAGAAGCTACGTTGAAAATCGATTTATACGTTTACGTTAAAGGAGCGATAGTCAAAGTCTATGGCGTTTTGGACACGCCTGGAATTGTCGGAGTCAATGGGGATCGATACGTGGCTCATTTCGCTTACGAAACAGACGAAAACAATCCGAAAGGCACGATGTATATCGATCGATTGAAAGACGACAATATCGACAAAGGCGTTCTCCATAGAGTCGATGGGGAAGACTTCATGGATAATTTAGCCGATTGGATGCTCGGTTTTATGATGGGCCTATTCGAAGGCAGCGCCGTTAATTACGACACATTCCATGATGGCTCTAGCGATGACTCCAGCACAATATATATCGAGAACGTCTTTACTGGCAGCGAATTCAAATACGAGACGGAAAACGGGAATCCTGTTTGGAAGAATATCCAGCTCAATGTGACTGGATTCGGCGTCAAAAACTTATCAGGCAGCATTTCGGCTTCAATTTATGGGAATGCCAGCGCTGCGACTTTAAGCGGATTATCGTTATCCGGCTCAATTAAATACAGCATTATCACCGCCACGATAACGTCGGGTAGCTTTTCTTTATCCAACATCTCGAGCTCAGGCTCCTATTCCGATTGCTGGGGTTCATCATCCGGTGCGTGGAATTACAATTCGGTGTCTAATGGATCAACCGGTTTCTCCGCGACCATAAATCGCGTAAATGCTTATGGAGAGATGTCGCGTTTGCCCGGCGCCTCTTTCGCTGGAACTTTCAGCGGCAAAAACTCGAGTGGCCAAAATATCACTTTGACGATTTCGCGAAACGGGGATGCCGAACTCAAAAAGAACGGCAGTGGATATTATCCTTACTATACATCCACGACGATCAAGTGGGAGAATTGGAAAACGAAGACCATCTGCATCTATGTAACGGGAAAATCATCATGGTCCTATATTTTTGGCGATACTTATAGCGCTACCTACACCTTCCAGCTCCAAAGCAACGGCACATATAAAGAAGTTAACAATCAAGAGGGATTTACGCTGTCATACACAATGAAATAGAGCAAATTGATTAGATGGTACCTTGCTTTCTCCAAATCGTAGAGCGAATTCTCTGGAAATAAATCACGCGTTAGGAAGAATTTGACAGCCCATTCTTTAGAATGGTACTCGACAAAAACGACGAAGCACGGTTTTTGGCTGAAAAATTAACGTGGAGGTAAGACCATGGAGAAAAGCGAAAAGAAAAACAGGAAGCACCCGAAGCTCATCAAAGGGGTGAAGATGGGGGCCTTTGGGCTCATCACCACAATAGCTACGGCGGGGTTAACGTATTTCATCGCCCCTAGCGGAAGCTCGAATGGTGGCAATAAGCAGAATATCAATGACGACACCAATCCGACGATGACGCATGCCGAGAAACTCTTTGCCAACATCACAAGCAGCGTGAGCGGGCTCCAGCTGAATGATTTTTCAGCCGAAGTCGTTTTGCCTGATAAAGATTTATCCGATAAAACGAACAACACGATTTCGCTCACCGGCGATTTATTGTTGAAGATGCCATCTTTAGATGAATTGTCCCTTTCTTTAGATAGCAGCATCACTTATAGCGGCTATAACGATAACGGCGTCAAAGACGTCAAGAAGGATTTAGACGTCACTTATTTAGGAACTCAGAAAAATCTCTATTTATCTTTGACTGACGGATATGGCAAAACGGTTGAATATGATGGCGCCAGCTATGCATCGGGCATCCGCTACTGCGTTTCCGGAACCGAATACGATGACCTTTTTGATGAGATCGTCATGATGCTCCTTGATAGCGATAGCTTCAGCGATGCCATTTGGAAAAAAGACAACGGGAATAGCGGTGAAAGCTCAAGTTCGAATTCCTCCTCCCTTTCATCTTTGACGGAGAGCATGATGATGTCGATTGAAGAAACCAACGATTATGAATACAAGTTCACGATCGATTTGGGCAAAGAAGGATGGAAAGCGATCGTCCTCAATATGTCATCTGACGAAGATTGCAATTTGACGGGCGTCTGGACGGAAAGCGCGATCGAGATACCTCTTGGCGAAGATGATGACGATGTCGCCGCCATAACGTTGAACGCGAAAGACATCGATACCTCGGATGAGGTCGCTATCTCTGCGCCAAGCGACGATTCCTCCTATAGTCATTTGGTTAGTTCGACTTCATTGATGAAAAATCTTTTCAAAATCGTCGACAAAAAGGCCTTCAATTTATCGATTTCCGGTGATTTCCTTCATAAGCTGGGCGAAAGCGATGCGACGGGCTCTACTGGCTCCACAAGCAAAGAAAACGTCTATGAAACCCTATCCCTTTCTGCAGGCATGGATGTCGATTATCCTAAAAACAAACTCGATTTCGCTCCATCGATCTCTAGCACGATCGATGGCGAAAAATACTCTTACGGCATGAATTTGTCTCTCCGCCCGCTTGAGGAAGATACGGGCAAATCGAATCTCTACTTCGATTATCTTGCAAATGATGCTTCTATCGGGAAACTCAATTTCACCAGCGTTTCATCGCTCAATAAATTCTTGGGGAGCATGGTTGATTCTTTCGGCAAAGCCTCCAATAACGTTGATTTGGATAAAATCACATCCCTCATTAATCGCTTCACTTCTTTAACGAGCGGGGCAAAAGAAATCATCACCGGAAATATCGATAGAAGAGGTGACGGAGCACCTAGCGATGATCTTGGCATTGATGGAGATACGTATTTAGATACATCCACCAATCGGACTTACACGAAGAAAGACGGATCGTGGGTCAAAGATCAGATGACCATCATCGATGAAATCAAAGAAGGGCATTATCAACACTGCTTCGACATCCTCAAAAATATCTATACCGGCGATAACATCATCTTTGTTACTTTGACGCTTGAGCCGTTCGGCCTTGGCGATAATTCGACTATCGTCTTCTCTCTCGATAGCACTGAATCGTCCAGCAATCTCCTTTCCATTTCTTTGAATGACCTCGAATTCAGCGATTTCGCCCTTGATAACTTCGTGATTGCCGTCAATGGCTTAAAGGACTCATCCTTCCCCGCCATCAGCGATTCCTCAACTTACATGGACGTGAACAATATCCCGACTTTGTTTGATGAATTCGCTTCGATCGCCGACGAGAAAACGGCGCTTCTCTCTCTTGCGGGAGAATTCAAAAACGAGATCCCTTCTTATAATAAAGGAATATCGTCATTAGCTTTCTCTGGCGATGTCGCCTTTAACGCCAATGAAGGCGAAAAGAACGCCAAAGTCGCTTTGACGATGAATCAAAATTACGAAAACGCTTCAAGCAAGAACGTTATCCATGATTTGCGCATGGAGATGAATGACGAGAATAATTCCGATAGCAAGGCTTCCGTCCTCTTCGCTTATCAGTCGAAAGACGTAACTGAGGCTTCTGGTGGCAAGGAAAAAGGCGGCTTATACGGAAAAGGATATGCTTCTGGCTTAATGGATATATATGACTATCTCCGCTCCTTGTATAGCAATGAAAAAACGACTCTTCGCGAAAGAATCGTCAATCCTATCCGTAATCTCACTACCATCATCAATCTTCAGGCCGTCAATAGCGCCAATAGCGGAGATGAAGAAGCCACCCGTTATTTCTCCTTCCTCAAGACGAGCTATATAAGCAAGATCGAAAGCGTGAGCGCCGATAAGGGAGAAACCCTCGCCCTTTACGTTAATGGCGATGCCTTCGGCCTTAGCGAGGATATTGCCGTCTCCTTCGTCCGTTATTCCGCTGCTGAAGGTAATCATCAAGCAGGCGAGTTTAAGAGCCTTGATGTCGCCCTTGCTCTCAACGACAAGCAGTCCCTAAGCCTATCGATCGGCATCGATAAACTCGCGAAAGCCGACTACGCGACGGGCGCTGCGAAAGTCAATAGTTGCCCAAAGACCCGCACGAACGCCTCTGGCGAGACTGAGACGATCCCTTATTACGATTTCACGACCTTGTCATCTCTTGCCAAATTCGGCATCAACACCGGGCTTATGCAGACCTCCTATTATTGGAGAGGCAATATCGCCGTCGGGCTAGGGCAGCTCAACGGCATAATCGACGTAGAGGCGGAGATTTATATCAAAGTCAGCGGCTCTTCCTTCAAGATGATGGGGAATTTCAATATCCCTCTTATCCCAGGGGTGAACGGGCCAACGGATAAAGTCAATGGCGTGATCGGCGCGATGACGCTTGTGGGCGAAAGAAAAGTGAATTTCTATTACGACGCCAATACCGACTATAAGAGCAATACCAGCACATCCCGTATCTATTTCGAGGGCTCTAGCGATGTCAAAGGCACTGTCTTCGATACGCATGATTACGCTTCTTTCTCTCTTGATTACGCCCTCGATCATGTCGAAGACGTCTTCCTCGGCTACGTGCTTGATGTCTATCCTTCTTTATTGAAGAAAGAAGCTAGCGAAGATGCTTCATCGTCTATTTCCTATTCAGGCAGCGGAGAGCCTTCCTCCAATGTCACTGAGCCAAAAGAGGGCGATACTTATCTGAATAACGATAATGGCTATACCTACACCTATAGCGATGGGGCATGGGTGAAGAATCCCTCGACCGATATCACTTTGGATAATGAGTACGATAGCCTCATCAGCAATTATGAATCCGATGGGAAAACGAAGTGGGAAGTCAGTCTCGATGCCGCCTCTTTGCTTGGTGTCATGAACGTGACGAGTGATAATTTCACCTTCGACATGAACGCTAGGCACGTGGCTCTTGCTACCTTATCCATCGAGAGCAACGAAAGCGTCTTAACGAGCGTAAGCCTTGACCTTAAAGTGTATCTCGGCATCAACGCCAAGATCGCCCTCACTCTCGAAAACGTCGATCCGACGGCAAAAGATGATGCGGCTGATAAATACGAGAATGTAATCGCTAATGCCAAATTCGATGGCGATAGCTCGGATTTCTATAAGTATGTCAACGATCATAAAGATGACGCTGAGAATACCGTTTATTCTTATCAAGGGACCAAAGACACGAATTACGCTGTGGATACCTCTTGGATTATATCGGCTTAAGCGTCTTGAAAAGGCTCATCTAAGCATTAAGCCCATCAGGGATTAATCTCCCCAAATAAAATGGCGTAGTCACAAACGGGCAACATCTGAATGTGGCTGCACTTTTTGCTTGGCGCCTCAACCTTGTCGATACCATTTGCTTGGAATTGGGCTTAATTAAAGGTTTCCCAATCCGATTAACTTCATAGGCCGAGAGCTTCGATGAGC
>CAVKAR010000016.1:0-28216 GCA_963654425.1 Lachnospiraceae bacterium
CGGGGTGGGTCAAATTTCACTTGCCGAACGCAAGGGCTCTTACCTTTCATCTTTCTTACCCTCAGAAAGTCTATTCTCTTTATCCTTTCTATTCTCTTTCATCATATACGAGTCGTATTGATAAATCGGGATGCCCGATAGTCTCGCTAAACCGAAAATTTCGGAACTCGCAGGACCATAAACAACAATTCCTGATGGGCTCAACTTTTTAATTATTAGGTCTATTTGTCTTGCGAAATTTATACGATTTTCCATTTTGTGAGTAAAGCCATTGGTGCCAACCGCAATTAGTGTGTGCTTTGGAAACGCTTCTAAACAAGTCGCCGTTCTATCGTCTCCGAACCTAACGTTAGGAATGATTTTTATGCCTTGCTTGCCGAAATAAAAGCTAATCGCAATGTTTATATAAATTTGGCTCTTTTGAACAACAAGCGGCATATTGTCATACGGGCTCGGGTCAACCCCAATAACGCAGGCATATTTTTTCAGTTTATTAACATATGCTTTTGGATTCCCCAAAATAGGATTGAATTCGGAGTCATTGCAATAAAAGCACATCGCTGTTGTGGATGGGTCTTTAATGTCCCTTCTCCTATCCCATTGAATGATTTCTTTAGGTAATTCAGTAGCAATCATCCATTTCTCAATAACGGGATAATTATCTAGCGTGGTGAGCATTGCTCCATCAATCAAATACGCTAAGTAAAGATCTCTAACATATGGTTTTTTCGATTTATGAATCATGAATATATCCTTTCCAACACAATTATGGTGTCTGTTTTTGTCGGATATGCTACTATTCATGAGTCTCGATGTGCTTCAGCATATCCACAATCACAGCCATTCCAGTGGCTGTGATTTTTAGTTCTTTAAATTTGTTTTTGTCCTGTTTCTTGTAAATTCTCCTTTAAGTCTTTTGTATCGAACAATCGCGCATCGTTTGGAAACGCAATATGTTTTTCTTATTTCTTCTGGCGTCATGCCCATTGCGGCTTCGGCAGGGATAAGAAGTTCAGACGCGAATACATCAGCTTGCCATTCGGGGTTCTCGTAAACATTTGGTGCTCTCGTCGTCGTTGATCTAGCAAGGCTTACTCCGCCAAAAATTCGATGAAGAACAAAATGCCCTATTTCATGGCAAATCGTAAAAGATGCCCGTGAATACCTACTGGTGCAAGCATCTTTCATTACTGATTCTTTTATGTAGATAATTCCAGTAGCAATGTCTGTTTTCGCTTCCTCATTAGAACCGAACCACTAGTCATTGTCAGGGAGAACAATATATCTAAACCCTAATTTCTCCAAAATTTCACACAAAATATCAAGAAGTTTCGGGGCGTTGATTCTTTCGTAATTCCCTAGTTTGAGAAAGCATCGTAATTCTTGAGCGCAGCGTCGAATTTGCTTTATTGATAGTGGTTTTGCGCGAAATACGTCTTCATTTGTCCTTATTCTCCTTTAAAATAGATAGCATTTTTTCGCAGATATCTTCACTCATACTAGGCAACATTCTTGC
Source organism: Lachnospiraceae bacterium (assembly GCA_963654425.1). Lineage (GTDB taxonomy): Bacteria > Bacillota_I > Bacilli_A > RFN20 > CAG-826 > UBA4951. The sequence continues at coordinate 1,517 of CAVKAR010000016.1, forward strand.
CAGCATAAAAGCGAGATCCCTTTGAAAAGGCAAAGTATTATCAAGCTCTATATCGATTGAAGATACGGAGTGGTCTAAAGCGACAAGCAACTTTTTTGTTGCACTTTCACTTAAACGATATTTTTTAGAAAGCCGATTTATGAAATCGTCGGGGATTGCTCGTGTGCCATTTTCTATTGCAGATAAGTAAGAGATTGAAATACCCATGGTTTTCGCCATAGTAGCTAACGTCTCATCCTTATCAATTCTTAATTTTCTCAATTCTTTTCCAAACTCAGTAGCCATATTTTTCTCCTAATTTTGAAACATTTTACAACATTTTTATTATATTTACACATTTTTTGTGGAATTTAATCTCTTAGATGCACGCTTTCTCCTAAATTCTCGTATTTTTAGTTGTATCAGGCGCTAGGAACAATTCTTTTTCTTTTTGGCTATCAACGAAAAACAGTAAAAGCCTATTTGTATGCTGATTTATACGGCGCGATCAAATGCGAATAAAACCCTTTCCGGTAGATTAATATCGAGCTACTAAAATTTACGAAGTGTCTAGAAGCCCAATTAGTATGCGACCCAAGCACTCAGAAATGAACAATTCAACCCACTTCCGAAAACGTTATCGATTTAAGTAAACGCAAAAAAGAAAACGGTCTCTTTAAACTTTGAGTTGGTATGATTTTACGTCACACCAACTTGCTGTTTAACCAAATCGAGAGTTTCAACTGTGTATACCATGCCTTTATTGGTTCACGTTCTGCCTTTTTTAATAGAGCTAGTGCTTCTTCCGAAAACTATAGCAAATCGCTGATTTCGCTTTTGGCCATTTGCCATCGAATAAAATTTCACGATATATGCAGAACGGCAAAATAGGCCAAAAGAAACGGGATCGTTAATCTGGTCCCGTTTCAAATGGCCTATTTTTTCATACCAACTTGAGTTTAAGGCTTTCGCCAGTGCTTTTGGCAATTACCAACTAATGCCAACTCAAAGTTTAAAGAGCCAGAAACGCCGCCTTATCAAGCGACGCTTTCCATGTTCACTGTCTTTCTTATATGTTGCCGTTTTACAATCATTCTTCAGATTCATCATCGGGACTTAAAGAGTCCTTGAAGAACCATAATTGCAAGTTTTCGTTAATCTTAATCAAGCAGCTTTATGGGAAGATTTCGCGTTCTCTTTCGAATTCAAGACCGCGAAGGCTATCGCTCCGATGATGAAGATTGAACCCAAGATAATCGACATGACCGGATAAGCATAGTCGCTGCCAGCGACTTCTTTCGCGAAATTCAAATGGCACTTGTAATCCCTCCACGCTATATCGAGAATGCCGTTCACGAGGAAGAGGATTCCGGAAACGCCGATTGCGCCACTCGAGAGATAGCCGGCGATTTTGGATGAATTGTCGCTCTTCGGAGCCGAGAGCAAATGCCCCGCAAAGCCGAGCAACAAGGCGATAGCCAAGCCACAGAGGCAAGCAAGCAGCAAGAAAGTCCTGATCATCGTCGCATACGCTCTAGTGTAGGTGAATGAGCCGATCAAGGTAAGGCCAGTGAGGATGAAAATCCAAGCGCCGACAACGCCAAATCCGCGGGACAACGAGGCAAGAAGAGGCTTTTGGTCGATGTTGTCATAAAGACGAACCATTGGGATGTTGGTGGCGATCATCAAGGCAATCGTGATGATGGACGACATAATGATGACGAATGCCAAATTGGTGCCTTTGATAAGATCGAAGAACAAAGCGGCATTCAAGAAGAAGAAAGCGGCAGCCACATACCCTTCAACGATGAAGGTCGTGAATCCTTTGACAACCGGTTTGTCGTTTTTTGGCTCAAGAACACCCTTTACGCCCTGAACGATGCCATAAATCGCAATCGTCATCTCGCTTAAGCCGATGACGGCGAGCTCAAGGAACAAATTGTAAGCATATTCAGCCGAGACAATGCCGTCCAAAGTCGGATCGGCGGTCAAATAAAACGGAACCGCGAAGAAGCCAAAATAGCAACCAAATGCGCCAAAAGCGGCGAAAATCAAAATCTGGAAGACAAGAACCAGAACGCGGGAAGTGCTTTGATACTTATTCATACTAACCCTTTCACAATCATTGACGCATGCTTTTAAAGGAAAGGCATCGTGCAACTCGTATATTTAAGTCTATCTTTTTAAGATAGTCAATCGACCTTTTGCATTACTCTTCCTTTAAGAGGCATATTGTTGCGTCTATAGTCGCGAAAGGGTCTTTTTTATTATCTAACGACCGCCATGGCCACCCTGGCCTCCGCCACCGGGACCACCGCCTTGTCCGCCGCCCCCAGGGCCGCCTTGGCCTCCGGAAGAGGATCCGACATTATTGACGCCGCTAGAAACGGTGAAGCTTGTTACGGATGTGCCGCCAGTCAAATTGGCTGTCCCGACATGAACGCTGTTCACATATTCAGCTGATGATGCACCGCCCGTATAAACGCTATAGGTTGATCCGCTCACCAATAGGTCACCAGCCACAATAATATTCATCGAAGAATAGGATTTTGGCAAAATCGCGCTAAATTCGTATGTATCGCTCGCGATAGTGACAACTTGACCGCTTGAGTATGAGCTGAGATTGATGTTAGCGATATTCGCTCCGCTTGAGGAAGGAACTTCAATCATCCCTTGCTGCGAGAAGGCAAACAAATTGCCTCCGCTTATGGAGAATGACGAATCGAAATCAAGAGATCCGTTGCCACCGCTCGTTGGTCCAAAGACGTAGAGATCGCCGCCATCCATCGTAATCGATCCATTGCTATCGATGCCGTCTCCCTCAGCATTAATCCAAACAATTGAATTGTCGTGGAAATTCATGCTGACGCTTGTAAGAGTATCGCTTGTGGCGTTGATCCCATCATCATCGCTTTCAATATAGGTATAGCCATTATAGAAATTGATTTCGCCGCCCTGAATGCCTTCAAAGCTATTGAAGATGCGAATGATGAAATCGCCATCATTTGCGGTGCTTTCGCTAGAGCCAATATTGACTGTTTGGTCGGAATTGATGCCTTGATCAAGCGTATAGATCACGAAATCGCCGTCGGTAATGTCAATCGAGATATCGCTTGCGATCGAATCATCATCGGAATGGATGTAGTAATCCCCGCCTTCGATGCTGACGCCTTCATCCGCCTTAAGGCCTTTGCACTTCTCCGCCAAATAGTAACGGGTGTTGTATCTGGATATATCGTCAGAAGAGATTTTCTTATACCCATTGCCATCCTTGATGTATTTCGCATCATCGGAAAGAGTTCCGTCAGTATCATCGGAAGAGCTGTATAAAGTGAACGTTCCATGGGTGACGATGTGCGTTTTGGCGTCTTTTAAAACCAAGGTTACGCAAGCATCGGCCCCATCGCCATATGTATCGGCGATAAAAGTCGAGTCTTCGATTTCAATGGATCCTTCTTTGCTATGGATGCCATCGGCTTTCGATGTAACTGAGACTTTCGCGTCTTTTATGCTCACTCCTGCTTTTCCGTTGAGCGCATGGGAATTGCTTTCCGTAACGATAACGTGGGCGTCTTCAATGTTCAGGCCTTTGGCAGCCTGAATTCCGACTCCGCTATCGATTTCGTCGGTCGCCAATCCTTTTCCAGCGACATAAAGATATCCGCTCCCCGTGATATTAAGCGCTGTCTTTTTGACAACGATCGCGCCTTCCGAAGTATTATTCTCGCTATCGGAAACAACGCTCTTCGAACCGCTCGGCAAATAGATTTCGAAAGAGGCGGCAGTTTTGACCTCGATTGGAGCATCGGTAAGTGAAGTCAACGTTAAAGATGAAAGCACTAATTTGACATCGCCAGAAGAGTTGACGTAGATTCTCGCGTTTTCGTTACTCCCGGTGATGATATAAGTGCCAGCTTCCGTTATTTCTTTTTTGCTGCCAGCTTCAAGCGTGGAGACATCAATCGTCGTTCCCTCCACCGTTTCTTTCGTTTGATCGTCGTATTCGCTTTCGATATCCGGAGCATCTTCTTCCGCGAAAGAGAACACATTGTTGTTTTTCACGTCGGTCGAGGCGCTAGAAGAGCTTGCGCCGCCAGCGCTAGTCGAACCGCTGCCATTTCCCGAGGAAGAACTAGAAGAAGCAGTGCATGTTGAGGAAGAGTTTCCTCCAGTTTCGTTTCCGCAACCAGCAAGCATAAGAGCGGCTGGGATGAGGAGCATCAATTGTTTTGTTTTCATAGGTTAATCCTCCTGATTGCCCTTACGATAAAAGGCGAACCTAAAGCAAACCTAAAGAAAACTCACTTTTTCAAATTAATCGAAAAGGTTACTCCCTTCTCATCTTTCCAAGCGTTCGCTCTTATTTCCCCGTCATGGCCTTCGACAATGGCTTTGGCGATTGATAAGCCGATGCCAAACCCGCACGAAGAGCGGCTACGCGAATCGCTGCAAGTATAAAAGCGGTCGAAGCAGTGGCTTAATTTGCTCTCGTCTAATTCCAGAACACTGTTTTCGAAAAGGACAATAACGCGCTTGCGCTCATCTTTCATGGATACGCGGATAACTCCGCCTTCATTTACGTATTTATAGGCATTATCGAGCATCACGCCGAATAATTTGAAGATGAGCTCCTCGTTTCCGTTATACATAAGCAAATCCGGGATATCTACGGTTAAATCTATTTTTTTCGTCAAAGACAAAGACTCATAGCTCAAAGTAGCCTCATTTAAGGCTGAGGCGATATCAAAAGGCTCTTTTTGGAAATTGCCGGAAAGCTCTTCTATCTTATTAAGCGAGATCATCGAAGCGATAAGATTTTTCATCCGCTCGCTTTGTTCGAGACTCGAATGGACCCATTTGTCGTTCGGGAGTTCCTCATTGAGCAGTTCGAGGTTGGTGCCGATAATGGCAAGCGGCGTCTTTAGCTCGTGTGAAGCGTCTGTCATAAAACGGCGCTGCCCTTGATAAAGCTCTTCATAAGGCTTTACAACCGGTTTAGAGAGGAAAAAGCTCAGCAAACTGATTGCAAGAAACGCCGCGCCTGATATAGAAACGGAAATTACGAGCGTGTTTTGCAAGGATTCCTCTTCGCTTTTCGCATCAAGAAAAACGGCTTTCGTGTTGTAGCAATAATAATAAAGACTATTAGAATACCCTCGCCCTTTGCTTGAGGAAAAGGCTTCATCCGCTAAAGCGGTCAATTCGTCGTCGGATAAACGAAAGTCGTCAGTAGAAGAAAACGTGTATCCGCTATCGTCTTTGCTGACCGAGAAAAAACGGGGAAGCATATCTCTCTTTCCTTTGTCTGGCACCCCGTTTTGATTCTGCTCGTTTTCTTTTACCGGCTCTGGTGCCACATCATCAAGGGAACGCATTGCCATCTCGGCCTGCTGAAAAAGCCTATTCTCGGTTGTTATCGACAAAGATATGTTAAGCGTCAAGGCAATGATAGATAGGATGATGAACGTTATGCCGCTCACCATCAAAGAAAATTTGAGACGCAGTTTCTTAAACATCCTTTTTCTCCAGCCGATAACCAAGCCCACGCGTCGCCTTTATGGAAAAAGGCGAGCCGATTGAAGCGAGTTTCTTGCGTAAATTGGAAACGAAGACCCAAACTGAGCTGATGTCACTATAACTATCAAGGGCCCATGCTTCCGACAATATCGTTTCCACGGAGTATATTTTCTCCGGCTTCCGCAAAAATAGCTCTATTATTTGATACTCTTTCGCCGATAGTTTTTCCTCTTTATCGCCATATTTGAGCGTGAACGAGTTCGGATCGAGTGCAAGCCCCTCATAGACTAGGCAATTTTCAACGATACCGTCTTTTCTCCTTAATAAAGCCCTTAAACGAGCAAGCAGTTCCTTTGTGTTGAAGGGTTTTGGCAAATAATCATCACCGCCTACATCAAGCCCTTTGATTCTATCATCGACTTCGCTTTTGGCTGACAAAAAAATAACGGGCGTCTTATCGCCTTTGCCGCGAATTTTCGAAACAAGGGAATACCCGTCCAATCTCGGCATCATGATATCAACAAGCAAACAATCGAACTTTTCCATCAAAAGATAATCGAGTGCCTCCGCCCCATCATAGCAGCATTCTACTGTATAGCGATTCGCCCTTAAAACCTCGGCCAACGAGTCAACGAATTGTTTTTCATCATCAACGAGCAATAAGCGCATAAATATCCACCTCTGAGTAAGCTTATACGTTGAACCTTAAGCAAACCTTAATTTTCCGCAAGCATCGATAAAGCTAGTTTGATTCCATCTAAGGAGGCCGACGTAATCCCCCCAGCGTATGAAGCCCCCTCGCCACAAGGATAAATTCCTTTGATATTGCTCTCGTAATGGGAATCTCTCGGTATTCTGATAGGCGAAGAGGAGCGGGTCTCATAACCGACTAAAATAGCCCCTTCTTCCCTCATGAAGGACATATATTTTTGCCACATCGATAAGCCCTCTTTCATTGCTTTTGATATAAAAGGCGGTAAGTCGTTTTCAAGCCTACCAAAATAGGTTCCAGGTCGATAACTTGGCAAAACCCCCTTAAATGATTCGCTTTCTTTATCGTTCAAAAAATCAGAGACTAACTGAACAGGGGCGCAAAACGGCTTATCTTTGCAAAAAGCGGATCTTTCAATTTCTTCCCGGAAAACGAATCCATCAAGAGGATTGCCGCGATAGAAATCAGCGACTTTGACGGGCACAAGGATTGCGCTGTTGCCATTACTCATCGCCCGATCATTATTGCTCATTCCGTTAGTGACGATCCCATCTTCTTCCGTTGAGCTGTTCATCACTTCTCCGCCAGGGCACATGCAAAAAGAATATAAGGCTCTCCCGTTAGGCAAATGAGCGACGCATTTATAGGAAGCTGGGGGCAAAGACGGGTCGTTTGCGTAGGAATGATAACGTCCTTCATTGATTGCTTTCTGACTATGCTCGATTCTTGCGCCGATCGAAAAGTCTTTTGGCTCGATTTTCAACCCGTCATTGACCAAACGCTTCATCGTCATATAAGGACTATGGCCAAGGGCTAAGATGATTTTGCAGCTCATCAAAGAATGCTCGGTTGACCCTTGGATATAACGCACCCCAACGGCCGCCCCTTTATCGATGATCAAGCCTATCAGTTCGCTTTCGAAAAGTATCTCGCCGCCCAAAGAAATAATCTCCTTGCGGAAATTTTTGACTATTCTTTGAAGGTAATCGCTGCCAATATGGGGAGCGCCGTCTATGAGAATATCTTGCTTGGCGCCATGTTTGACGAATTCTTCGAGAATGAATTTCGTCAATTCGTCATTAACGCCAGTATGAAGTTTGCCATCGCTGAAAGTGCCCGCCCCTCCTTCACCATAACAAACGTTGCTGTTTACGTCCAAGACGCCTTCTTTTTTTAGACGTTCGACGTCCTTTTTTCTTTCTTCAACGGGCTTTCCACGCTCAAGGATAATCGGCTTAGCCCCGGCCCTGGCCAGAATAAGGGCGGCAAACATGCCGGACGGCCCAAAGCCAACCACAATAGGGCGTTCTGAGAAGGATGCCCTCGGTATAGTTAAAGGCGCTGGCTCATCATAATAACTGACGCCTCTCCGCTTTATCCATAAATCGGTTTCGACAATGGCATTGAAAACAAAACAAAGATTATTCCTCCTTGCATCAATCGATCGTTTGATTACTCGATAAGAGAAAAGAGACGGGTCGACGCCGATCGCTTTGCCTATTTTTTCCTGAAGCTCGCCCTCCGTATACCCAGGGAGCATTTTAATTCCGCGAACGATGTATTTCATAGAGATTCACTCACGATGAGCGCGCTGATTAACGCCCAAGCTAAGTTGTTGCCGCCGCAAAGCCCATCGATATCAAGCGCTTCGCCCAAAAAGAAGACGTTCTTCTCTTTCTTGCTTTTTAAAGAAAGATCAACTTCATTTATGCCAACGCCGCCAATGGTAACTTGGCTATTGGCGAATGGGTACGGCTTATCGTAATGGTAGGCCAATCCGTGCAGTATTCTTTCAATAGAAGGAAGATCGCTAATTCTAATTTCGCTCCGCCCAAATTGGCGAATGACCTCTTTTTGCAGGGGTTTTTGGAGAATTGGGTCGAGAAAATCCAATCCTAAAGATTCGAAGGAACTTCGTAATTTATTAGACAAGTCGACCTCATTGAACAAATCGAGAGCAATAACAAAATCAGCGTTATCTCGCTCGCGCAATATACGGCTATGCAGATTAAAGATGCAAATGCCTGATAGGCCATCATCCTTGAAAAGAACCTCCCCCTTCTCTTGAAAAAGCGATTTGCCGTTCTTGAATAAGGTCACCAAACACTCGTGTCTCAAACCGGATAACGCTTTCAAAAAGCGGGCTTCTTTAACCTTGAGAGGGGATAGTCCTGGGAGAGGGCTGCTAAGTGAGTATCCGTGATTTGCGAGAATCTCATAAAAAGAGCCGTCGCTCCCTAAATTCGGAGAGCTTTCCCCGCCTACGCATACCAGCAGATAATCAAATTCGTAAATACCTTTATCGGTTTTGATAGAGGCACGTTTTCCGTCGGCCTTGTAATCCAAAACGCGCTCACTAAGAAGAAGCTTTGCCTTTCCTTTGCTCAGCTCATTCAGCAAAAGCTCAAGATACGATTTAGCGCTATAAGTAAGAGGGTATATGCCTTCTCCGACTCTTTTCGTGAAAAGAGAAAAAGAGTCGAGAGTGGACAAAAGCTTTGCCAATGGATATCGCTCAATATAGCCAGCGATCCAGCTTTCGTTATTGAAGTTCCTGCTTTCAAGACGGGTTGGCAAAAGATTGCAGTGCCCGTTTCCCGTTGCAAGCAATTTGCGGCCGGCTTTTGCTTCTTTATCCAAAATCGTTATTTGCCAGTCAGGATGTTTTTTAGCGAGGAGCAGAGCGCTATATAAGCCGCTTGCGCCCGCACCGATAATGCCTATTTTCATCGTCATAATTGTACTAATCGCCCAATGATTCTCCAATGTTTCCTTTGCTTTTAAGGGAGTGAGAAGGATAGAAAGTCTTCTTATTGACTCTTTCAAAGGGTAAAATAAGCGCCTATGCCTGAAGCAACAAGCGAAAACAATATCATAAATAACCAAGAAAAAAGCACCGCGCCAATCCAAAAGATAAAACGGGTTTGGGAAATAGATTTCATCAGAGGCGTCGCCATACTCGGCATGGTCGTGGACCATTTCATTTGGGACTTATCAAGCCTCCATAGCTTTTTCTTCAATTATTATGAAGTGGATAATCCCGGCGTTAACCGCATGTGCTCCGCTTTAAGCGATTGGTACAACGGTGGACGCATCTACTTCCACAATCTTGCGATCATCTTCTTCTTGATTTGCGGAATCTCGTCTACTTTTTCCCGCAATAACTGGAAACATTCGCTCAAAATATTTCTCTCGGCTCTCCTTTTGTTCGTTGCGACTTATTCCATTTATCACATTTCTTATGCCTTAGGAGACCATTTGGATTTCAGAATTCTATTCGGGGTTCTTTACGCTTTGGCGATGGGCACTCTTTTCGTCTCGCTTTTGCCTCAAATATATGTATGGATCGCGCGACTCATCGAAAAGGCGAAAGAGAGACATGCCTCTAAACGCGGAAGCACATACGAAAAGAAGAAAATAGATAAAGCGCCGGATTTCATCAAATGGGTGTATCTCGGAGTAGGATTGGCTTTGGTTGTTTTTTGGATCGTCTACTCATTCGAGGTCAATTACAAGCAGCTTAGAGGTATCGAGATAACGCCCGGCAATTTCTGGTACTGGTGGATGAGGAAATACGACAGCGCGCCATATGTGCATCTTGTGGCTCCGAAAACAAGCGACTGGTTCACCAATGTCTTTGGCATGAATTTTCACGACTTCGCTTTATGCTTCTTCGGATTAAGAAGCGTTGGTAGCGATTTCTTTTCCTTGATTCCATGGGTTGGCTGGACCCTTATCGGCGCCTTCATCGGGAAAACGGTTTACGCTGAGAAAAAATCGATTCTCCCAATGCTTGACGGAAAATGGAACAAGCCTTTCGCTTACGTCGGAAACAAATGTCTTTGGATATATGTTTTTCACCAAGTGGTCCTTGTGATCATCTTGGCCATCGTCTTCTGCCCGATGGGCTATCGCTTTTTCTGATTTGAGGTTTCGTTTATGATCGATTTAAGTAAATCAATTTATGAAAATTTCCGCTCAACGGCTTTGAAAAGGGGAACAGCCGATGCTTTGTATTATGAAGGGGCGAGAATAAGCTATTTGGAGCTGCTTCAACTTTCAAACCGATTTGCCGCTTATTACTATGAACTAGGTTTAACGCAAGACGATCTCATCACTATCGTCGCTCCCAATACTCCGGAATCAGTGGCGGCTTTCTTGGGTGCCTCGCAAGCTGGAATCAAAGTTCATCTCCTTCATCCGCTTACAAGCCAAGAGAACATCATCCGCGAATACAAAGACAAGAAGTCCAAACTCTTGGTAACGGTATCCTTGTTCATCCGCTTTTACGAGAAAATACTTGACGCGAATATGCCGATGCTTGTCCTTGATTTCACAAGCTCTCTTCCACTCGTCAAAAAAGTCGGCTTCTGCGTGATTCATCATAAAAAATTAGCTCTTTATCATAAACATAAAGAGCTGCCTAGATATCGAAAACTTTGCAAAAACCGCGCGGATAAAACGATTCATTACGAAACCAAAGCTAGTAGGATCTTTCTCTCGAGCGGAGGGACAACCGGCGTTAGCAAGACCATCGAGCTGAGCGATTTCGCTTTTCTTTCGCTTATTGAGAAGACTCCTTGGATTCTCAATGAGGAAGCCGAAAATCTGGTAAACCGCAGTATCCTTGGCGCTCTTCCGATGTTTCATGGCTTCGGTTTGACGATGGGTGTTTTAGCCCTTCTTCTTTGGGGCGGGAAAGTTGGGTTATTGCCTTCTTTCCGCACGAAAAAAGTCATCGACTTGCTTAAGAAAAAACGCCTCAACACCATGATTGGCGTGCCGGCAATTTACGAAGCTTTATTAAAAAACAAGCATTTCAATGGGACGCTCATCGCGCCCATCAAAGAGTGCTTTGTTGGCGGCGATTTCATTTCCCCGTCCCTCATCGAAAGATTCGACAAACGATTAGAGGAATCGGGAAGCGAAGGCAAAATGCTAGAGGGGTATGGCCTTACGGAGACTGTTACCGTCTTATGCGTCAATCGTCTTTGCAACAATAAGAAAGACAGCATCGGAGAGCCGCTTCCGCAAGTGAAAGTGAAGATTCTCGATGATGAAGGCAATGAGCTGCCACCTTTGGAGAATGGCGAAATTTGCATTGCTGGGCCCACCTTGATGAATGGCTATTACGAGCAAGGCGATCCTTTCTATCATCTGGAAGGCGAAAATTATGTCCGCAGTGGCGATGTCGGCCACAAAGACGAAAGCGGATTCCTCTATTTTGTCTCTCGCAAAAAACGAATGATCAAGAAAAAAGGGTTGAACATATATCCCCTTGCCATAGAGAAATTCGTATCCTCTCTCCCCTACGTAGAAGAATGCGCCTATCTAGGCGACAATTACTCGAACCGCGATTACACCGCTTTGTTCCTGAATTTGAAAAACGGCGTTGACGTTTCGATAGCGGAAAAAGATGTGAGAAAAGCGCTAAAAGAGCAATTCAACGCCTATGAGATGCCTGATTTCGTCTTCGCAAAGAAAGAGTTCGCTCACACAAATGTCGGAAAAATCGATTACATATCGTTAGGAAGGGAATTCAAAGATTACCTAGAGAAGCAAGGTAAAGAGCAAAAGAAAGGCGCCGCTTAAGCCGCAGCGCCTTTTTTAATCGATGCTGTTTTTCCTTCTCTCCTCTTCTTCAAGGATCGTTTCAACGATAATTTCTTTTGCCCTTTCTTTATTGGTTACGGGCGATTTGCGTTTGTCATAAAGCTCAAGAGAAGAATAAATCATATCAGTTACGGCTCGCTTCGTTAATGGCTTGCCCCATTTGAATTGCGGTTTCCCGTAAATCACGTTCACGCTGCCTTTTGGCGCGGCGCTCTTTTGCTCTGTTTTTTTCTTTACCTCTTGCTCATCGTTTTCAGAGACAGCGGCTTTTTCCTCTATTTTGACTTCTGCTTTTACCGGCTCGACTTTGCTCTCTTTGATTTCTGATTTAACGGCAAGCGATGAGCTTTTTTCTTCGACCGGCGCCTTTTCTTCGTTATTCTCTTTATTCTCTTTATTCACGACAGTGGGTGCGGGAGCAATATCGCTGAATACTGTTGGGTTATTCGAATAATGATCGATTATTACTTTATCATTAATGGAAGTCGATGCCTCATCCACCACAACCGTTGGCTTTGGGGCCTTGAAAATCAAGTGCTTGCGGGTCCAATAGTTATAAATAAGAACGATGAGCGTCTTGATGCAGAAAACGGCGAAGAAGGCCCATAAGGAGATGCTATCTTTATGAAATAGCTTCGTCCAATCCACTTTTTGGAACGGGTCCAAAGAAAGGTTCATGTGCCAAATTTCGTTCACAAGCCACAAGCAGAAGCATTGAATCGCGATTCCTAATAAAAGTCCGCCAAAAGCTAAGCCGGCATATGACCAAAAGTACTTAGGCGTATTGTAGTTGGTGCTCTTATCGACGTCTTGAAACACCCATTTGCGGGAAAAGAAGAAATTGACGATCATCGAAATCACAAACCCAAGCGTCACGCCAATGGCCAAAGCGATATACGACCCGTATCCCGGAACAACATTGCCGTCGACTGTCGTACTGCCTAGTTGCGATAAATTGCTGGCAAAAAGCAACCCCAATGCGTATTCAATGACGAGGTCGATAAGAGTGCATAAGCACCCAATGACGATGAAGCGGAATATCTCCCCTAAGCGCGAATTCTTTTTCGCTGGGCGAGCAGCAGCATTCTCTTTTTTCATAATGGCAGTAGTTTAACGCTTAAAAGCGTTGTTTAGAAGGAAGTTCTAGCAAATTCTCAGTAAAAAAGGGCTGATAACCATATATAATCAAAAGCATGTTTCACAAAGGAATCGTCATTTTAAACGCCTATATCGCTTACCCAGGGCTCTCCAATTTAGCGGATCGCCTCATTGAGGAAGGAGCAAAAAAAGGGTTATCGATATCGCGAAAAACAAACGCAGAGATTTTCTCTTACGTTAAAAGCAACGGCAGCCTCTCTAAAGCCAATTTAAAGGCGGATTTCATCATATATCTAGATAAAGACCCCTATATTGCAAAGATTTTGGAGAAAAATCATTTTCGCTTATTTAACCATGCTGAAGCTATCCGCCTATGCGACGATAAGATGCTGACTTATTTATCGCTGCTGAATCTAGGCATCAAAATGCCGAAGACGATTTCAGCTCCGCTTTGCTATGACAGGAAAGACAATCTCGCCTTTATCGACAATCTTGAAAAGGAATTATCTTATCCTTTTGTAAGCAAAACGAATTTTGGATCTCAAGGAAAAGGAGTTTCTTTGATTTCCTCCAGAGAGGAGCTTATCGCTCGAGAAAAGGAAATAGCCTTTTCGCCCCGTTTGTATCAAGAAATGGTCAGAGGAGAAAAGGGAACGGATTATCGCCTAATCGTCATAGGCGGCAAGCTTATCGCGTCGATGAAACGCGTGAATCAAAGCGGAGACTTCCGAAGCAATGTCGCCTTGGGCGGAGAGGGCATAGCCGTTTCGCCTCCTTCATCTTTTGAGGAGGTGGCGCTCAAAGCAGCCTCGGCTCTTAATCTCGATTATTGTGGCGTCGATATTCTCAAAAACGAGCACGAAGAGCCCGTCTTATGCGAAGTGAATAGCAATGCCTTCATCGCCGGCATTGAAAAGGCGACTAAAATTAATGTCGCCTCGGCTTATATCGAGCATATTATGAATTGCATCTATTAACGTTTATCGCTTTTATAGAGCAATTGAGCCCGTTTTTCACAAGCCCATTGAACGACTTTTTTATCGCTGTCATGCGACATGCAGCGAACCGCATCATTTGGTTTAAGCCAGTATATATCGGACACTTCTTCTTTTTGCGGAATCGTCGCTTCGCTTTCACTTTCGCCGATAAAAAACTCAACTTCCTTGGCAACACCATATTTAGGCGAATAAAAAATAGAATAGGCGTCCGTTTTCATAAGCGAAACTTCCAGACCCGTTTCTTCTTTTATCTCACGCAAAGCGGTAGCCTCATCATTGACGTCAGTTGGCTCAACGTGCCCTTTGGGGACACTATAATGGCCGGCATGCATATGCTCTACCAAAATATCGTTTCCGCAAAATACGACGGCGCCGCAGCTTTTTTCTTGCTTTCCAAGCAAACTATGCAGCAAATCAATTTGATCATCAGTGAAAAAGAGCCATTCGAAATAACTGTCAAGGCTCCCCCATCGTTTAATAAAGGCGTCATAAAAATCCAGGAAGAAAAATTGGTTTGGGGTCAACGGGAAAACCGGAAAAGAGGGGTCTTCTTTCATTAAACGCCTCGTCGAAGGGGCGAGAAGAGAGAAAGAGGCCATATAATTTTCATTCACGTCAAGCAGACTCACGCCATTCGCTAGAAGAAGCAGTGCGCAAAAAACGCCCGTTCGGTCTTTGCCAGCCATGCAGTGTATCAAAATTGGTTTTTGCGAATTCATTATGGCAAGAAGGATCACCCTGGCTTGCCTTGGGTCCTCAAGCATCTCGATATAGCTATCAATACCGTCTTGATAATCGGTTGGTACTCTCCCATTGCCGTTGACAGAGCATTCAATCACACGGAAACGAGGATCTGATTTTATTTTGTCGTGTTTAGTTGAAGGATGCCCTTGATCACGAAGGTCGATCACGGTCTTTATCCCTAATCTCGCTATCTTTTCGATATCTTCATCCGTTGCATCCGATAAAGAAGCCGAACGATAAATAACGTTATAACTAGTCTCGCCATACGGAGTTTCATATCCGCCCAAATCGCGGAAATTGCTTATTTTTTGAAAATTGATATTTCTAGCCATATTCTTGCCTTGAGCAAAATTATACGAATACGGTCTTCCGTTTCATCTAAAAATTAGCGACACCGCTATCCTTATAAGAAAAAGCCGCCCAATTCACTGGACGGCCATATCTATATATGAAGGAATAAAACGATTATTCGGCTTTCGCTTTAGCGGCTTTTGCGCTGCTCTTTTTGCTTTGTGCTTCGTTAAGCTGCTTCAATTGATCGCGAATTTCGAGCAAAACGTCAATGTCGGTTGGAGAGGCTGGCGCTGCTGGGGCTGCCGTGGCTTCTGGAGCTGGGGCGGCTTCAACGGCCGGTTTTGCTTCATCTTCTTTGTTATTGAGGTCGGCAATGGCTTTTTCTTTCAATTCCTTGGTCTTCGCTTCAGCGGCACGAACGACTTTGACGATAACGAATAAAGTCGCTCCGATGATGATGAAAGCAATAATGGCATTGATGAAGGAACCCCAATCGATAAGCGCGCTTCCATTGTAGAAATATGTGGTTCCATGAAGCGTGTATTTGCTGAGAATCGTGGTTTTCACCGATTCGATAAGGTTTGGGTTTTCGGAGATAACATCGGCGCCATATAGGCTAGTAGCTTCTTTCGTAGCAAGAGCATGGAGGTCGGCAGCGGCGAATTTTTGCCCTAGTCCGATGGCAAGATCCATGCCGGCTTGGGTTTCATTGGCGGCTGGCAAAACGGTTACTAAGCCTTTTAAGCCACCAGGGACTGCCCAGGTACAAACGCTTAACAAAATGTTGACTAACGCAGTGACTATTGCGTTAAACGCGCCGCCGATAATAACGCCAACGGCAAGATCGAGGACGTTGCCTCTTAACATGAAGGCTTTGAAATCAGACCATAGTTGCTTTACTTTGGCTTGTTTCTTCTCTTTTTTCTCTTTTGGTGTTTCCATATTTTTTGGATTTCTCCCTTTTCTAAGAAATAAATATATTACGCCGAGAGCGGATTAGATAATAAGAAATGCGCAAAAGCGTATTTTTTCTAACAAGAATGGCAAAAAATAGCCAAAAATAAGTTTCTTAGACTGAGCGCGACAAGATTTTGTTTTCTTTGTACACTGTATAAAAGTGTTGAAAACGATATTGACATTCATGCGAGTTAGAAAGGGGGCGCAAAAGATGCAAAAAACAAACATTTTTGACCCGTATTTCGAAGAAGAAAAACCATGAAAATTTTTCCTTCTTTTTCATGCTTTTTTTATCGATTGAAAATCCTTGAACGGTCGGTATAGTATCACCGAAGGGCGGGTGAGATAAACGCTCATCCGGGATAAATAGCCGTTATGCGAATCTCAAAAATGGATTCGCGCTTTGACACCCGAAAATCATCTAGGAGGAGTAAAGATGCTGCGTGTAAAGAAAAGGGATAACTCGATCGTCGATTTCGACATCAAGAAAATAGAAGCAGCGATGCAAAGGGCATTCGATCAAGAGCACATAACGATCGCTCCTGACGTTTTGGAATTATTGGCGCTTCGCGTGACCGCCGATTTCTCGAAAAAAATCGCCGACGAGACAGTCGCAGTCGAAGATATCCAAGATAGCGTTGAGACCGTTTTGATCCAAGCTCAATATGTCGACGTCGCGCGTTCTTATATGGATTACCGCAATAAGCATGCCCAAATGCGCGAAATAAAAAAGACTGAGCTGAACTATGCCTCTGTTGTTGACGGCTACCTCCGGCTCAATGACTGGCGCGTTAAAGAAAATAGCACCGTCACTTATTCGGTTGGCGGATTGATTTTATCCAATTCAGGCGCCGTGACCGCCAATTACTGGCTTTCGCAAGTTTATGATAAGGAGATTGCCGACGCTCACAAAAACGCCGACATCCATCTCCATGATTTGAGCATGCTCACCGGCTACTGCGCTGGCTGGTCATTGAAACAGCTCATCCAGCAAGGATTAGGAGGAGTCGTTGGAAAAATCACTTCAACCCCAGCGCGTCACTTGATGACTCTCTGCAACCAGATGGTCAACTTTTTGGGTATCATGCAAAACGAGTGGGCTGGAGCTCAGGCTTTCTCGAGCTTCGATACGTATTTAGCCCCGTTCGTAAAGGTGGACAATCTGGACTACAAGCAAGTCAAACAATGCATCCAAAGCTTCATTTATGGCGTCAATACCCCATCGCGTTGGGGTACGCAAGCGCCGTTCACCAATGTCACTTTGGATTGGACAGTCCCAGATGATATGGCAAATCTCCCAGCCTTAGTCGGCGGCAAGGAGATGGATTTCACCTATGGCGATTGCACCAAAGAAATGGCCATGATCAACAAAGCGTTTATCGAAGTGATGATCGAGGGCGATGCCAATGGACGTGGGTTTCAATATCCTATTCCAACATATTCCATCACAAAGGATTTCGACTGGAGCGATACTGAAAACAACCGTCTTCTCTTCACGATGACGGCCAAATACGGAACGCCTTATTTTTCCAACTACATAAATAGTGATATGAAGCCGAGTGACGTCCGCTCAATGTGCTGCCGCTTGCGTCTTGATTTGCGTGAGCTTCGCAAGAAATCTGGCGGATTCTTCGGAAGCGGAGAATCGACTGGCTCAATCGGCGTTGTCACCATCAATATGCCACGTATCGCTTATCTAGCGACCGATGAGGCTGATTTCTATTCTCGCCTTGACCATATGATGGATATTGCCGCGCGAAGCCTTGATATCAAACGCAAGACCGTTTCCACCCTTCTTGAAGCTGGTTTATATCCTTATACCAAGCATTATCTAGGGACCTTCCGCAACCACTTCTCCACCATCGGTCTCGTTGGCATGAACGAAGCTTGCATAAATGCTCGCTGGATCAAAGAAGATCTCACGCACAAAAAAGCTCAGGATTTCACCGCTGACGTCCTTAACCATATGAGAACCCGCTTAAGCGATTATCAAGAGAAATACGGAGACCTCTTCAATCTTGAGGCCACACCAGCCGAATCGACCTCTTATCGTCTTGCAAAGCATGACCGTGAGCGTTATCCGGATATCATCACCGCCGGCAAACCTGGCGAGGTTCCTTATTACACGAATAGCTCTCACCTCCCAGTCGGCTACACAAGCGATATCTTCTCAGCCCTTGATATCGAAGACAAATTCCAGACCCTTTATACCTCTGGCACTGTCTTCCATGCCTTCTTGGGCCAACGTCTTCCAAATTGGGAGAGCTGCATGAAACTCGTCCGCAAGATCGCCGAGAACTACAAACTTCCTTATTACACGATGTCACCAACATATTCCGTTTGCGAAGACCATGGCTATCTCAATGGCGAAGTATGGAAATGCCCGATTTGCGGCAAAGAAACCGAAGTCTATAGTCGTATAACCGGTTATTACCGCCCAGTCAAAAACTGGAATGCTGGCAAGAGCCAAGAATTCAAAGATCGCAAAACATACGATCCTTCGACAAGCGTCATGCATTCTGAAAAAGAAGAGCACTGCGATTGCGCCGATCATAATCACAGCAAGCCGAAAGTTACAGGGCTCATGCTCTTCACTTCCGCAACTTGCCCAAACTGCAAAATGGCCAAGATGCTTCTCGATAAAGAAGGCATCAGCTACCAAAATATCGACGCGGTAGCGAATAAAGAAACCACGCTTGCTTTCGGTATAACAAAAGCACCAACCCTTATCGTCCCGAATGGAGACGGCTACGAGGTATACGAGAACGCTTCTCTCATCCGCGGCTATATTGAAAAGACGAAGGGAAACCATGTCGCCTGACATCATTATCGTCGGCGGAGGACCTGCTGCATTAACGGCAGGTCTTTATGCTTGTAGAGCCGGTAGAAGCGTTACTTTGCTCGAAAAAGAAGCCATCGGCGGTCAAATCGCCGATTCGCCACGTGTAGAAAATTTCCCAAGCATTAAGTCTATCAGCGGTCTTGAACTCGCCAACAACATGTTTGAGCAGTTCTCCGAACTAGGGGGCAATTTCGAGCTCGATGAAATCGAAGGCATTGAGAAAAACGGAAACACTTTCGTTTTGAAAGGCAAATACTCAACATACGAAAGCAAAGCCGTGATTCTTGCGACCGGCGTCAAACACCGCCATTTGAATATCGAAGGCGAGGATAAATATCTAGGTCACGGAATCTCTTATTGCGCTGTTTGCGATGGGGCTTTCTATACTGGCAAAGATGTCATGGTCATAGGCGATGCCAATAGCGCTCTCCAATACGCGCTTTTGCTCGCCAAAATATGCTCCCATGTCAACATCGTCACCCTATTTGATCGCTTTTTTGCTGACGAAATCCTCGTAAATGCCCTTCTAAAACAAGAAAACGTAAGCATTTATCACAATATGAATTCGAAAGAGTTCAAAGGCGATGGAGCATCGCTTAAAAGCGTTGTCTTTGAGGGCACAAAAACAAAGGAGACCAAGGAAATCACCGCAGAAGCCGCCTTTGTTGCGATTGGCCAGGTGCCAGATAATGAGAGATTCATGAATCTTGTCGAACTAAATAAAGGATTCATCGTGGTTGACGATGACAAGAAGACGAGAACCGATGGCCTTTTTGCCGCAGGCGATTGCACCGAGAAAAAAGTACGTCAGCTCACCACCGCTTGCGGAGATGGGGCGATCGCGGCTTTGAGCGCGAACAAATATCTCTTCTCTTTGAAGTGATCACTCATATCCGCGAAGCTTAACTTCGTGAACGTATTTGCTCATGATGGCCTTGAATATCAAGGCCTTTTCTTTGCTAACTTCGTGATATCCGGATTTGATGCAATTTTCCCCGTCGGAGTATTTTTGCAAATAGTACCGTTTCGCCCCTTCAATCAATTGCCCGATTCTCTCCATGTCATCACTAGAATGAAATTCATCGATTATCGTCGTCCGGAATTCGTAATCGACAACGCCGTTTATCAAAAAACGGATCGATTCTTCTATTTTCGATAAATCAATTGATGGATTGCCGCACGTTTCCCCATACTTTTTCAGAGAGTTTTTGATATCCATGGCTATGTAATCCACTAGACCCAAATTGACTAAATCCATAAGCAAATCGGGGTTTGTGCCATTGCTGTCCAGCTTCACTAAATAACCGTATTTTTTGATTTCCTGGATTTTATCGATTAAGTCTTTGTTGATAGTTGGCTCGCCGCCCGTGATCACCACCGCATCTATGATATTTTTGCGACGTTCAAGATAATCCTTCACCTCATCCCAAGGGATGATAGGGTTTTCAGCCGGAGTAAGGACCAAACTCTTATTATGACAAAAAGGGCAACGCATATTGCACCCTGCGCTGAACAAGGTCATTGCAATATGATCATCGAAGTCGACAAGGGATAATTTTTCCCACCCATTGAAGTTCATGGAAACATTTTAGAATAGGCCTAAAAGATTGCAAAGAAAGAAAGAGAAAGCAATAATTATGGACGGAACTTGGAGGTTCTTAAAAATATGTTAGTTAATGCAACCAGAATGTTGAAATTGGCTCGTGATGGTCACTACGCCGTCGGTCAATTCAATATCAACAATCTTGAGTGGACGAAAGCCGTTCTTCTTACGGCCCAAAAGCTGAATTCTCCCGTTATCTTGGGCGTTAGCTGCGGCGCTGGCAAATATATGACGGGTTTTAAAACCGTCGCTGCGATGGTTAAAGCCATGGACGAAAGCCTCGGCATCACCGTTCCAGTCGCTTTGCATTTAGATCACGGCACCTATGAAGCCGCGAAAGACTGTATCGCTGCCGGATTCACTTCCATTATGTTCGACGGCTCATCGCTTCCTTTTGATGAAAATATCGCCAAGACGAAGGAATTAGTGGCCTTGGCCCACGATAAAGGCTTATCGATTGAAGCCGAAGTCGGCGCGATTGGCGGAACGGAAGACGGCGTTACAGCTGATGGGGAAGTCGCTGATCCAAAAGAATGCAAAACCATCGTCGATCTCGGCATTGACTTCTTAGCGGCCGGCATTGGCAATATCCACGGCATCTATCCAGCCGATTGGAAAGGACTCCATTTCGATGCTCTTGAAGCCATTAACGGAGCCACAGGCGGCATTCCGCTCGTCTTGCATGGCGGAACTGGCATCCCGGACGATCAAATCGTTCACGCCATCAAAAACGGCGTCAGCAAAATCAACGTCAACACCGACTGCCAATTAGTCTTCGCCCAAGCCACGATTGACTACTGCGCAAGCGGCAAAGCAAGCCCGACTGGGGATAACGCCACCAAAGGCTATGATCCACGCAAACTATTGAAACCTGGATACGAAGCGATCTGCGCCAAAGTTGAAGAGAAGATGAAACTCTTCGGTAGCGTTGGCAAAGCTGCTTAATCCATAAAAACGCCGACCCCGCCTAGGCGGGGTTTTCTTTATTCTTGCCGTTTGCTCCTAGAGCAGATATTTTTGGCGTATTTCTTCAATTGTTTTTTCGCATATGCCGACTTGCTCATTGAGATAACGTTCATATCCGCCAAAGCGATAGACTTCCTTCATTGCAGCTCTTATCCATTCTTCGTTGACACCCGCTAAGTCGATGAGAGACTGATACATAGGATCGTTGTTCGGCAAATACGCGACCTCATCGAAGTAGCGCTTTCTTCTCTCTTTTCTGTAAGCCAAATAATCGTTGCTTGCGAGATAGTCATCGATGATATCCTCGTCACTTACTCCCAATAAGCCGAGATAGAGCATCGCGAGTATGCCGGTTCTGTCTTTGCCTTCATGGCAGTGAAATAGCACTGCCCCTTCTTTTAAATTGGCTAGAAGCTCAAAAAACGCTTTAATGCTGTTTTTGGCTGTCTCATCGTTTATTTTCTCGCGATAATTCTTTCTCATCGCGTCAATCGCCCATCCGTTTTCGTCTAGGCAATACAAGAAGCGGATGTTATTCATGAGGCTCTCATCATCCAGGTTGTAGTCTTTATGCGGATACGGAGCTGGCAAAGAATTAAGCCCATGGAATGGCAAAATGCGATAAGTTGCCCCTTTGATGATTGCATCAGGATGTATTTTGCTTTCCGAAAGGGAGCGAAGATCGACCACATAAGACAGTTTTATATGAGCTTCGAAGATTGCGATGTCTTTTTCCGTCAATTCATCGAGCGAATTGCTCCGATACACTTTCTTGCCAATGGTCCTTTTGCCTTCTTTTGCGAGAAATCCGCCTAAATCACGGCAATTGGTGAGGCCTTCGAATGGGAGTCTTTCGCTACGCATACCGCCTTATTTTAATGATTTGCCGTTTTAGGTAAAGCGTCTTCCTTGAAATATACCCCCGGAGGGTATATATTTCGCTCGAGGTAATCCTTATGGAAGAATGCAAATGCCACAAAAGAAGCACCGAGAGATCGAAGGAAGAGTTGATGGGCCTTCAGAACCGGATAAGCCGCATCATCGGGCAATTGAACGGAATATCGAAAATGCTCGACGACAACCGCTACTGCGGAGAGATTCTAAACCAAGTCGCAGCCGCGAGTAGCGCTCTCCGCTCACTAGGCTATCTCATTCTCCAAACGCATATGGAAACATGCGTCAAAGAAGAGGTTTTATCAGGTGAAGAAAAAGCCATGGACAATTTGCTAGAAATCATCAAGAGACTTAATTAGCTATGAAAAAGACAGTCGAGGAAAAATACAACATTACCGGCATGAGCTGCGCCGCTTGCGCAAACCATGTCGAAAAAGCCGCCAAAAGCCTTAAAGGGGTAGAGACGGCTAACGTAAACCTTTTGTCAAACTCGTTGACGGTAACATATGAAGAACCTGCTTCGTCTACTTTGCTCATTGACGCTATAAAGAAGGCTGGCTATGGAGCTTCTTTAGCAAATTCTCCCAAAGAAAAAGCCACAAATGCCGATGATAGATTCATTGACAAAGAAACGCCGAGCCTTCTCAAGCGCTTGATTTTTTCTCTGCTCCTTCTAATACCTTTATTTTATATAGGCATGGGCTATATGCTAGCTTGGCCGTTGGGCGATTTCGGGAATAACCCCTTCTATGTTGGCTTGACCGAAATGCTTTTATCGCTAGCCATCATGCTGATAAATTACCGCTTTTTCGTCTCCGGATTCAAAAGCGTCATCCACCGCTCCCCGAACATGGATACGCTCATAATGTTAGGGGCTGGAATCGCCTGGATCTACAGCGTTGCCATCCTCTTTTTGATGGGAAGAGACGCCATGAGTATGGATATGGCTTCATTAATGAGAGACAGCATGAATCTTTCCTTCGAGACAAGCGGTATGGTCCCCGCCCTTATCACCATCGGCAAAACATTGGAATCCTATAGCAAAGGGAAAACGACCAGCGCCCTTAAAGGACTTCTAGATTTGGCACCAAAAGAAGCGCACCTATTGATTGGCAATGAAGAAAAAACCATTTTGGCAAGCGATTTAAACAAAGGCGACAGATTCATCGTGAAGCCCGGGGAGGCTTTCCCGGCCGATGCAGTGGTAATAAGCGGAGATAGCGCCGTTGATGAATCGCCCTTGACTGGCGAATCAATCCCTGTCGACAAAAAGAAAGGCGATAAAGTTGCAACGGCCACCATCAACCAAAACGGGGCTTTGATTTGCGAAGCGACACGCGTTGGCGAAGAGACATCATTGAGCCAAATAATCAAGATGGTTGAAGAGGCAAGCGGCACCAAAACGAAGATTTCGGAAATCGCCGACAAAGTAGCAGGTGTCTTTGTCCCTGTCGTTCTCCTTTTCTCCTTGATAACTTTCACATTCTGGATGATCTTCGGAAACAATTTCGTGAACAGCCTTGACAGTGTAACTCTTCTTTCTTATTCATTGGAGAGAGCCATTTCGATCCTTGTGATATCTTGCCCTTGCGCTTTAGGGTTAGCCACCCCTGTCGCCATCATGGTAGGAAGCGGCTTAGGCGCGAAAAAAGGCATCTTATTCAAAAACGCCTCTGCTTTGGAAAAGGCCAGCAAGATCGATTTTGTCATTCTTGATAAAACGGGGACCATCACGGAAGGAAAGCCAAAAGTCACCGACATCGTTCCAGGGGAAGGATATGAGGCAAAAGATCTTCTCCGCATAGCGTATTCTCTTGAGATCAGTTCATCACATCCTCTGGCGAAAGCAATCGTGAGCAAAGCGAAAGAAAGCGGATTGGATCCTCTTGATGTTTCCTCCTTTGAGAATCTCGTCGGGAATGGCATAAAAGCAATGATTGGCGAAAGCGAATATCTCGCTGGTTCGCAATCGTTTTTTGAGAAAAACGGGTACTTAAGCGAAAAATACGCTAGTTTTGCTGCTGATTTTGCGAATGTCGGCAAAACCCCGATATTTTTTGCAAAAGACGGCTCTTTCATTGGAATTATTGCCGTTGCAGATTCCATAAAAGACGACTCGAAAAAAGCAATTGAGCAGTTTGAGAAATTAGCCATTACGCCCATTATGGTAACTGGTGACAACGAAAGAACGGCCAAAGCAATCGCGGATAAAACCGGCATTAGCTACTTCAAGGCGGGCGCATTGCCTATTGAGAAGCAATCCATAGTCAAAGAGCTGAAAAAATACGGGAAGGTCGCCATGATAGGCGATGGGATCAACGATGCTGTGGCACTAACGGAAGCTGATGTTGGCATCGCTATTGGCGCTGGCAGCGACATTGCCATCGATTCGAGCGAAATCGTGCTTATGCGCTCAACCCTTCTAGATGCTGTGACAGCCATCAATATCGCCAAAGCCACATATCGCAACATTAAGGAAAACCTCTTCTGGGCTTTCTTTTATAATCTAGTGATGATTCCAATTGCCGCCGGGGCTTTTAGCGCAATCGGTTTAGCGAAACTGAAGCCGTGGATGGGGGCAGCGGCAATGAGCCTATCGAGCGTCAGCGTTGTATCTAACGCATTGCGCCTCAACTTCTTCAATCCATATAAGGAGAGGAAAACAAACAAGAAAGCCATTCCGCTGCCCGATTTTTTGAAGGCGGTTGAAATAAAGGAGGAAAATACAATGGAAATCAAACTCAAAGTCGAAGGGATGATGTGCGAGCACTGCCTCGCGCATGTCAAAGGAGCACTCGAAAAGATTGACGGCGTAACAAATGCCAAAGTGTCCTTGAAAGAAAAAACTGCGACAATCAAAGCGGAAAAAGAAGTAAAGGCCGATACTTTGCTGAAAGCCATCGCTGATGCAGGCTACAAAGCAAGCCTATTAGACTAAGAACGCTTTTCTTTCCTAAGAGAAAAGCCAGCAATCAAGCATATTTTTGCGATATGCTTATTTTTAGTCAAAAGTTTCGATGGCTGCACATATTTTTCTTAACTAAAGAGTGAGAAAAACAATTATACTTAAGGCAAATAAGCAAGGAGAAACAAAATGAGTTTCAAGAAAGTAGTCATTGCCGGTGGCGGAGTTCTCGGCAGCCAAATCGCTTTTCAAGCCGCTTATTGCGGATTTGACGTAACAATTTGGCTAAGAAGCGAATCTTCCATCACCCGTACGCAGCCAAAGCTAGACAAAATCAAGAAAGACTATCTTGAGGCGATTGAAGCAATGGACAAAAAAGAAGGCAAATGGTGCATGGGCATCGCCGATCCTTCTTCTTTTGATAAAAAAAGATGCCTTGATAAAGTCGAAAAAGCTTATTCCTCCCTAAAATTGGAACTCGATATGAAAAGGGCTTTCGAGGATGCTGATGTCGTCATCGAATCGATGAGCGAAAACAAGGACGCTAAAATCGAATTCTACAAGAAAGCCGCGCCTTTGCTCGATAAGAAGACAGTTCTATTGACCAATAGTTCATCAATGCTCCCAAGCACATTTGCCAAATACACTGGTTGCCCTGAGCGATATTTGGCTATGCACTTCGCAAATGAGATTTGGCTCAACAATATCGCCGAAGTCATGGCGCAGAAACACACCGATATGGAGTATTTCGACGAGACACTCGCCTTTGCCAAGGAAATACGGATGATTCCTTTGCCAGTCCGCAAGGAGAAAGCCGGATATCTATTGAATTCGATGCTCATCCCCTTTCTCTTCTCCGCTATGGATTTGCTCGTGCTAGGCATAAGCGACCCCGAATCAATCGATATGGCATGGATTAAAGGGACGGGCGCTCCAAAAGGCCCATTTAGAATTCTTGATGTAGTCGGCTTAAAAACAGCTTATGAAATCGTGAATGCCTATTGCAAGATCCCGAGTTTCTTGGCTCCTTTCCATTTCAAGCTTCAGCGTGATATGCTCAAGCGCTATATCGACGAAGGAAAACTCGGCGTTTCTTCAGGGGAAGGATTCTATAAATACGAGAAATAACTAGATGAAATATTGTCTATTTGCAAAAAGCGGGCTAGAGGATTCGCCGCTATTAAGGAAAATCAAAAACAAATTGAGGTCTGATCAAAGGTTCCTTGAATCAAATGACGTTCCGGATTTGGTAGTTGTCGTTGGTGGGGATGGGACATTTTTGAAAGCGGCTCATGATGTTTTCCCAACGAATCAAAACGCCAAGTTTCTGGCTTTCAACGCCGGCACAATCGGCTTTTACAACGATTTTGCCGAAGAAGATATTGACGATATCCCTTCAATCGTTTTCGAAAACAAATACGTTATGGGGGAAATTGACACTATCGAGGCAGATGTCAATGGCAAAAAGTTCTATGCCTGGAATGAATTCAATATCACTGGCTTAGATAGCAATATCGATTACGATCTGCTCCTCGATAATCGTTACGCGGAACACTATTTCGGAGCAGGTCTAATCGT
>CAVKAR010000017.1:0-26452 GCA_963654425.1 Lachnospiraceae bacterium
CTCAATGGATACCTCTGGCCGAAAGCCGAGGGTATTCGCCGGGAAGCTGAAGGAAAAAAGAATCAATCAAGTTAACGGGGGGTGGGTCAAATTTCACTTGCCGAACGCACGGGACTCATCTATCGGTGAAGTTTTTTTGATTCTTTTAGCAAAAGCCTCAGGAACGACGCCCTTATTCGTTCTTGACTAATTTGCCATCAGAAGGAAGGATTTAAATATGACATTTCGAGAAGCGCTAGAGGAAATAAAGCAAAAAGTCGTTAGGAGCACACGGGTGTTGAGGTGATATAATCCAGGGAGCGGGGAGACCCGCGTTTTCCAAAGACCCTTGGGGGGCTTCCGCGTTTGAGAAATCAGCAGCTCCCGCGAAGGCTCCCCAAGGGCAGGAGCTGCTGAAAATGGGTAAAAGCAAAGACCGATCGTGGGGATCGTCTTTAAGGCAACCGGAGATTTCGTCCGGCGGCAAGGAGGCGAGAGATCTCGTCTCGTCGACGATCGAGGAATGGTATTTGGAGAAACACAGGAAGCCGACGGCTGGCGAGATAAGCCTCATCAACTCGCTCAAGGTAGGGACGTGCCCGGTCTGCGGGTCGGCCGACATAGCCAAGGACGGGAAGCTCGCCTCGGGCATAAGGAGATTCCGCTGCAAATCCTGCGGCAGAAGGTTCAATCCGCTCACATCGACAGTCTTCGACTCGAGGAAGATACCGCTGTCAGAGAGGATAGAATTCCTTCTCCACCTGTTCGAGTTCCATTCCCTGACGACGAGCGCAAGGGACAACAAGAACGACGGAAAGACCGGCGTTTTCTGGCTCAGCCAGATTTTCGCGACCCTTGAAGGGTGGCAAGGCGGGGTCAAGCTGTCCGGCCGCGTCTGGATCGATGAGACTTTCATATCCGTGGATTCGGCGGAGAGAAAGGCGAAGGAAGACGGGAAGATGCCGAGGGGCATATCGAGAAACAAGATATGTATCGCGACGGCGACTGACGGCAAGATGGCCGTATTCGTCGCGACCAAGGCGAGCAAGCCGTCCAAGAAAGCGATTCTCTCGGCGCTCGGCGGCCATATCGCCCCAGGCTCGACTCTCGTCCACGACGGCGACAATTCGCATTCCCTCCTCGTCGAGAGGCTGCATCTCAAAAGCGAGATTCACAAAACTTCCGAGACCAAGGGGCTGCCAGATCGCGACAACCCGATGGACGCGATAAACGACGTGCACTCCAAGCTCAAGATCTACCTGAGGGCGCACGGTTCCTTCAAAAGGCAGAAGCTTCAGGGGTGGCTCGACCTTTTCTCTTTTATATGGAACCCGCCAAGAAGCAGGTACGACAAGGTGGTTTCGCTCATCGAAAGGGCAATTTCGCAACGCAAAAGAATCAAATTCAGGGATGTATACCCAAAAAAGTCCGACGAAGACTAAACGTGAACCACCCGTGTGCTCCTAACGACTTTAAAGCAATTTTACCCAATATATCAAAGGGTGACAGACGTCGCCGAGATCATGGTGCCCAAATTGCTGACGCCCGTCAATTATTTCTATGTTGCCTTGATTGATTATAAAGGCATGCTTCTACTAAGCGATATCGGAACGACAGTTGACTCTTTTGAGACCGTGGAAGAGGAAGAGTGGATCTCTCTTTGCGAAAAGCATCACGTTTCTTGGAACAACTGGCATATCGAAGCCAAATACGAAGGAATCGAGAGCTTAAACAATTTCTTGGAAGTTTTAGAAGAAGCATCGGAGACGATGCAAGGTCGCTAAAAACTGATTCAATAATCAAATATGCGAAAAATGTTCGAATTTTCCTTATCTTTTTCATTTTGTTGCAATTTTTTAGCACTCATCTATTGACAGTGCCAAAAATGTGATTAAGATACTTGCTGTATTCCAAATGGAGGAATTAACGAAAATGATAAAACCACTCAATGATTACATTCTCATCGAGAAAGCCCCGAGTGAGAAAAAAGTCGGCTCCATCGTTCTTGCGAGCGAAAAGAAAGTCGGCAATGTCGCGACGGTTGTCGCATTAGGCCCTGGCAAAGCCAACGCTGATGGAAAGATCATCAAGATCGAAGGCATCAAAGAAGGAAACAAGGTCGTCTATCGCGAATACGCCGGAACAGATTATGAAGAAGGCGATCATAAGTACCTTCTCATCAAATCCGAGGATATCCTTGCGGTTATCGACTAATAAAGAAAAGAGGTTAACTAATTATGGCAAAGAAAATCACATTCGGGAAAAGCGCCCGTGATGAGATGGTGAATGGCGTCGATACCCTCGCCAATACCGTCAAAGTAACTCTCGGTCCGAAAGGACGCAATGTCGCCCTTGATAAAGGATATGGCAGCCCGAGCATCTGCGAAGATGGGGTCTCCATCGCAAGAGAGATCGAACTCAAGAACCCAGTCGAGAATATGGGCGCCAAATTGGTGTATGAAGTCGCCAACCAGACAAATGAGAAAGCCGGCGATGGCACGACCACTGCGACCGTTTTGGCTCAGGCTATGATTCACCGCGGCATCAACGCCGTGGAGAAAGGGGCTAACCCGGTCTTCGTCCGCATTGGCATGGAAAAAGCGGGGAAAGCAGTTGCTTCTGAGCTCCTGAAGATGAGCAAACCCGTCGTTTCCAATGAAGACATCGCCTCTATCGCGACGATCTCGAGCCACGATGAAGAAATCGGCAAGCTTATCGCGAGAGCCATGGAGAAAGTCGGCAATAACGGCGTCATCACCGTCGACGAGAGCAAGACAAGCGAAGATGAGCTCGTCCTCTCCCAAGGCCTTGAATACGATAAAGGCTATATCTCGCCATATATGGCTAGCGATCGCGAGAAGATGGAAAGCGTCCTTGAAGATACCTATGTCCTTGTCACCGATATGAAAATCAGCAACATCCAAGACATCATCCCGATGCTCCAGGCTGTTGTCGATAGCCATAAGCCGCTTCTTATCATCGCTGACGATCTCGATGGCGATGTGACTAGCACCCTCGTCCTCAATAAGCTCCGTGGCACCTTCAATGTCGTGGCCACGAAAGCCCCTGAATTCGGCGATGCCCAGAAAGCTATGCTCCAAGATATAGCGATTCTCACCGGCGCCCGCTTCTATAGTAAAGATCTCGGCATGAATCTCAAAGACCTCACAATCGATGATCTTGGACGCGCGAAGAAAGTCATCGTCAAGAAAGACAGCACGACCATAGTCGATGGGGAAGGCAATAAGAAGGATATCGCCGATCGCGTCGCTGAGCTCCAGGCCCAATATTCCGTCGCCACGAGCGATTACGACAAGAAAGGTATCAATAAGCGTATCGCGAAACTATCGAATGGCGTTGCGGTTGTCAAAGTCGGCGCTCAGACAGAGAGCGAGATGAAAGACAAAAAGCTCCGCATCGAAGACGCCCTCAACGCGACGAAAGCCGCGGTTAGCGAAGGCATCGTCGTTGGCGGCGGGGCCGCTCTAGCGACTGCTTATAAAGCTCTTCGCTCCGAGCTCAAAGACGATAACCCAGACATCCAAAAAGGCATCAATGCCGTCTTGGATTCTCTCTATGCCCCTCTCCGTCAGATTGCCGACAATGCCGGATATGACGCTGACGAGGTAGAAGAGAAGATGAAAGCCGCTTCGGGCAATACTGGCTTTGACGCTGCCACAGGCAAATGGGTCGATATGCTCGCTTCGGGCATCGTCGATCCGACCAAGGTCACCCGCACGGCCGTCCTTAACGCCTCTTCGATCTCCGCTCTCTTTGTCACCACGGAAGCCGCGGTAACGGAAATCAAAGAAGATAAGCCGGCTGCTCCTGCAATGGGTGGCGGTGATATGGGCGGAATGTATTAATCTTCCCATAAAATCTAACAAATCGGGCCGTAAGCATCGCTTGCGGCCTTTTTGCTTTCTTTCTCTCGACAATGGATAAAAGATAGGTAGAATACCTATTTGGCAGGTGCAATTATGGAAAATATCATCGATGAACTGAATTACCGCGGGCTCATTGAGCAATACTCATCGGCGGAGAACGTGAGGAAAATCCTCTCTAAACCGACCGTCATTTATTGCGGCTTCGATCCGAGCGCTTCTTCTATGCACGTCGGCAATTATGTGATGATTTCCCTTCTCATGCGTCTACAAAGAGCGGGGCATAAAATCATCGCTGTCGTTGGCGGGGCTACCGGCATGATCGGAGACCCAAGCGGCAAAAGCAAAGAGAGAAATATCCAAACCAAAGAGACTCTCGCCGCCAATACCGCCTCCATCAAATCCCAGCTTGAGCGCTTTTTGGATTTAAGCGACCCGAACAAAGGCGAAATCGTCAATAACTACGATTGGCTCGGCAATATGACCACCATCGATTTTTTGCGCGATTATGGCAAATATTTCCCAATCAATTACATGCTTTCGAAAGAAATCGTCGCCTCACGCTTGGAAAGCGGGATATCCTTCACGGAATTCGCTTATCAGATTCTCCAATCAATCGATTTCTATAAACTGCATCACGAGAAAGGCGTCGCCATCCAAGCCGGCGGCAATGACCAATGGGGCAACCTCACGAGCGGTTTGGAGCTCATCAGGAAAATCGATGGCGATCAAGAGGAAGTCGAGGCTTTAACTTGCAAGCTCATCACAAGAAGCGATGGCAAGAAATTCGGGAAGAGCGAAAAAGGCGCTTTGTTCCTCAATCCTGAGCTGACCTCGCCTTATGAGCTCTATCAGTTCTTCATCAATACGACAGATGAGGATGCCGTCAGATATCTCAAGGTATTCACTTTCCTTTCGAAAGACAAAATAGAGAATATCGCGCGTGAGCACAACGATAACCCCGGTATGAGAATCGCGCAAAAGAAATTAGCCTACGAGGTGACGAAGGACATACACGGCAAAGACGCGGCGGATGAGGCTCTCAAAATGAGCAACGCGCTTTTCGCTGGCGATGTCAAAGGGCTCAACGAAAAGGAAATCGAAACGCTTCTAGGCTCTATCAAAGTCAAAGTCGAGGAAGGCATGAATTTGGTGGACCTCCTCGTTAAGCTGGGTGCCGCATCAAGCAAACGCGAGGCTAAAACATTCATTGAGCAGAATAGCGTTCTCGTTAATGGCGAGAAGGTAAACGATTTATCGGCGACTTACGACAAAGCGAAAGCGATGCATGGCAAATACATTATCGTGAGACGCGGCAAGAAGAACTGGTATCTCGGCGAATTATGATTACCGCCTTCGGGCGGTTTTTTATTTCAGGTTTGCCATGAGCACGATGGCTATTTGGACAGGGATCATGAGCAAATAGATGTACCAAAGGTTTTCGTATGGCGGATAGAAGAGAAAATGGATTTGGAACGAGGCGATGAGGGACCAGCAAAAAAGAGAGATGAAGACGTAAAACGATTTATTGCGGCGCCAGAAGTGCCAATTGAAGGCACTGCAGAAGAAAAAGGAAACAGGCAAAGCCCAAATAAAGGCAATCCAGAGATTGACGGCGTGCCCATTTATGATGTTTGTCACGTATATGGCGCCTGCGATGGCATAGATTATGCAGACCGATAAAGCGATAAGGATGATCTGATTGCTTTTCCGCTTATTCGTCTCATTCAGCGATTTTTGGACTTCGCCTGGCGCGCGCTCAGTGATGATATAGTCGACGCTGACGCCGAAAAACGAGGCGAATTCCATCAAGATATCAACGCTTGGCACAGCTTTCCCGAGTTCCCATTTGGATATGCTTTTGTCGCTGAAGCCAACTTGCTCTGCAAGCTCTTGCTGCGTCAAGTGGCGCGATTTTCTTAGCTCCTGGAGATTGCTTCCCACGATTTCGCCGAGTTCTTTCATACGGCAATTATCCTCTATTTGATGAGGCAAACGCAAATATTGTTGCGAAGAAATGACCGATATTAGCTAATTTTCACATAAGAAAAAAACGCCGGAGACCGGCGTTTAGCTACATCTAATGAACCTAGATTATAAGAGACGGTTGTAGTACTCGATGATCTGGGCTTCGGCAATGTCGGCTGGGAGTTCGTTTCTCTCAGGGAGTCTTTCGAATTTGCCGGAGAACTTCTCGGCATCGAGAGAGACATAGCCTGGGATATTCGGCTTGCCTTCAATCGATTCTTTGACGACTTTGAGCGGCGATTCCTCTTTGAGGGTGATCACATCGCCGACTTTGCACAAATAGCTTGGGATGTCGACTTTCTTGCCGTTGACCAAGATGTGGCCATGGTTGACGAGTTGACGGGCCCCAGCACGGGTGCGGGCGAATCCGATACGATAAACGAGGTTATCGAGCCTGCTCTCGAGGATACGGAAGAAGGCCAAACCGGTGACGGTGTCTTTCTCCGCTTTCGCGAGCAAGAAGAGGCGACGGAATTGACGCTCGCTGACGCCATACATCTGGCGGAGCTTCTGCTTCTCGATTAGCTGTTTGCCGTATTCTGATGGCTTTCTTTTGCGATCTTGGCCGTGTTGACCTGGGCCATAAGCGCGTTTCTTGAGCTCATCACCGCTTTCAAGGGTGCTGAAACCAAGGCGACGGGATAATTTCCACTTGCTTCCTGTGTACTTTGACATATTTATAATTCCTTTCTTTGCCTAAACAAAGACTTGGGGCCATCTCCTATTCTCGGGTGTCGCTCTCTAATTTCGGCCTTGTAGCCTAGGCTTACTTTGGATCGGCTTGAGCGACGTCAGACAGAATAGTAATAACCTGCTGCTCTATTTACGCGAGTAATACTTTATGTATTAGGCTAGCCTCTGTCAAGCGGTTTTTCTTTGATGATCAGGGCATTTAGGATGTTTCTCATTTCTAATGACTTTTTCTCTTTTTCTGGCGTTAGTGTGGTATTATTCCTTAGGGAAATTTCCTTATGGCTATTTTGCTTTCGGTTGGTGGAGTAATCGCGATATCTATTGGTGCCTTTGCCGCGCTGGCTGTGCTTTTCGTTGTCCTTTATTTCACCCTATTCAAGCATATCGCCTTGAAGAAAACCGCGAAGGGCTTATCATCGCGCTTCGAGAAATGCCACGCCGTGCTTTTGGGGCAGGATTATCAGTACGTCAAACGTCTAGAGACGATTTCCTCGATGAATTTGACTTATGTCCAGGATTACATCGAATTCAATCGCCGCTTTAGGGATATCCGCGATATTTTGGATGCCAATGCGCAGGCTAGCGTGAATTCGATGCAGGATTTTGTTTCCGAGCGCCGTTTTGGCGAGCTCAAATCATCTCTTCCGACCTTTAAAAAGAACATCGACGATTACGAAAGCGCCGTCGATAGCCTCAATAACGCTCTCAAGCATAAGTTTCAGGAAGAGGAAATCTGCCGTCAGCTCGCCGTATCGGAGCGAGAGCGTTTTCGGGCCGTCAAGCAATCTTATTACGCCAAGCAAGGCGACCTCAGCCTCATCAGCACATCGCTAAACGCCATGTTCAGGAAAATCGAATCGCTTTTCGATGAGGTTGAGACCGATATCGAAAACGCCCGTTATTCAAATGCGAAAACGACTTTGACTAGCTCAATCGCCCCAATAACGGATTCTTTGTCACATGCTTTGACCAATTTGCCAGGCCTTTGCTTGAGCGTAACGATCATTCTTCCGGAAAAGCTCTCGCGCTTAAGCCATAAATACGATGAGATGAGCGAGAGCAAATATCCGCTTTACCATATTCTCACCAAAAATGACCTGAACGTGATCGATGAGCGCATTTCCAAACTTGCTGGCCAGATTCAGGGATTTGCCCTCAAAGGCGTGAGCGAGTCGATCGATGAATTGACCGAGAAAATGAAACACTATGACGAGGCGCTCGATAAAGAAGTCAAGGCAAGAGAGCGCTTCGAGAAGGAAACAGGCGATGTCAGCAAGGAAGAAGTGACGCTCGAGTCGACTTTCATCAATCTTTGCCATTCGCGGCCGACACTCAAAAAATACTACCTTTTCGACAAAGAGGAGCAACGGCTCATTGACGATATCACCGATGCCATAAACAAAGCTGGCGCAAGCAAACGCTCGCTTGATACATACGTCAATAGCGGAATCTATCAGCCGTATTCCCTTCTTCTAGAGAAAATGGACAATCTCAAAGAGCGCAATTCGGAGGCCTCAAAAGCCATAAACGCGCTCCGCGACTACCTCTCGTCCCTCAAAAACGACAGTGAGGAAGCTCGAGAAGACCTGTCCGTTTACTATAAAGAACTAAGACAAGCCGAGATTGATGTGAGAAAAGCGAATATCGATGCCGTCGATAAGAGATACGAGAATGATTTCGCGCTCATTCACGAGAAACTCAACGGTCTGAGCGCCCTTCTTTACGCTCGGCCTATCGATGTGATGAAGGTGCGAGAGATTCACGCCGAATTGAAGAAAGCGGGGGATGCGACGTTTGCCTCGATCAACCAAATGAAGAAAGACCTTTCTCTTGCCGAATCCACGATTGTCGCCATGAATCGGCGCCGCAATAGCAATGAGGTAATCAATTCCCTGCTGAATCAAGCGGAGCGCCTTTTCTATAGCGGAGATTTCAAGCAATCATATGAAGTCGCTCTTGAAAGCAAGCGCAGCAGCAAAGGCGCTCAATGATGATTTATTTCGATAACGCGGCCACCACACGGCCCAATAAGGAAGTTTTGTCCGCCTTCGTTAAGGCTAGCGAGGATTATTTCGGCAACAGCGAATCCAATCACGCCGCCGGTTTAGCCGCCTCTAGGGCCTTAGAAGAAGCTAGAAGCAAGATCCTTAAGCTCTTGAAAATAGAGAAAACGCACTCGCTGCTTTTCACTAGCGGGGCCAGCGAATCGAATAATCTGGCTTTGAAGGGCACGGGGGTCCGCTACGAGAATCGCGGGAAAAGGATTCTTTTCTCAAGCGTTGAGCATCCTAGCGTCAATAAGCCTCTTGAAGAGCTGGAAAAATACGCCGGATTCGATATCGTCAAACTGCCAGTCGATCGCTTTGGGCGCGTTAACGAAAACGAGCTTCTTCCCTCGTTAGACAAAAACACCATCATCGTGAGCGTGATGGCGGTGAATAACGAGTTAGGCTCATGCAATGACATCGCTTCTTTGGGGAGGATAGTGCACGGCTTCCCTAAATGCTTTTTCCATGTCGACGCCACTCAGGCGATAGGAAAAATAGACCTTCCTTATAGCGATATCGACTTATGCTCGTTCTCTGCCCATAAGTTCGCCGGGTTAAAAGGGAGCGGCGCCTTGCTTTATAAAAAAACGATGTCGTTCATTCCGCTTGTGGCGGGAGGGGAGCAAGAAAACGATTTTCGCGCTGGCACGGTGAATGTCGCTGGGGCTATAGCGTTAGAGAAAGCTTTGGAAATCGCTTTAGCTCACCGCGAAGAAAACTATCGTAACGCCAAAGAAATATACGAATATCTTCGCGATTACTTCTTGTCTGACCCTGAGCAATTCAGCATTCATTCAGATGAAATCTCCGCAAAACAGACGCCTTTCGTTTTAAATGTCGGCTTCAGGAAAAAGAAAGCTTCGGTGATCGTGGAGGCCTTGTCCAACCATGATATTTATGTTTCAAGCGTCTCGGCTTGCTCATCAAAAGCAGCCATCGCTTCAAACGTCCTTTTATCATGCGGATATCCATTGGAAGAGGCCAGCAACAGCATCCGCCTTTCATTTTCTGGCGAAAACACGCTTACGGAAGCAAAGGAATTCGTGCGAACGCTATCCAAGATAATGATGGAGGTCATTGATAGATGAAATGCGAAATGATCATGGTGCATTATGGGGAACTAGGCACCAAAGGCGACAACCGCAGATTGTTCATAAACCAGCTTAATCGGAATATTCGTGACGCTCTCGCCCATTATGAAGGAGTGAGCATAACCTGCGACCGCGATCATAGCTACGTTTCTTTGACGAAAGGGAATGAAGGGGAAGTGCTGCACCGTCTTGAAGAAGTGAGCGGCATCCAACGTTTATCGCTTGTCTATAAAGCAAGCAAGGATTTCGACGATATAAAATCGACTTCCCTCGCCCTTATCCAAAAAGAAAGCGGAAAAACATTCAAAGTGGAGGCCAAACGCGCCGATAAAACGTATCCGCTCGATAGCTACGGCATCGCTAGAGAGGTTGGCGGATACATTCTCGAGCATTCACCCCTTGAAGTCGATGTGCATGCTCCGGACATACGTTTGAACATCGATTTGAGAAAAGACGCCGCCTACATCAGCTGCCACTCTTATCCTGGCGCTGGCGGATACCCGCTTGGAATGAACGGAAAGGCAATGATGCTATTATCCGGCGGCATCGATTCGCCTGTCGCTTCTTATGCCTTATTGCGCAGAGGCGTAAGGATTGAATGCGTCCATTTTGCGGCTCCTCCCTATACTTCGAGCGCCGTTTTGGGAAAATTGGAGGATATCATCAAAGCCCTTTCCATATACCAAAGGGAAATCAAGTTGAATATCATCCCTTTCACCAAGCTTCAGGAAGCGATATACGCCAATGTCGATGAACCTTATTGCATCACTATCATGAGGAGGATGATGATACGCATCGCCGCCTCTTTGGCCAAGTCCGAGCATTGCCTTGCACTTGCGACAGGCGAATCGATCGGGCAAGTGGCTAGCCAAACGCTCGATTCGATGATCGCCATCAACGATGTCACCAATTTCCCAATCATCCGCCCCCTTGCCGTAAGCGATAAAATAACCATTATCAATACGGCCAAAAGAATCGGTACTTATGATATTTCAATTCGCCCATTTGAAGATTGCTGCACGATCTTTGCGCCGAAAAAGCCAAAGACCAAACCAAAGGTCAGCGAGTGCCTTTTTTATGAAGAAAAATGGGATTTCACCCCAATGGTCGAAGAATGCCTAGAAAACGTGGAAGAAATTCTATATATCGATGGCGTGAAAAAAGAGTTTAAGGAAAAATAGCCTGTTTTTGCGTTGAATTTTGGCAAAAGCCTTTAAATTGCTTAAATAAAAACAGCCCACATTTGTGGACTGTTTAATATTTGTGAGGCTTATTTCCCGGCTTTTTTCGCGGTCTCGACGAGTTTGCTGAATCCGGCAGGATCATTGATCGCTAACTCGGAGAGCATCTTGCGGTTGATGGAGATACCGCTTTTCTTAAGGCCGTCCATGAAACGGGAATAGCTGATATCGTTGACGCGGCAAGCGGCATTGATACGCTTGATCCAAAGTTTGCGGAAATCGCGTTTGATTTCGCGACGCGAGACATAGCTATAGCGGAGGCTGTGGAGGACTTGTTCCTTCGCAGTCTTGAATAAGAGATGCTTGCTGCCAAAATAACCTTCGGCACGGTTTAAGATTTTCTTGCGGCGCGCTCTGGTCGCAACACTTCCTTTAACTCTCATTGTTCTGTCTCCTCGTTATTTGGCCTTGTAGTTGATCATGTCGCGGATGCGTGGCATGTCCACTGGGTTGACATAAGTAGCCATCGCCAAGTGTTTCTTTTGCTTGCGCGATTTTCTTGGGGCTAAATGGCCCATGTAAGCGTGTTTTCTTTTGATTTTACCGGTTCCGGTGACTTTGATACGCTTCATCAAAGCTCTGTTGCTCTTCATTTTCGGCATAAGAATTCCTCCTATTTCTTTTTGCTTGGTGCCAAGATCGAGTTATACCATTTGCCTTCCCAATAGGGGGCTTTGTCAACGATGGCGATGTCGGCGAGCTGGTCAACAAACCTCTTCATAACATCTTCTCCGACTTCCTTGTGGGACATTTGGCGTCCGCGGAAGACGACGCAGACTTGCACTTTGTCGCCGCCTTCAATGAATTTGCGGGCTTGGCGAGCTTTGGTGTCAAGATCATGAACGCCGATTTGCGGCGTGAGCTGGATTTGCTTCATTTCCGTGCGCTGTTGATTCTTTCTGGCTTCTTTGGCAGCTTTTTCCTTTTCGTAGCGAAGTTTGCCATAGTTGCAGATTTTGCAGACGGGCGGATTGGCGTTTGGGGCAACGCAGTAGAGGTCTAAGTCGTAGCGCATCGCGAGTTCGTTCGCGGCTCTAGAGCTCATTTTCCCTAATTGCTCACCTGTGGGGCCAATGACGAGGACTTCCGGGTAGCGGATGTGCTCATTGATGGGGTCGAAGCGTTTTTCAGGACGTCGGTTGTTCGAGTTGAAGTATGCGATGATCTGTTCCTCCTAGAGAAATAAAATAGAGCGGCAAATTCGCGCCACTCCAGCCATGATATACCTGCTTTTGGTAGCCATGAGCCAATTCTTGAAGGAAGAATCTGGCGAGTCTTGCGAACTGCTTTCTACTTTATCGACGCCGTAATTATCCTCTCCCCGCCCCTTCTTTGCAATGAGAAAGTGGCTTCTGGAGCCTTTTCTCTCCTTGCGATTGAAAAAAAGTGTGATGAATGCTTGCTTTCTTTCTTTTTTCTGATTTTCTGAAAGGGCTAACAATCACAAAATTCTTCTTTTTCTCTTTTGCCTCAAGCATAATGGTGGGCGTTAAAAATTATGTTTTCTTGGTATCAGGTTGCGTTTTGGACCATGACCCTAGGCGGCCTTGGCCTTTTCTTGTATGGCATTACTTCGCTTTCATCAACCTTGAAGAGGATGGCTTCGGGCCGCTTGTCGAATTGGATTCACAAACTTAGCAAAAACCGCTTCACCGGCTTTTTGGCCGGAGCCGGTTTTACGGCCGTCATTCAGTCTAGCGGCGGGACAAGCGCTCTCACGATCGGTTTGGTGCGGGCTGGCGTTTTGACTTTCGTCCAGGCAGCTGCCGTCATTATCGGGGCGAATGTCGGAACGACGATCACCGCTTTTATCGTCTCTATCCCTTTGATGGAATATTTCCCGCTTATTCTCTTTATTGGCTCGGTGATTCTCCTGTTCGCCACGAAAAAGAAGTGGACGGATATTGGGGAACTCGCCTTTGCTTTGGGCGCTCTTTTCCTCGGTTTGTGGATAATGGAGCTGTATTTGTCGACCATCGCTGAAGAAAGCTGGTTCATCTCCCTTTTCTCCGCTCTCAATGAGCACCCTTGGTTAGGCTTATTGATCGGTATCGTGGCAACCGTCTGCATTCAATCCTCCAGCGCCGTTGTCGGCGTGGTGCAGGGGCTATACGCGGTGAGCGCCGGAGTATCGATTTCCTTGTTCGGCATTTTGCCTGTCTTATTCGGAGCGAATATCGGTACGACATCAACGGCTTTATTCGCTTCTTTGGGAGGCAGCAAAGAAAGCAAGAAAGTCGCCGTTTTCCATTTGCTTTTCAATACCGCCGGGGCATTTTTGTTCATGGGCATCATCTTCATTCCGCCTCTCCGTACTTGGCTATCCACCCCATCTTATTGGGGCAAAGAGCTCGCTGATGGGAGCTTCTCTTGGTATCTTCCGCCGATGATCCAAGTCGCTTTATGCCATCTCTTCTTCAATTTGGTCACCGGTTTTATCTTCTTCCTTCTTTTAACGCCCGTGACCGATCTCATCAACAAGATGATCCCATCCGATAGGAAAAGAATCGTCGCTGCCCTTGAGCCTCTTGACGATGTCTTGATGCACGATTTTCCTTCCGAAGGGCTCGCTTTAGCGAAAAAGCGCACGCTCACGATGTTCTCTTACGACAAAATGATGTTTGAGACGATCAGGGATTATCTGGAGAATAATCGCGATGAAGACGCTGAATTCGGCTTGAATCTCGAGGCGAGCATCGACATGATCGACCGCCAGCTTAACGAGTATCTCTCAAGGTGCGACAAAACCAATCTCTCGGAAAAAGACATCGCTCTCCTTTTAGGGGTCCTTAAGGCGAGCAAAGATATCGAGCGCATCGGGGACTACGGCGAGAACCTCATCAATTTCTTCGCGCACATCAAGGAAAAGAAGGAAGCGCTGAGCGAAGAGGAAAAAACCTTCTTCCTCTCCGTGAGCGACAAGACGATAACCTTCATCGACAAAACGATCGAGGTATACGAAAAAGAGAGCAAAGAGCTTGGGCTTAAGGTCATTCAGGAACGCCGCCACTTCCTTGAGGAGCTAGATAAAGCGACCGATGCCCATTTCGAAGAGGAGGGGAGCGTCAGCGGAACGATCTCGAACCGCTACACGGAACTCGTCTATTTCGATATCGTCAATTGCTATGAGCGCGTCGCGAGCCATTGCAGCAATATCGCCAAAATATATGGTACCGATAAGACATATATCATCGATGAAGAGGACGAAAAACGTTTTGTTTCGGTTTCCTCTCATAAGCAATAATTTCGACAAAGTTGCCTATTTTGTCCGCCTAGATTTGCAAAAACGTGCCAAAAAGTTATAAAATTAACCCGTTGAAGCGGAGATAGATGATGATCGATAACGCAGTGGTTCGCTATGCAGTTTATGATACGGGCGTGGGCAATGTCACCGTTATTGCTTTAGGGCGCAAATTGATTTCCCTTATTTTCGGCGCCTACGATCCAGAAGGAGCGAGAAACGAAGAGAATTCCGCTTTGTACGACAGCATCATCGAGCTCAATCAATATTGTTTCGGGCAACGGAAGGATTTCGATCTTCACCTTCATTATGATGGCAGCGAAGAGGAGAAGAAAGTCTGGAACTATTGCCGTACTTTGCCATACGGTTCAACCAAGGCAATAGGGGAAGCAAGCAAAGAGACGGGCCTTAAAGAGAATCTCATCCTTTATTGCTTGCTGCGCAATCCCCTTCCTATTTTCATCCCATCGCACCGTATTTTATCGAATAAGGGCGAAAGTATCTGCTTCCCAGCGGGAAATCTGCCGATTGCCGATAAGCTTTTGGCTATCGAAAGAGGCGAAGGACGCCGCGTCTATAACGAGTCAGCGAGTGACGAAAGAGAAGAATGATTCTCTTTTATATCATTAAGGAAATATGGCGATGAAAGAGACGCCGACTCTTTTCACTGAGCGCTTGAGCTTGCGCCCTTTTCGTGCCCAAGATGCGGACGATGTTTATGAATGGTGTTCCTCGATTGAAGTCACCCGCTACTTATTCTGGTACCCTCATCGCGATAAAGATGTTACAAAAAGAATCCTTGCTGAATGGATAAGGAAAAAGCGCCATTATAGCTGGTGCATCGAATACGAAGGAAAGGCCATCGGGGAAATCGAGGTTATCAAAGAATTGGGGGATTCCGCTTGTGAAATCGGCTATACGCTGAATAAGGATTATTGGCGGAAAGGGATCATGAAGGAAGGCTTAAGAAAGGTCCTTTCTTATCTTTTCCTTGTCGCTGGATACAATGGCGTTTGCGCCTTCACCGATATAAGGAACGCCGCGTCCAACGCCCTTTTGTCTTCTCTAGGCTTCCAAAGAGGGGAAAAAGAGCCTTATTACATCGCCAAAAAAGATGAACACATAGAGATTTATCCGTATTTTTGCTCAAAGGGCGATTTCGAAAAACGGGCGGGCTGAAAATACGCAAAATACCTTGTTGAGAAGAGAAAAGACCCTCGGTATAATAAGCGAGCCGCGTTTCAGCGGTCAATAGTTGGGGCATTAGCTCAGCTGGGAGAGCGCGTGCTTTGCAAGCATGAGGTCGTCGGTTCGATCCCGATATGCTCCACCAGTCTATTGTCTTTTGGCTCAGTAGCCCAGTTGGTTAGAGCAACCGGCTCATACCCGGTATGTCGGCGGTTCGAGTCCGCCTTGAGCCACCAAAAGAACGCAGTCCCGAGTAATCGGGATTTTTTTGTTCTTTTTATCCTTTCAGTACACGCGATTTAAAGTCTGAAGACGAAAAGATTCGATGATCAGTTAGTTTTGACTACCTTTGTTTCTGAATCGATATGTCGGTATTTATGCACCGGAAAAATGGGAATTCCTTCAAAAACAGCCCCTTTTATTTATAATGATTGAATACGATTACTCATTTTTAGGAGTCAAATATGCACCTACGAAAAGAAGCGGTGGATATCATTAAGAATATCTGCGGCAAATACAAAAACGAGCCTTCGCCTTTGATGCTTGTGCTTTCTGAGACGCAAAAAGAGTACGGCTATATCCCGCTCGAAGTGCAGGAAATCATCTCGGAAGAACTCTCGATACCGGTGAGTGAGATATACGGTGTCGTCACTTTCTACTCTTTTTTCAGCCTGACGCCGAAAGGAAGATACGTGATCGGGGTCTGCCTAGGAACGGCTTGCTACGTGAAAGGCGGGCAAAACATCATCGACAAATTCTCCGAGCTTCTCGGAATAAGGCCAGGGCAAACCACTGACGATGGCTGCTTCACTCTCGACGCTCTTCGCTGCATCGGGGCATGCGGAATCGCGCCAGCCTTATCGGTCAACGGCAAAGTCTACCCGAAAGTGACGCTTTCGCAGATAAAGACGATCATCGACGAATATCGCAAGAAGGATAAGGAAGGAGCATAGAGATGTCTAACGGCAAAATCAGAAACGAAGAGGAACTCGCCAAACGCCTTTCCTCTTGCTCAAGCTGCTTAGAGAAGAAATTCTCCGGTAAAGACGGGAAAAGGCACATCGTCGTCTGCGGCGGCACGGGATGCCTATCAAGCGACAGTCAGCAGATCATCCATCGACTTGAGGAACTAATCAAAGAGAAGAAGCTCGAAAGCAAGGTGACGGTCAACGTCGTCGGCTGCTTCGGCTTCTGCTCCCAAGGGCCGTTTGTGAAGATATATCCTGAGGATAGGCTCTATCACGCGGTGAAGGTGTCGGATTGTGAACGCATCATCGAAGAAGATATCATCGGCGGCAAATGCATTGATGATTTGCTCTATCTTGATCCGATCGTCAATAAGAAAGTTGAACGTCAGGACGATATCACTTTCTACAAAAAGCAGCTTCGCATAGCCCTGCATGGCTGCGGAACCATCAATCCGGAAAACCTCGACGAGGCTTTCGGCTATAAGGCCTTTGAAGGATTCATCAACGCCCTTCACAAAGGCAGGAAAGCAGTGGTTGACGAAATAACCTCGTCCGGCCTTCGCGGACGCGGAGGCGGAGGCTTCCCAACTGGCAAAAAATGGGCTTTTGCCTATGCTCAGGAAAACGATACGAAATATGTCGTCTGCAATGGCGATGAAGGAGACCCAGGCGCTTTCATGGACCGTTCGATCCTCGAAGGCAATCCTGTTTCCGTCATCGAAGGAATGATGATCGCCGCTTATGCGATCGGGGCGGAAAACGGCTACTTCTATATCAGAGCCGAATATCCGGTGGCTTGCAAGAGGCTGGAGAAAGCCATCGCCGAACTACGCGAAGTGGGCTTACTTGGCAAAAACATTTTAGGAAGTTCTTTCTCTTTCGATTGCCATATCAGATACGGGGCTGGCGCTTTCGTATGCGGAGAAGAGACGGCTCTTCTGAATTCCATTGAGGGGAAGCGCGGCATGCCTCGCCCCCGTCCTCCTTTCCCCGCCATCAAAGGATTATGGGGAAAGCCAACCATCATCAATAATGTTGAGACTCTTGCAAACGTTCCTTACATTATGCGCGTAGGCGCTGAGGAATTTAAGAAAATAGGGACAGCCACTTCAAGCGGAACGAAGGTTTTCGCTCTCGGCGGCAAAGTCAAAAACGTCGGTTTGGTGGAAGTCCCGATGGGAACGACGGTGAGAGAGCTCGTCTTTGATATCGGAGGCGGCATACCGAATAACAAACGCTTCCAGGCCATTCAAACGGGCGGGCCAAGCGGAGGGTGCCTTACTCTTTCTGAGCTCGATACCCCGATCGATTTCGATAACCTGATCGCCAAAGGGTCGATGATGGGAAGCGGGGGAGCCATCGTCATGGATGAAGACAACTGTATGGTCGATGTGGCCAAATTCTACCTCGAATTCATATGCGACGAATCGTGCGGGA
This sequence comes from Lachnospiraceae bacterium, assembly GCA_963654425.1. Taxonomy (GTDB): domain Bacteria; phylum Bacillota_I; class Bacilli_A; order RFN20; family CAG-826; genus UBA4951. The sequence goes on from CAVKAR010000017.1 coordinate 17,799, forward strand.
AATGCTCACAGTGCCGTATCGGGACCAAGAGGCTATTAGAAATAATCACCAAGATAACTGACGGCAAAGGCGAGATGGAAGACATAGAGAAACTCGAGACGCTTGCTCATTCCATCAAAGTCGGAAGTTTGTGTGGCTTAGGCCAGACGGCTCCTAATCCCGTTTTATCGACCTTGAGCAAATTCAAGGAAGTGTATCTTCGCCATATCAAGGACAAGAAATGCGACGCCGGGGTCTGCAAAAAGCTCATTTCCTATCATATTGATCCGGATAAGTGCAAGAAGTGCTCGATGTGTGCGAGGAATTGCCCGCCGAACGCCATCACTGGCGTAGTAGGCAAAGAGCCTTTCGTGATTGACCAAAGCAAATGCATCAAATGCGGCACCTGCTTCAATGTCTGCCGCTTTGGGGCAGTGAGCAAGAAATAGAGGAGCGCCAATATGGGAAAGATAACTGTTTATTTCGAGAATAAGCCATATCTCGTCGACGATGATTTGACTATCTTAGAAGCCGCGAAAATCTGCGGGTACAATATCCCGAATCTCTGCACGTGGAAAAAAGGTCAATGCTCCTTAGCCTCTTGCAGGGTGTGCCTTGTCAAAGTCGAAGGCGAAAGGAGGCTTGTGCCTTCTTGCGCCTATCCTGTGAGAGATGGGCTTAAAGTATCGATCTCTGACCCCGATGCGGTAATCGCCAGGAGAACGAGCGTTGAACTACTTCTCTCTAACCATTCCTTATCATGCCAAACGTGCCGAAAAAACGGGAAATGCGAGCTTCTTGAGGTCTCAAAGCGCGTGGGGGCGGAGCCTGATAAATATCTAGGCGAGAAAACGCCGACCACATTCGATAATCTTGCGCCAGGTTTGGTGCGCGATACCTCCAAATGCGTCTTGTGCGGACGCTGCATCGCCGCTTGCAAAGAGATTCAGGGCATCGGGATTCTCGGCTTTGAGAAGAGGGGCTTCAAAACCTTCGTCGGCCCAAGCGAGAACCGTTCATTCAAAGATGTGCCATGCATCCAGTGCGGTCAGTGCACGCTTGTTTGCCCAACCGGCGCTTTGATGGAACATAGCGAGATCGACAAGTTCGACAAAGCCGTTCAAGAAGGCAAGATCATGATCGCGGAGACCGCTCCAGCCGTAAGAGCGGCTTTAGGAGAGGAATTCGGCGACAAAATTGGGACAAACGCCGAAGGAAAGATGGTTGCCGCATTGCGCCGTCTTGGCTTTCAGAAAGTTTTCGACACCGATTTTGCGGCCGATCTCACGATCACGGAAGAAGCCAATGAATTCGTCACGCGCGTTATAACCCACACCCCTGCCCCGATGATCACATCGTGCTCGCCTGGCTGGGTCAACTACATCGAATACTATTATCCTGAATTATTGCCTCATTTATCGACTTGCAAGTCCCCTCATGAGATGATGGGGGCGATCATCAAAAGCTATTACGCCGAAAAGCATGCGATCGATCGAAGCAAGATATGCGTCGTATCCATCATGCCTTGCACCGCTAAAAAATACGAGAAAGAGCGGAAAGAGAATGCGGTGGACGGGATCGCCGATGTCGATATCGTCCTCACGACACGCGAGCTCGCTCAGCTCATTCGCCGCGTCGGCATGAGCTGGAATAAACTTCCGGACGAGAGCTTCGATGATGATTTGATAGGGTCCTCTTCTGGCGCTGGCGTCATTTTCGGGGCGAGCGGCGGAGTGATGGAAGCGGCGGTCAGAACCGCTTATAACATTTTGACGAACCAAGAGCTTGAGCCGATCGATTTCACGCCTGTGCGCGGATTAGACGGCATCAAAAGCGCCGAAATCACCATTTTGGGCGCAAAATACAAACTCGGCGTCTGCTCAGGGATGAAGAATGCCAAAACCCTCTTAGAGGAAATCAAAAACGGCACGAGCCAATACGATTTCATCGAGGTGATGGGCTGCCCTGGTGGTTGCGTCAATGGTGGCGGCCAACCTTACGTATATCCGGTCTTCCTTGACAATGAGGATGATAATATCCTTGATACGTATGTCGCAAAACGCGCGAGCGTCCTTTACGATATCGACAAGAAAAAGAACGTCCGAAGATCGCATCTCAATCCAGACATCAAGACGCTTTATAAAGACTATCTTGGCGAATATGGCTCGCCTTTGGCCCATAAACTTCTTCACACTCATTATAATTCGCATCGGGAGAGATACCCGGATTTAAGAAAAGACGACTAGATGAATATCCAGCGCCTGCAAGGCGCTGGATTTCTTTCTTATCGGCAAGCGAAATGCGCGTTTTCTCTTTCTAAGGCGAAAAGTAGTCGGTATAATACATTCGCCTTTCTTCTGGACCATTAGCGCAGCGGTTAGAGCACACCCCTTATAAGGGTGGGGTCGATGGTTCAAACCCGTCATGGTCCACCAAGGCACGGAGAAATACCCAAGTGGCTGAAGGGACTGGTCTTGAAAACCGGCAGTGGGGTCACACCCAGCTGGGGTTCGAATCCCCATTTCTCCGCCATTGAGATTATAGGCTGGCGAAATGCTGGCCTTTTTCTTTTTCTCGCTTATGTTTGCCAGAGGCTGTCGGCCAACATTTCGTTTGATTCACGAAAAAGACGTGCAGTACAAATAGAAGTAAGAAAATCTTACTAATTAGGAGACTAATAAATGCCAATAGATGTGTTGACCCTATCAACAAAAGGGCAGTTAGTGCTTCCCAGCGCTTTAAGGAAGAGCATGTCTCTCGCTTCCGGCGATAAACTTGTGGCTTATTGGTCAAATGGAGCCATTGTCTTGAAAAAACTTGAATTGCCAATCGAAAGCGATTTTGAAAAAAGAAATCGACAAGATGGTCCGGTTTGCAAAGGAAACTGGAATCAAAGAACAAGACATAGTGGACGTCATTAAGAAATATCGGACCGAAAAGAGAGCCGGATGAAGATAGTAATCGATACAAACCAGGTGATATCGGCGATTTTCTTCAAAGGGAAGCCGTTCTAGCTTTTGAATATGGCTGTTAATCATTCTAGCGGAATAAATGCTTTCGCCATGCCGGATATCGTTTCTGAATATATTGAGGTTTTTCAAAGAATGATCGACAAGAAAGGCAAAAAGGAGCCTGAAGGCGATCCGCTGATTCATTTTGCCAATTAGTTATCGATAATCGAGGATTCCGATTCATTTCATGCTTCTCGCGACGCTGACGATGACTAGTTCATAGATTGCGCTTTTAGTTGCAAAACCCTCTATATTGTAAGCAGCGATAGTGATTTGCTAGACATCAAAGAATTCGAGAGCGGTATCAAGATCGCAAAGGGCGATGAATTCCTTGAAATCGTCCGTAGGAAAGGCGAATCGAAATTATAAAATCGCTGAGATAGGCGATTCTCATCTCTTTTTCTTTTTTTGCCTATAAATCTCCATTAAATCGTCGATGGCCATCTCAGGCGCCATTGCATAGAACATCAAACAATAGGCTCTCATCCTTTCATACGGGGCTTGTTTATAGATTTTCTTGCTGCTTTCACCCGTGTAATAGTGCCAATATCGATAAATGTAACCAATCCAATAAATCACCTCTTTTATGGCGACTTTGTCGCTTTTTAGCAAGTTTTGCCCACATTCTTCAACAAGCTCTTCCAAGAGATATTCCTCTCCTGCCCATTGCATGCGGTTATAAGTCGAATCGAGGTTCTTGGCAACTTTCGAAAGCATGAAGCATTTCACGAACGATTCACTGTCGTAGCCTTCTTTGATGGAAAGCTCGAATAACCTTCCTTGGATGTCGCAAAGTTTGCTTTCAATGAGGTTCATTTTATTTCCCTTCTTTCAGCGGCGTGGCCAATATTTCATCGAAAAAGCGGCCTTCGCGTCGATAATCTCTCCCGATTCTATTCGCCATGTCGACACCCTTGATGCGATTGCTTTCGCTTACATCTTGCAAGCATTTGCGTTCCAACCAAGAAAAGCTGATTTCCTCCTCGATTTTCACTCTATCGCAGCCTCGTTGGGTAAGCATCGCGTACTGTTTCCCCAATTGCAATGCCGATAAACTGCCAAGAAGCGCCCGATCGGTAATAAATCCTTGAAAGAAATTGTCGATCACATAAAACATCCGATCGTTGGCAATGCTGCCTATCGCCAAATCTTTTTCAACCAGATATCGCTCATACTTTTCGTAGAGCGGGGTTCCTTTTATTTCTTCCATTCGACCGCGCTGATAAGCGACAAGCAACGCCCAATTGATATCGACGGGGACTTCAATCGCATCAAGACCATCGATATCGATTGAGACAATGTAGAAGGACGATTTTGGGAAATCGCATATAAGCGTCAGCGGTTGCCCGGGCTCCGTCCCCATATAAAAGCCTTTCCCAAAGTCGCATCTATCTCGGCTTTTCGGTTCGATTTTGCCTTTAAGTCCGCTTTTCGAGCCATGATACAGAATAATTCTATTGCCTTCTGTTTTTATGTCTTTCGCCGCATCGAGCACCTTAATGTCATTGATTTCGAGGTTGGAAAGGTTTTCCGAAAAAAACGGAAGGGGAAAACTCCGTCTTCTAAATGATGGTTTCCTGAAATCAACCGTTTTTAAGCTAAAGCCATTGAACGGATGGCGAATCCTATTTCTAGTTTCCTTCGGTTACGGCTTTCGTTTCGTTTCTATTGAGCGAGGCAAAGACTTTCTTTTCCGTTACTAGTATTGTCGGAATGTAAGCCAAATCGACGAGGATCCAACTTAAGGGGAAAGCGGCGTAGAGCCAGAAGATCGTATGGAATTCAGGGAGATTGAAAAGAGTGAATATGAACAATATGCGTAGCCCCGTGCAGCCAACGAGGGTGATAATGGCAGGGGAAGCGCTGTGGCGCATGCCGCGCAGATAAGCCGCGCATATGCCCATGACCCCGTCGAGGCAATAAGTGAAAGCCATGATGAAAAGGCGCTCTTGCCCAGCCGCTAAAGCGTTAGCGAGGTTCACCCCCTCTTCATCTACCATGAACACTCCGAGCATTTTCTGGGGGATAAGCCCGCAAAAGAGAACGAAAACGCCCCAGGATATGAACATCCAGATGTTGGAATACCAAAACGATTTGCGGATATTATCGACTTTCCTTGCCCCATAATTCTGTCCAACGAAAGCGACGGTCGCAGCGGCAAAGGAGTCGATAAGGGCAAATAGATACCCTTCAACCTGCGCACTCGCGCTGGAGCCGGATATTATCTCGTTCATGCCTATAAGCTCGCCATTGATCCGATAGTCGGTGATGGTATATAGGGAAGATTGAATCATGACGTTTGGGATAGAGAAAGCAAGACCTTGGATGCCGGCTGGAAGGCCGATTGAAAGAATCTCTTTGAGAGCAAAAGAGTCGATGCGTATTTTTCTCCAATGGATATAGGCGAAGCCTTTTTTATTGAAGGTTAAGCAAAGGACGACAAGCACGGCGCTCACGAGCTCGCTTAAGACGGTAGCCCAAGCTACGCCCGAGACATCTAGCCCAAAGGATATGACGAGCAAAAAATCGAAAGCGATGTTGACCATACCTGCAATCGTCAAGATATAAAACGGACGTTTGGAATCGCCGAGGGCGCGCATGATCTGAGAGCCATAGTTATAGATCATAAGGAACGGCATTCCGACGAAATAGATGCGGAGATATTCGGCCGATTTATCGATGATGGTGGCTGGCGTCCCCATCCATTCAAGGAAATAACGGGAAAGGAAAAAACCGAAAACGCCGACAAGGATCCCCGTCAATAAGCCGATGATCAAAGAGGTGTGCAAGATACGCTCCCCTCTTTCAGGGTTTTTCGCGCCTTTGGCATTGCCCATTGCGACATTCGCACCCAAAGGTATGGAAGTGAAGACGGTGATGATGAGATTGATGAGGACGCTGTTGCTCCCGATCGCGGTCATCGAAAGGGTGCCGCCGCCAAAATAAGTGACGGTCAATAAGTCGACGGTGGTATAAAGGAGCTGAAAGATGGTGGTGAGAGCCAAAGGCAAAGCGAAAAGCGGTATCTTGAGAAACAAGTTGCCTTCCGTCAAGTCGTTTTCCTTGTTTCTGTTTTTGGAAAATATGCTCATAGCAAAGTGTGAGTGTACTCCCTTTTCATTCGCTTGCTAGCAAAATGCGACAAAAGAAGTCTTGTTTATGCAAAATCATCTAGGATAGAGATTATCCAAGACTATCTAGCGAAGGCCCTTTGTCCCATCTTCGCCAAGCAAAGAGAGGCAATATTCATGCGTCAAAGACCTTTTGTCGTTCAAAGTTTTGCTTTCTGCCAGAGACAAAATGAAGAGAAGCCCCTCGCCATAATCCATGGAATTCTCGACTTTGAGGGAATAATAGGCGTTGGAATTAGATGAAAAGCGGAGCAAGCCGTTTTTGCTGCGGGTGAAAAGGCTTGGCGACTCTTTGATGAAGTCTTTGTTTTCCTTGCATTTTCTAAGCAAGGAGAAATCGGTATCAATCGATAAACAAGAAACGTTGACGATACCGGTCTCGATGAGATCGGCGAGGTTTTTTGAAGAATGGGGGAGAGCGAGAGCGAATTTTCTCCCGTCTTTCTCCAATGCGAAGAAAGAGGAGGATAGATCGATATCGTCCACTCCGTCATTGCCTTTGCTGAAAATAGCATAAAAGCCCGATGATAATTCGTTAAAAGGAGAAGGCGATTCATCTTTATTCGAGAAGATGTCCTCGGCTATTTCGCTTGCCAAAGACTCGATTGATGGGAGTTGCTCCTCTTTCAGCGAAGAGAGAAAGGAAAGGGAGGAGACAAGCATCTTCATGTCTTTCATATCGCTGAGGATGGAAGAAATGCCACTTTTCGCTTTCGGGGCCCAAGAGCCGCTTTCGATGATGCCGATACTTCTTTTCTGGCAATTATGGGCTTTTAAGGCGCGAAGGTAATCGCCAATCCCACTATAGCATTCCCCATCGATTGTCGATGAGCATAAGATGATGGTATGGACGCGGAAGCTTTCGGCGATGAGATAACTTAAATCGGTTTTGCTCACATCGTATATGGCTAGATTTTTAATGCCCTTCTGGCTAAGCTTATTCGCGAGAATCTCGGCTGCTGAAGCGGTATTGCCGTAAATCGAGGCGTAGACGATGAGAACGCCGTCTTTTTCTTCCGGTTCGTAGTTTGCCCATTTGCCATAAGCATTCAAAAGCACTTCGAGATTTCCTTTTAATAGAGGCCCATGGAGCGGGGCTATCATCTCGATATCGAGAGATGAGGCTTTTTGAAGAGCCTTATTCACCTCGTTCCCGAATTTGCCGACGATATTGGCGTAATATCTCCTTGATTCGGCTAGATGCTCCTCCTTATAGTTTTCCATTTGACAAAACAAGTTGCCGTTATTGGCCCCGAAAGTGCCGAAAGCATCGGCGCTGTAAAGGATTTTATCGGTCTCTTCGTAAGAGAAGATGACCTCAGGCCAATGGACGAGGGGGGCGCTTAGAAAATGGAAGCGGTGTTTGCCGATGGAGAGAGTGTCCCCGTCTTTGACAAGAAGGAACTTCGCCTCGATTTTCGGGAAGAAATTAAGCAGGAATTTTTGCCCCAATGCGCTTGTGACGATCGTCAATTCCGGATGAAGGGAGAGCAAACGCTTGATGGCGTAGGAGTGATCGGGCTCTAAGTGGCTCACGATGAGATAGTCGAGCTTCCTTTCCCCCAATAGATAAGAGAGATTGTCGAAATAGAGCTCGCTTACGCTCATATCGACGGTGTCCAATAAGCAGTTCCTCTCATCGAGATAGAGAAAGCTGTTATAGCTGATTCCATCGGGAATAGGGTATCTATTCTCAAATAGAGCGAGGCGCCTATCATCCCCTCCTAAGTAGTAAAGGCTATCGTTTATCTTGATTTCGTTATGCATGGTTTTCGCTCCAGAAGCCTATGAAGGCTTGCTTAACTATAAACCAAAGGGAAACTCTTTCCTATAGGAGTGCTAAAATGAAACTCATGGAAGAAGATTATAGAAACCTCAAAGGCATTATCAGGGAAGGCGATCATGTTGTCTTTTTGGGCGGAGCGGGGGTGAGCACTGGGAGCGGCATCCCCGATTTCAGGAGTGAAAAAGGCATATACAAGATGAAACAGGAATACGGTATCCCTTATGAGAGGATGCTCTCATCCTCCTATTTTTACGCTCATCCCGATACCTTCTACGATTTCTATTTCAAGATGATGGTTTATCCTTCCGCTTTGCCTTCCAAAGCCCATATCGCTTTGGCTGATTACGAGAAAAAGGGCGGCGATATCGTCATTTTGACGCAAAACATCGATGGACTTCATCAAAAAGCCGGAAACAAGAGAGTGATTGAGTTGCATGGCTCTACTCTTTCCTATCATTGTTTGCAGTGCCATAAGCGCTACGTGTTGAGCGATTTGGAAATCGGCTCGACGCCCCATTGCTCATGCGGTGGGCTACTCAAACCTGATGTGACTCTCTACGAAGAGCCGCTTGAGGAAGAAGCGATAGAAAAAGCCATAAAGGCGCTGGAAGAGGCGGATATCCTGATTGTAGGCGGCACCTCATTGCGCGTTTTCCCTGCAGCCGGGCTCATCCATTATTTCAAAGGAAGAAAGAGGATCATCATCAATGAGGAAGCCACGCCTCTTGACGGCTATTTCGATGAAAT
>CAVKAR010000018.1:0-25277 GCA_963654425.1 Lachnospiraceae bacterium
GCCCTATACGATATCGATCCATCGATTGTGGTATACGGGGAAGGCTGGACGGGGGCAGGGAGCCACGCAGTAAGCGCCTCTGACACCTATAACGTCTATTCCAAATTGACCGATAACGGCAAAGGGGCGGTTGGCGTTTTCAACGATTGCTATCGCGATGGCATGAAAGGGAATACGACTTATGCCGATGTGACCCCTTCCGGAGGCTTCATGGATTCCTCTTCCCCGAGCGAGGAGCAAATCTGGAACGCGGCCACCGGGATGATCGGGGAGAATAGATGGAAGAAGCAAAGCGGGGTGGCTACACCCGCCTCTATGAGCGTCAATTATCTTTCTTGCCACGACAATTACACGCTTTTCGATCAGTTCAATTATCTCCTCAACGGGGCGAAGAATTGCTTAAAGAGCAATAAGAACGCCAAGGACGCCGCCCTCGCTAGCACGGCCAATTCTTTTATGAGCGAAGGCATCGGCTTCATCCAAGGGGGCGAGGAATTCTTCAGGAGCAAGATAATCAAGAAGGATAACCCGCTCTTCGATGAATTCGTTGCCGCTTATAAGCAGGCTAGCAACGGCACCAATAGCTGGATCGAAGGGGATGGGGTCAAAATCAATGACGATGCCTGGCTAGTGAGGAATAGCTATAAATATGGCGATGAGGTGAATGCTTTCGATTATTCCCTCAAAGTGGACAACAAAGCCTATTTCGACAAATTCGCCGAGATCATCAAACTCAGGAATTCTTCGATGGGCACTTATCTAAATAAGAGCCAAAGCGCGATCGATAGAGGGGATATCACCTGTTTAGGCGGCTCCGCCATCGGGGGAGCCTTCAAAGGCGATTCCTCATCGCGCATCGTCCTCACAAGCGGGAGAAAAGCGGGGGATGTGAGCAATATCCCCGCCTCCTTCTTAGGGGAATACAAAGTCCTTTATTGCTCCTCTTCGCGTCTAGCGAAGGGAAGCGCGTATACGGTAAATGCGACGAGCGGCCTTGCCTCGAGTTTTGAGACCCTCGTCTTGGAGAAATAAAGGAAAAAGGAGGTTAACACCATATGAAAAAGAAAAAGATTCCTTTCTTGCTCGTTCTCTCTTCCACCTCATTGCTCTTCGCTTGCGCGAATAACGCGCTGAGCTCCTCTTCTTCAAGCGCAAGCTCCTCATCTGCCTCAAGCAGCAGCTCTAACTCGTCTAGCAGTAGCAGCAGCTCTTCAAGCAGTTCTTCATCTAGCAGCAGCTCTTCCTCAAGCAGCAGTTCCTCTTCAAGCGCTGAGCCCCTCGTCGTTTATCACACCGTCACTTTCAACACGATGGGCGGCTCCTCCATCGATCCGCTCAAAGTCGAGCACGGGCAAAAAGCGAGCCGTCCGGCTGACCCAACGAAAGAGAATTATGCTTTCGGCGGCTGGTATCTGACGGAAACGCTCGTCACCGAATTCTCCTTCGATACCGCCATCAACATGGATTACACCCTCTTCGCGAAGTGGAATAGCGCTTCAGGCGGCGAGACTGGCGGGGAAACAGGCGGTGAGACTGGCGGAGATACAACTGACGAAGAGACAAACGTTTATTATCTCGTCGGCTCCTTCATCGGTAACGGCAGCTGGGGCAAAGAGGACGCCATCAAATTGGACGCCAACCCGAATAATCCCGATGATTTCGGGATGAAGGAAGGGGTGGAAATCCCAGCGGATGGCAAATTCAAAGTCACGAATTTCATAGATGAAGTGTGGTACGGGTATCACAAAGGCTTAGAGGATTACGCCACAACCGATGATAGTGGCAACATCATCATCAAAGAGGCTGGCACCTACAATATCTATTTCAATTCCTCCAAAGAGATTTGGCTAGACAAGAAAAGCGCCATCACGGAGGAGACGAATTTCTATATCACCGGCTCCTTCAATAACTGGTCAAAAGATACTGCCATCCTCATGGACAAGAACGAAAGCGGGACCGACAAAGCCATGAAGCTCGGCGTGAGCTTCACCGAGGGCGATGCTTTCAAAATCACCGACTATGACAACAATTGGTTTGGATATAGAGATGCTTTATCTGCCGTAGCGAGCCCTGATAGCGACAACAATATCGTCATTACGGCCACTGGCATATATGACGTCTATCTCAATGCAAACCTAGAAGTCTGGGTTGAGAAATCATCAACTTCAGGCGGAGACACCACCGGTGGTGAAACAGGTGGAGAGACTGGTGGTGATACAACTGGTGGAGACACTACCGGGGGCGAAACAGGCGGTGAGACCGGTGGCGACTCTGGTGATTCCGGTGAAACCGGTGGCGATAGCGGAGATTCTGGCGAGACTGGTGGTGATACAACCGGTGGAGAGACTGGCGGGGATAGCACTGGAGGAGACTCTGAGGATTCAGACGAAACAGGCGGCGAGACGGGTGGAGATGAGCAAAGCGTCGTTACCTACTATATTGTCGGCTCTTTCACGGCCGGAACCAATGAATGGTCAAAAGACAATGCTTTGGCGATGGATGCCGCTGATGATGGCAAAAATATAGCCACGAAGATGGAAGTCGAGATTCCAGCCGGCGGCAAATTCAAAGTCACGAGTTTTGATGACAATGAGCCGTGGTATGGGTATCACGATGGCTTATCCGATGTAGCGACCTATGATGATCAGGGCAATATCGTCATCAATGATGGTGGCAGCTATAACATCTACTTCAATTTATCGAAAGAAGTATGGATCACCAAAAACACGTCCATTACCGAAGATACGGTTTTCTATATCACCGGATCATTCAATAGTTGGGAGCAAGAAGCCGACTACTTGATGGAGAAAAACGAAGCAGGCGATGATTTAGCAATGAAGCTCGGCGTCGCTTTCACTGCTGGCGATAAAGTCAAAATCGTCGATTCCAACGGTACGTGGTACGGCTATAACGATGATTTGGCAAACGTCGCTACAGGGGTGAAAGATGGTGATATCACCATCAAGGAAACCGGCACATACGATGTCTATTTGAACAAGAACGCTTCCGTTTGGATCGAGCTTTCCAAAAGCGTTGATCCCGTCCCCCCAGTAGACCCTGATGAAGAAGATGAGAGCGGCGAAACCACGGGCGGGGAAACCGGTGAGGAGACTGGCGGGGAAACCACTGGCGAAGTGACTGCCGAGACCGTCTATTACATCGCCGGCTCATTGGGCGATGAGGCCACAAGCTGGAAAAAAGACTCGGCGATACTAATGAGCAAAAACGAGAACAACCCTGAGGATTTAGGTATCGCTTTCGGCGTCGAATTAGAGGCAGGCACCATAATCAAAGTCACCGATTTCACCGATAATGGATGGTATGGCTACCATGATGGCTTATCTGCCGTTGCGACTACTGATGCAAACGCCAACATCATCATCAGGGAAACCGGCAAATACGATATCGTCCTCAACAAGGACCACGAAGTCTGGATAAGCAAATCCGCCGATGCTACTGACGGAGATAGTACGGGCGAAGCGACAACCGGAACCGTCTACTATTTGGCTGGAACCTTTTCCGGCGTGAGCAAATGGGAAGAAGCCGATGCCATCGCCATGGGCAAAAATGAAGGAAATCCCGAGGATTTGGCCGCTCTATTAGGTGTCGAACTCAAGGCAAATGATGAGATTAAAGTCACCGATTTCACCGATGATGGGTGGTACGGATATAACGATAGCTTAAGTGGTGTCGCAACTGGCGTAACTGGCAGCAACATCAAAATCTTAGTCGATGGAACATACAACATCTATCTCAATAAAGACGGGCAGGTTTGGATTGAGCTCGTTAGCGGCACTGACGATACAGAAACCGACCCAGTGACCCCGGTTGACCCAACTGAAGGAACCGACACCGATACCTCTGGCTCAACCGAGCAAACTGGCACCGATGAAGGAACGAGCGAAGGTGGCTCAATTGAAGCAGATACCGGAGATAATACCGGCACTGATACTGGCGAAAGCTCAGCTGAGCAAGGCGGTAGTGAAAGTGGTACTACTGATGGAGCCGATAAGAGCGAAGAAGGCAATACTGGTAGCGATACCAGCAGCGAGACCACAGAAGAGGGCGCTGCCGGAGAGACGGCTGGCGGAGAGACTACTGAAGAAACTGCTGATGGTGATGGCACTGCTAAAGAAGGGAAAACCGACACCGGCGCCACTGACGCTGAGGCTGAAGACGAAGATACAACTGATAATATTGACAGCGGCTCGACCTCCGATGATTCTGATGAAAGCACTGACGAAAGCGAGGAATCGGTCGATGTGAGCGGTCATGAGTCGGAGAAAGAAGACGATACAAGCGCGGCAGTCGATACGAAAGCCGCGAATATCGCAAAAATCTCCGGGCCTGAGGGATCGGAAAAAGTCAACTGCTACCTTGCTGGTTATGGCTCGTTGTGGGGAGAGAAAGGATGGGATTTGGATGGCAGCAAAATCCAAATGTTCAGTAATCCTAACAGCAGCGATATATGCTGTGCTTATAATGTCACTTTCGCGGCAGGCGATTTATTCAAAATCATCTGCGCTGATGGTACATGGCATGGTTTTGGCGACGTTGATAAAGCTGATTTATCAGCCAATATGGGCATCAAGAATTTCGAAGGCGATTACGACGGCGCTGATGGATTAAATTTCAAATGCATTGTCGCCGGCACCTACAACATCTTTTTGAACAGCAATCATCAGATTTGGATTGAAGCTGCTTAATCAAGCGACACGCGAAAGGAGAGAGAGTTATGAAGAAGAGACTATTGATTTTGGGTGTATCGACGCTGCTGCTCGCTTCATGCGGCGGCGATAATGCCTCTAGCGGCAGCGCCACAAGCGGTGAAAGCGGCAGCTGGACCATCAGTTTCGATAGCAAAGGGGGGGGCGCTGTATCCTCCATCAAAGTCAAAAACGGGGAGAAAGCCTCTAAACCGGCTGATCCAAATAGAAGCGGCTACTCCTTCAATGGCTGGTGCACCGATTCGATTGCTCTAACCCCTTTCAATTGGGATAAGGCGATTACCGCCGATTGGACGCTTTTCGCCTCTTGGATAGCCTCTTCCTCTAGCGAATCAGCTTCTTCTAGTAGCGAAGCGGAAGAGTCCTCCTCAAGCGAAGAAGAAGCCTCTTCCTCAAGCGAAGAAACCATCGATAAAGGCCATGGGCCAGAAGGCTCATCGCTCGTTGAATGGTATATATGCGGAGAAGGCTCATTGTGGGGGGAGAACGGCTGGAAGACAATTGGCGGAATCCAGCTATATAGCAATCCGGCCTCAACTTCCGACAAAGGCTGCATCCTCGGCTTGACTTTTGCAGAAGGCGATACTTTCAAAGTGACCGATGGGAACACATGGTACGGTTTTGACAGAGCCGAGCTGAAGACGGAAGGGAGTTTTGAAGGAGTGGGCGATCAAGCGAATATCAAATGCGTTGTCGCCTCCACCTATAATCTCTACGTCAATGGTTATGGCAATATCTGGATTGAGGAAAGCAAGTAAGAGGGAAAAGCAATGAAGAAGAAAATCATACCCATCATCTCTTTGTTCCTCTCGGTGCCTTCTTTGGCACTAGCTTGCTCCGATCCCTCTTCCGATGCTTCTTTCTCGACCGCCTCGCTTACGAATAAAGCCGTCTATACTTTGACTTTAAACCCCTGTGGCGGGAGCATCGGAAATCCAACTAGGACAGGGAAAGAAGGCGAAACCATCGATTTGAGCAATGCCAAATCGAATAGAAGCGGCTACGCCTTCTACGCCTGGTCGAAGGAATACGACGAAAGCACGAAGATGGGAAAGGAAAGCGCGCTCATCACCGACAACAAATTCACTTTCGGGAACGATAATGCGACTTTGTACGCCTTTTATTATTCTTCCGCCCCCTCTAGCCATACGGAAGAGGAGATAAACGCCTATATCGCCACTTTGAAGGAATCTAGCGTCTCCGATCATCTCTACGTCCATTATTACCGCTTCGGGAACTTAGCGAGCGATTATAACAGCTGGGACCTCTGGTGCTGGCCGTATCGCCCAAGCGAAGGGCAAGGGGCGAGATTCGATTGGAACGGCAGAATTCAATCCGAGGACCATCTTTCGGCAACGGGAGAAGCCATTGTCGATGATTTTGGCGGGGTCACGGCCGATATCGACCTCACGAAGACATACGATGGGGGCACTAGCGAGCAAGGGCACAAGATCGGCGGGACGCCCGTCTCTTTCTACGCCGATAGCGAAAAGAGCAAGCTCGACAATCAAGTCGGCATCCAAATCGTCTATAGCGAGGATCGCACCTCGAAAAGCAACGCCTTCTGGCGGAATGACGGCGGGAACGTCTACCTTAAGCTCGATGATAGCGAGATGGTGGCCCAATATACGACCTCGACTGGCGGCACGGCTTATCACGTCTTTCTTCTCCAGGAGCAAGTGGGCAATCCCTCGCCTACCCCCTATTCTTCCATCAAAAACCCATATGATGATGACGATGGGAACGATGTGACCAATTCTTCCTCCTATCAAAACGCCGATTGGACCGACAAAGCGAAGATGAGGACCGCCTCTAGCTGGGCTAGCGGAGTGGGGGTTGGCTATCAAATCATGGTCTCAAGCTTCGCCGATAGCGATGCCGATGGCTTTGGCGATATATACGGCATCACTCAGAAGCTCGATTATCTTTCCTCTTTGGGCGTGAAGGCCCTTTGGCTCACGCCGATCCAATTAAGCGACTCATACCATGGCTATGACATCGCCGATTATACGCAGGTCGACCCTAAATTCGGCTCAAAAGCCTCCCCTAACGCAATTAATGGGGAAGTGACGAGCCGCTCGGCGATGGAAGACTATAAGGATCTGCTCTCGAAAGCGCACGAAAAGGGGATGAAGGTCATCATGGACCTTGTCCTCAACCATACCTCAACCTCCAACAAGTGGTTTGTCTCAAGCGCCTCCCTCGATAAGGAATATCGCGGCTACTACCAGTGGGCAAACCACGAGAAGGACTCTTCGATTACCCAGGATAATTCCTGGTATCCATATGGGGATCACGTCTATTCCTATTACGCCAAATTCGGGAGCTCGATGCCTGAGCTGAACTATTCTTACCAGTCCACGCGCGAAGCGGTTGAGAGGATGGCTCTTGACTGGTGCTCGCTCGGGGTGGATGGCTTTAGGCTCGATGCCGTCAAACACATCTATATGCTCGATGAGATCGGCTCTTTGAGCAAGGGCGATACCTCGATAAGCGATGTCTCTTCCTCGGGCGATTACTCTAGCGATCTCACGAAGAACCTCAATTTCTTCCGTGAGCTCAATCATGAGGTCAAGAAGAGCTATCCTGAGGCTTTCTTCGTCGGGGAGAATTTCGACGGGCATGCTTTTCACGTAGCCCCATACTATGAAGGCTTCGACTCGATGTTCGATTTCTACGCCTATTTCAAGATGACGAATATCGCCGCCTCTAGCTACCGCGGCAATAACTATAACCAAGCCCCTGGTTTCATGAGCAAGGGCTCATCTTGGTCGTCTTCCTCTGATTCCTCCATCAAAAACGGGAGCAAGGAATATGGGGATATCGACGGCAAATACGGCTGGAATCTGCCTGATTTGTATAAAGCGTATGATGCCTATCGCGGCGATAAGGCCTTGCCAGGGAGTTTCACCTCCAACCATGATATCGCCAGGACGATAAATAGGATCGCCGGATCATTCGACGCGACCACTTGCGAGATCTCCGAGCAAGGCAACGTCACTTCCTCGAACTATGCAGCCCTCAATAAGAAGGCGACCACGGCGAAAATCGCCGAGATCCTCCTCCCGGGCTGCAGCTGGGTCTATTACGGGGATGAGCTTGGGATGAGCGGCAACTTCGAAAGCGGGAAGAATTCCAAATCGGATTATGCCGATTTAGCCTACCGTCAGCCGATGAAGTGGAAGCAAGACGGGAAAGTGGGGGATGGGAGCTACACGACTGGCTATAACATCACCGGCTCCTCTTCTTCGGTGAAATGGGATGAGATCAATGCCTCGTCTCTAGTGGGGGATGTCATCAGCCAAGAAGAAAGCGAGAGCTCGACTCTTGCCTTCATCAAGAAAGCGATCGCCTTCAAAAACGCCAATCCGTCTTTGATCAGCGGGACTTTCGAAAACGATGGATCGAGCGGCTACACCCTCAAATGGAAGAGCAGCAAAGGCGATAAGAGCTACCGCATAAGCGTTGATTTCGTTAACAACAAAGTGAGCGTCACGGGAAGCGATAGCCTGAGCATAACCTGCTAAAAAAGAAAGCACCCGCCGCTAGAAAGAGCGGAGGGTGCTTTTTCTTTGTCACCTCCATATTTGTCGATTCCGTTACAGCGGATTTTAATTCTCTTATCTTTCTTGCGGCGTCGATTCTTCCGACTTTGTGACTGGATGCTTTCTTTAAAAGACCTCTGGCAATTTTGTAGTGGGCCCATCAAAGCTCGCGCGCCTAGCTTCAAGAGATCGGAGATTAGGCTCGTTTCTTCCTCATTAGATGCTGCTTTGAACTCTAGCCACGGCTAGTTTGCTTGAACTAATGCAAAATGTTTTTGATAGGGTAGCGATAAGCGAAATCTCATTTAGTGAAAAATCGTAAATACGAAAAAATACTAAATAGTGGCTCATATGGGGAATCGCATGATCAAGATCGTGACTAGCATCAGAAGATGCGGCAAATCTTATCTTTTGAACAAAATATTCTATAGGCATCTATTAGAAAGCGGAGTCAAGCCGAACAACATCATCCAATTTGCTTTTGATTTCGATGAAGATGTCGATAAATTGGACCCATTTCTTCCTGGGCTGCCTAGCAAAGTCAAGGATGAGAAGGGGAATTTGATCACGAACTCCAAGAAATTCAGAACTTACGTCTCCAGTTTGATAAAAGACGAAAGCGAAACCTATTATCTTCTTTTGGACGAAGTTCAATTGCTGGAGAATTTTGCCGGAACGCTGAATGGATATCTGAATCATGAGAACATAGAGATTTACGTGACGGGAAGCAATTCGAAATTCCTCTCGAATGATATTGCCACCGAATTCAGGGGAAGAGGGGACATCATCTTCGTCCAACCGCTTGATTTCGCTGAGTATTATGAGGCTATAGGAGGGGATAAAAGGGAGGCTCTATTCGAATACATGCGATATGGCGGGCTTCCGCTTGCGATTCTCGCTAAAGGGATGTATCAAAGCAGGAATATCTTTCCTCTCTTTATCGCGCCATTTACCTTAAAGACCTCAAGGACAGGCATAAGATAAAGAAAATCGAGGAATTCGATGCCACCATATCGGTTATGGCCTCTTTGATTGGATGCGTCACAAACCCGAGCAAACTGGCCAACGCTTTCCAAACGAGCCTCAAAAGCAAGATCACGATTGAGACCATTCGGAAATACCTTGTCTTATCTAGAGGACGCTTTCTTGCTTAGCAAGGCGCAAAGATACGATGCCAAGGGCCGAAAATACATCGGAAGCAAAGAAAAATATTACTTCGCCGATTTGGGGGTCAGAAACAGCATCTTGTCTTATAGGCAAGTCGAGCCCGCCAATTTGATGGAGAACTTGATTTATAGCGAGCTGATTCATAGAGGATTCTTGGTGGACGCCGGGGTTGTGGAAAAGAATGTGAGAGCAACTAACGGCAATGGCGTCAAAGAATATTACGAGGTCGACTTTCTCGCGAATAAGGGCTCGGAGAGATTCTATATCCAGTCCGCTTACTCTATTCCTGACGAAGAGAAGATGAAACAGGAAGAGCAATCCTTGAATAGCATTAACGACGGGTTCGATAAAATCATCATAACCATGGATGATTTCGTGATTTGCCACAGAAATCAAAAAGGATACATATCCATGAATATTCTCGAGTTTCTATTGAACAAAGAATATCTATGTTAGCCTTACCTCTTTTATCCATGACGCAAGAAAGTGGCAATTTATCTTGATGCATTGCCTAAAAAGCTTGATATGCAGCACATTGCCATAGACTGCCTATGCGAATAAGTTTTATAGGCATTCTCAAGCTTGCGAATGATCGGATTGATAAGCTTTCAAGCAAATCAGAAGGAAAATGACGAAAACCAAATAATCATCGCCTCATCTCCATGTGCGCATAAAGATCTGAAACAAAAGCGACGTATATAGACAAAATGTCTAGACATTTATAGAGACAAAACTAAAAATATGGTATAAAAATATAAAAATGGAGGTGAGATAGATGATCATCGGAGAAGAAAGCGAGGTTATTGAATTCAAGAAGACCACCGGTGAGAAAAAAGAAGCGATGGAATCGATATGCGCCATATTGAATAAACATTGCCGTGGGACTCTGTATTTCGGCGTTAATGACAGCGGTTATGTGGAAGGGCAGCAGATATCCGATTCCACCAAAAAAGATATCTCTCGTTGGATATTCGAATCCATTTATCCAAAGATCACGCCTACGATAGAAGTTCAAATCATAGAAGACAGGAAGATCATCAAGGTGAGCTTTTCAGGCCATAATCGCCCATATTCCGTAAATGGGGATTATTTGATTCGAACCGGAACCGAAAACAGAAAAATGTCAACCGATGAATTGAGGAGGCCTATCAAAAGAGACGATTACGCATCGCACTGGGAAGAGGAAACAAGCGATGAGACTATAGACGACATCGATGATAATGCTTTGACTGATTTTTATAATTCCGCAGTTCATTATGGCCGATTGGAAATGGCTGAGCCGGATAAAGAAAAACTGCTTTCAGCATTAGATTTAAGTGACGGCAAATACCTTAAAAATGCAGGGGTAGCGCTATTTG
This sequence comes from Lachnospiraceae bacterium, assembly GCA_963654425.1. Classification (GTDB taxonomy): domain Bacteria; phylum Bacillota_I; class Bacilli_A; order RFN20; family CAG-826; genus UBA4951. The sequence continues at coordinate 10,798 of CAVKAR010000018.1, forward strand.
GGAAAGACGCAAAAATAGGATTGAAACTAGCAAGCTATGCAACGGATGATAAGGTGACATTCACGGATCTAAGGTTAATAAACGGCAACATCTATAATTTGGTCAATCTTGCGATTAAGTATGTTTTGGAAAGCATCAAATGGCGAGTCGATATAAATTCAAGGAAAAGAGAAGAAATTCCTGAAATACCAGAAAGAGCATTGCGCGAAATCATCGTCAATAGTTTTGCCCACGCAGATTATGAAAGCACCCCGGAAATAGAGATCGGAATTCATCCAAGCAAGATCGAAATATATAATCCAGGGACTTTTCCCGATGGCTTGACCCCATTCGATTTCATCAATAAAAATATGTCTTCCATCAAAAGGAACAAATTGATTTTAGATGTATTATTCAGGAGCAAAGACGTTGAAAAAGCGGGAACCGGATTTCAAAGGGTAAATGAGATTTGCGGCAAAAACGGAATTACGTGGAATTACAGGAAAGAAGCTTACGGATTTTTCTTCGAGTTTAATAGACCTAATGTTTTCATGAACGCATCGGTAAAAGAAAAATTGACGATGCAGGAGCAAATTGTTTTTAGCGCAATTGCAGGCGATAGCAATTTTACCAAAAAAGATATAGCCCAAAGATTGAATAAATCCGAAAGAACGGTTCAAAGAATCATTTCCTCTCTTACAAGCAAGGGCTTGATTGAAAGAGTAGGCTCAAACAAGGACGGAATCTGGAAGATCATAGACGCAGATTAAGGTAAAGATGTTCCGGCAAAAACGATTCAAGCAGATTTTATATCGATATTTTGTCTATATAAATGTCTAGACAAAATGTCTACATAAATGACCATATAGTCTCATTTGTCGCCTTTGCCACAACCCTTGCAGGGTATAGCCGAAAAAAATAATGTTTATGGGCTATATCCATAAAAATAAGCACCATGAAAAAAGGAGCGTAGCGGCAAAACGGATTAACCACTGAATGCGACTACCATTTTTCGCGAACGTGAGTGCTTTCACGAAAAGCCATGCCTAGGCGAACATCTCGAAGATCATGCCAGGAAGACCATCGGTCATATGGGTATTTCATGGTGCCATCGCTTTATCGCCGCTTTTTCGAATAGCCAAATAAACACTTAAAAACTGCGAAACGCTAGAAAAAATTGCGAAGCAGAGTTTAAAAAACTGCGAAATGTTGGAAAAAACTGCGAAAACACGTATTATAAAATTGCGAAATGGAGGAGAAGAAGCGTGAGAAACGATTTCTATAAGGCCGTGGCCAATGAATATCTAGCGAAGAGGAAGCCGGAATGCTCACACATTGAGTACAAGGCAAGCGCCAAGCAGCTAGACAAGATCCTTAAGACTATTTGCGCATATGGCAATAACTATTACGACAATGAGTATTCCTTCATTTATATAGGAGTAGGGGAAACGAATAGCGAAGCAGAGAAAACAACGCCATCTTTGCCGATAATCGGGATTTCAGAAGCTGCTTTAGAACCGGTCAAAGACAGCATCCTCGCCCTGCGTTCCTATTTATATCCGAAGGTGGAATTCGAGGTCCTTACCAATTTTTACGAGGGGAGGAGCTATCTCCTCATCGTGGTTGAAAGGCAGGGCTCTGGGCCTTTCATGGTGAGCGAGAAAGCGGAGAGGAACAAGGAAATCTCCCTCAAGGCCGGGAGATATGTCCGCATTGAAAGCGAAACAAGGCTCGCTAGAGTTTCAGAGGAATATGAACTGTTAAGAAAATTCGCGGACTACCATTTCTCCTCCGAGCCTAGCAAATCGGCGACTTTAGATGATCTCGATTTTGATTACATGAGGGAATACCTCAGTCAAACGAGCTCACGCAGATTAACTAGCTCGCTAACGAAGAGAGAGGCCGCCGAATCATTGAAACTGCTGGCAAAAAACGAAAACGCCACCGACAGGGTGAACAATTTCGCGGTGCTTATGTTCGCTAGGAATCCCGAGGAGTTCATTCCCTATTCCTATATCGAGGTAATCACCGACACTTTGGGGAGCGCTAGCCGAATGGAGGCTAAAGAGTTCAAAGGGCCTATCTGGAAGCAATATTACAATGCCCTTTCCTATATCGATGATACTTTCTTAAGAAGCATCACTGTTCGCGAAGATGGGGTCGCTAGGAATAGGAAGGTCAGCAATTTTCCGTACAAGGCGGTCGAGGAGCTTTTGGCGAATGCTGTCGTTCACAAGAACTACGAAAACGGCAAGACAGTCCAAGTTTACATAGCCAAGGAAGCAATCGACATCATAAATTACAATCGACCCTTGCCGCCAATCACCATCGACGACTTGAATAAAAGAGCCATTTTCAAGGAGAGAGATTCAGTTAACCCAGAGATAAGGGAAATGTTTAAGTCGCTAGGCATAATTGAGAGTTATGGCACTGGCGTAGGGGAGGCCAAGAAGGCTTGCGAGTCCAACGGATCTGCCACCATTCGCTACAAAATATTCAGCGATAACCCCGATATCACCTCGGTTTCTATACCGTGCAGCGATGAATATTTGACACTGATTGGGGAAAAGACCACGGCTGATTCCTCTTCTAGCGAGGAAAACCCCATGGCTTCCCTTCGCAAAGCAATCGCGATGAGCGGCTACAGCGTCAACGTCAGAAACAATTTGGATAAGATCTGCATGTCTTTCTTTTCAGTCTCCTTCGCCCCGAAAGACGTCATCGAGCTTTTGAAAGTGTCTAACAATACGGCCACCTCCTACATCGAGAAACTTCTTGTTTTGGGACTCATCGCCAACGTGGACGGTATCGGAAAAAAGAAATATAGATTCAATCGCTGACTGCCACTTTTTGCATAATCGATGCGAAATGTCTTTCGTTTTTTCGTGCGTTTTTCACTAAAAAACTGCGAAATGTTGTAAAAAATTGCGAAGCCGAGTCCAAAAAACTGCGAAATGCTGGAAAAAACTGCGAATCAGGTTTTGAGAATCTGCGAATCCATCATTATGAAAAACGAACAAAATTCGCCAGTCTCGACAACATCCTTGCAACAAAGGGGAATAACCTTATGAAACACAAGAAACTCACCTTATCCGGAACCCTCTTAGCCTCCTGCAACAATAACGCCTCCTCTTCTTCAAGCGGCTCCTCCTCGCTTGCTCAGCTCGACCACGCCTTATACACGAGTGAATGGCAATATGAGGCTATCGCCCGAGCTGGCTGAGAGTGAGATCGAGGCGATGATCCTCGATATCGTCGCAAAGGGGTTTCGGCTATCTCGATGACGATCATGATTATTACGTAGGCTACTACGATAGCCACTCCTCTTATTCGAGAAAGAAGGTATATGAGGCCCCTGCTTATCATAAAGGCGGCTTCGGGATTGATTATGCCGATCTCCGCTGCCTCGATAATCAATGATGTCCCTGCTTCACGGTCGAGAAAGATGGCGTACAGTATCTAGATGGCTATTGCAAGAGCGCCTTCATGAGCGAGTTCTGCTACAAAGCGATGGACGAAGCCATCGTATGCAAATACGACTACCGCTTATTGAACATCGATGTCGATTTGCGGCAACCGGCAAGGGAAGTCAAATCAACCTGGCAAAAAGCATTCGGCAGCGAATGAATGGGCACCACACAAAAAGTGGGGCGCCTTTTTTCTTTTGTTATGCATGCTTATCTATTGGGGAAGAGCGGCGAGTGAAATCGACGTAATATGGTTTTCTATGGATAAAAAACATACGGGAATCACTGACGAATGAATATCCATACTTCGCAAAAATGAAAAATGTTCAAAAATGCGAAATATTACGTATAATCTTCCTAGAGGGCTTAACATGAAACTCATCGAGAGAAAGACGTATCTAGAGAAGCTCATCGACTTGATGGCGGTGCCCGATATAAAGGTCATCACGGGCATCAGGCGATCAGGAAAGTCGAAATTGATGGACGCTTTTCATACCTATCTAGCCAAAAGCGATGAAAACAACATCATCCACGTCAAGCTGAATTTGAAGGAATTCGAAGAGCTGCTTGAGAAAGATGCGCTATACGAATATGTATCTAAGCACTACGTAGAAAACAAAAGCAATTACCTTTTGATTGACGAGGTCCAAATGTGCGATGGATTCGAGAAAACGATCAATAGCCTTTACGAAGAAGAGAAGTACAGCGTCTATCTCACGGGCTCGAACGCCTTCCTTTTGAGCAGCGATTTGGCGACCCTTTTCGGGGGAAGGGCCTTTGAAATCAATATGTACCCGTTCTCTTTTTCCGAATACGTGCTTTATTATCCGTCCAGCGATATCGATAAATCTTTCGATGATTACTTTTCTTCCTCCGGGATGGCTGGCTCCTATCTCTATGGCAATGAGAAGGATGCGCTGTCTTATCTATCTAGCATCGTCAAAGCCACGATAACCCGCGATATCGAAGAGAGGTACAAAATCGAAAACGCCGATTTGCTGAGGATGATATACGAATTCCTGATGGATAATGTCGGGAATCAGACATCCATCAGGAATATCGCGCATAAGCTCACTTCCGCAAGCTATAAAACCAACGATAAAACGTGCGGGGACTATGTTGAGTATTTATGCCGGAGTTTTTTGTTTTATCCCTTTCAAAGATACGATGTGAAAGGCGACAAATACCTGGAGTCGAACAAGAAATACTATCTGACGGATATCGGCTTGAGGAGAGCCATCTTGGGCAATAGATACATAGATAGGGGCCACTTATACGAGAATATGGTCGCCATCGAGCTTTTAAGGCGAGGTTATGAAACCTACGTCGGAAAACTTTATGAGAAAGAAATCGATTTCGTTTGCCTGAAAGAAGGCAAGAAAACCTATATCCAGGTGAGCGATGACATCTCTTCCGAAGCGACCTTCAAGCGCGAAATCACACCCTTAATGCAGATAAAGGACTCCTATCCAAAGTTTTTGATCGCCAGAACGAAAGACGGCATCAAAGACTATAGAGGCATCCAGATAGTGGATATCGCCCACTGGCTTCTCGGCAAATAGCCTTTTTTCCTCAGATCTTTTTTAATCATGACGGGAAGAGACGGTTCTCTTCCAAGCAAAGAAAACCATTGATGCATCTTTTGTTGTTTTACTTCGCAAAAATGAAAAATATTCAAAAATGCGAAATAATCATTTTGCTTTGATGACGGTAGAAGAAGAGTTTGCCTAAAGATGGCATTTTTGGAAGAAGGAAGATATGCCTGAGATATCGAAAGCGTACGGTTCTGATTTTTATGAGATTGGCGCAATACGCTTTCAAATTGCGTCATTATTTATCTAATGTGGCTGAAGGCAATTCAGAAATGAAAGCAATCAGCATCAGATTGGATGATTCCATCCCTAGCGACCTCAATTCCATGCTTGATGAGATGGGCTAGAGCAAGCAAACGTTCTTTGAGACTTATACGAGAGCCGCTTTGCTGGAGAGAAGAGCATACTCTTCATCATCAAAGCCCAGCTTGACGAGAAAGCGAATAGCTCTAGCAAGGCTGAGGCTTTCGCTAGGATTGAGAGGCTGAGCGAAGAGCCACCTCTCGATATAGACCCCGAAAAAGAGAGATGGCCATGGATGAAAATATGGCTGCCTTGATCGCCCCTAACGTGATTAGCGGCTATCTATCGGGGAGAGCGCAAATCTTCTGTATGCTGAAGAAGCCGTGAAAAGATGCTCCGAAGGGGGAGCGCATTTTCACTCTTGCTTCTTTTTTGCCTCAATCACGCTTTTTTCTAATATATTCGTCGAGCGGGGAGAAGATGATGTAATAAAGAGGGATAGTAAGGAAGAGAAACCAATATGGGTGCCACAAAGAAAGCGCGGAGCCCAAAAAGCAATAGACGCCCGTGAGCAAAAGCGGATAGAGGAAGGAGCAGAAACTTCTCTTCTTGATGGCGGCGTATAGGCTAGAGAAAAGCGGGGCGAAGAAGAAAAGCGGCCAATAAAGGGCCCATCCTCCTTCGAGGAAAGAGCCAAGCAGGATATAGCTTATCGAGATGATAGCGAAGGAGATTGTGCAGATATAGGCCTCTGTTTTCTCGGATTTTTCGTTTAGAAAAGGATCATCTTCCCTCTCCTTCAAAAATTTAGAGCTGATATTGAGGGCATCATCACCGTCTTTCATATAGATGCCATCCGAACTGATGGAGATGGAGCTGCCATCGTTATCTTGGATATAGATGCCATCGTCATTGATATAGCTGCTTCCTTTGCGGGGGCTCTCTTTCCCTTTTTCCTCTTCTTTCTCTTTCGTCGCTTTGGCGATGTCTTCTTCTTTCTCGTCGGTCGAGAGCAGCTCATCGAGCGAGATATTATAGAGCTTCGCTAGAGAGATGAGATTATCCGTGTCTGGGCTAGCCTCGGCTCTTTCCCATTTGCTGACGGCTTGCCTCGATAAACCGAGCTTTTCGGCGAGCGCTTCTTGCGAGTAGCCATTCTTTTTGCGCAATTCCACGAGGCGATTGGCGATCATGATGTTCATTCTCTTCCTTCTCCTTTTCGCCTATGAGTTTAGGCCATACGGGGATTATCTTGCTAGAAAGTCTGCTTTTCGTTCTCCGCAACTATCGGTTGCCGCATAAAAAAGCGCTGAATATCCCTTCAAAAACGGCACGGATTCCTTTTTGCGCTTTTATTATTATTATGGATATCGGTCATCGCTCGATCCCTCCAAAAGCGATGAATGCCTCCTAAAATAGGCCTGAATCAGAGGGAAAACGGGCGCTCGTGGAGCGACAATCACTTATCGATGAGCTCTTTCCATTTCTCGATGATGGGCTCATCGCCGAGCCTTTTTGAGGCTTCGAATGAGCTCTTCTTGAGGGCAATGAGTTTTTCCTTATCGCTTAATATCTCGATGATTTTATCGCCATAATCTTTAGGGGAGCGGCTAGGGATGATATATCCTCCCTTCCCTTCAAGCACGACTTCTTCCACAGGCCCCATCCATTTGGAGCTGATGACGGGGAGAGAGGAGCAATTGGCCTCGCCCGTCACAAGGGCGTATCCCTCATAAGATGAGGTCATCAAAAGGAGGTCGCTGGAGAGGAAATCCTCTTGGGTGGTGGCGTGATGGGCGAGGATCTTGACCTCGCTTAGATCGTTCTCTTTCTGATATTCCCTCATTTTGGCCTCCAAGTGCCCTTCGCCGTACATCGTAAGGGTGAAAGGAAAGCCTTCGTCTTTGAGGTATTTAGCGATACGCAAGGCCAGAAGCGGGTCTTTCTGCTCGGTGAATCTCCCGACGAAAAGGATGGCGTTATTATGATAAGCGAGGGATTCCACCGGCTTGAACTTGATGGGGTTATTGACGTAAGCGGTTTTGTTAGTGCCTGCATATTCTCTATGCTTTTTTAAGACTTCCTCTTCCGTCGATTTGGTCAAGAAGATGAATTTATCCGGCTTCCGCGAATGATGAAAGGCAAAGCGGTTGGCAAAAGAGTCGAATTGCTCAGCGTTGAAGTGGAAATGGAAATAGACGTGCCTATTCTTGGGCGCGAACATGTACGAATCCATCGCGCTTGCGATGAATAAGTCATCTTCGCCCATCATCTCCTCGATTTGCTTTCGATACTTCTTCCTTTTCCATAAATACACGGAAAGGGTCTCCCCGATGAGCTTAAGGCATTTCCAGATCTTGAATCTCTTGAGGTAGGAGAGAGCGTACTGATCGACTCTAGCGACCTCTGGGTTGATATTCAGGGAGTGGAGGATGATCCTATCATCGATCTTATAGGATATATCGTCCTTCTTGAATCTTGTCGAGCAGACGAGATGGATCTCGTAATAGGGCGCGAGCATATTCATGAGTTGGATGGAAACCATCTCCGTCCCGCCGATCCCCACGAGATTCTGAATGCCCCAATAGATTTTCCTCATGTGCCCAATTATCGCATAAAGATGCGTTTTTTGTGTCGAAATAGTGATGAAATGGAGAAATACGAGGGGAAGATAGAAAGAAACTCAAACGCTTCCCATCATTCAGCGAACGTTGTAAAATATTATCAACAAAAATGTTGACAACAAAATTGTTGGGAAGGAGTAGATATGATCGTAGGTCGAAAAACTGAATTGGCTCTCATTGATTCGAAGCTCCAAAAAACGGGTTATGAGCTTGGCGTCATATATGGGCAAAGGAGAATCGGGAAAACGTCCATCATCCTTGAAGCCGTTCGCCCATATCGCTGCCTTTATTTTTTATCGCGCGAGGATAGCTATCAGGGCAATCTGAGGTATTTTTCCGAGGAATACCGCAAATTCATCGGTGCTCCTTTTGCTTTTGACTTCCCTTCTTTTGATTCTCTTTTCGATGCGATTTTAGAAACGAATAAGGATGAGAAGCTCGTCATCGTTATCGATGAGCTGCCTTTTTTGGCGAAGTCTTATCCCGGATTTATCTCTTATCTGCAGGGATTCTGCGATAAGTGCAAAATGGAAGGTAAGAACATAAAAATCCTTTTGTCCGGGTCCAATATGTCCTTTATGCTCAACTTGCTCGAAAACAAGGCCAAGCCGCTTTATCAAAGGGCAACCTTCAAATTGCTCGTCAAGCCAATGGTCTTCTCGGAGGCCATCATGATGCTTTCATCCTCTTCCCCTCTTGATAAGGCCCGCTATTTGTCCATTTTCGGCGCCCGCCCCTATTATTTGGACAAGATCGATCAAGCGAAGAGCTTCGAGGAAAACCTTCTCGATCTTTGCTTCAATAGCCTATCGATTCTCGTCGATGCGCCGAATGTGACTCTTCCTTTGGGCTTTTCGAATAATTCAACATATGTTTCCATCATGCTTGCGCTATCCTCAGGCAAAAAGAGCGTTAAGGAGATCGCCGATGCGCTCAAAATCGAGCCCAACGCCTTGTCGATGTATCTGAAAAGGATGGCCGATGCCTCGTCTATTGAGCGCAGGATGGCCTTTAACGGCAACAAGAAAACCGTTTATTACGAGATATCCGATCCGTTCATCCGCTTTTATTACAAACTGATTTACCCTAATCTCCCCGATATTGAGCGTGGTTTGGGGGAAGGGGTCTATAAAGCCCATCTTTCCGCCATCGAAGAGAGCATCAACCATGGCTTCGAGGATGTTACAATCGCCTATATGGAAGAAAGAAACGCCCGCGGTCTTTTGCCAAATCTTTTCCACGCTTTCAAGAATTATAAGGCCGATAATTCGAAATTGGGGCGATCGGTGGGAATCGACCTGATTTCCGATTCGCTGGATGAAAAAACACTCATCGCCGGGGAAGCGAAATTCAAAAACAAAGACATCTCGCTAGAAGAGCTGCTGCACCTCAAAGAAAGCGTCTCGATTTTCAAGGAAAGATACAAAAACGTTTATTATTTCATGTTCTCCAGGAAATCATTCGCCAGGAATCTTGCCGACCTTCATGATCCCCATGTCGAATTGGTTTCGCTCAACAAGATGATGTCCGATCCTTTTTAGGCATTTCGTGTAGACGTGGATATGCATTCTATGCAAAACCATGAGGTTTTTTAAATGCGCGCCAAATCTCATGCGAATCCTATTTGTCTTCCTTTATGGCGGCAATCGGGCATTCGCTTGATGAGAATTGGTCTTATTCCGGCTCTTTTTGGCAAAAAAAGAAAAACGCCTCAGATTCAGGAAGAGGCGTTTATCCTTGAACGAGCGATTAAGCGACGGCGAAGATCCTGACTTCCGGGTCTTTGCTCCAGAGCGGTTTCAAGCCGACGAAGACGTCATTGAGGAACATCTCGCTTTTCAGATAAGCTTCCGCATGCTCAACCGAATCGAACCCGTGAAGGACTTGCACATCCTCATTGCGAACGAGAAGATCTTTGCTTAGCGCACCCTCGATCGTTTGCAGGAACGGTCCTCTATAATCGGTGTAGACTTTCGCGGCCTTCGCGCGGTTTTCCTCTTTGATCACCATCGTGATCTCGAGATACGCTTTGATGTTTTTGCAGCTCATGTTTTTGCCTCCATAAATGTTAGTTTTGCATCTGCTCGCTCAGTTTATGGCAGCCACTCCGATTATGAAATATATTAAGTAATTTATTAGTCACTATTAAATTAATGAGCCACTATTGAAAAGGCGTGCGAGAATGTATAATCCAATCGCAGGTGGATTTATGTATCAAAAGAAACTAGAGGAAGATATACGCTGCCCCCTTGAATACGGCCTAAGCATTTTCGGCGGGAAGTGGAATTCGCGCATCATATGCGTGCTCGCTTATAAGAAAAGCCTCCGCTACAGCGAGCTCAGGAAAGAAATGGGCAATATCACGGATGCGGTGCTAGCCGTAACCCTCAAAGAGCTCAAGGATAACGGGATGATATCCCGCAAATCGTATGATGAGATACCTCCGCGCGTCGAATATTCCCTCACCGAAAAAGGGGAATCGGTCGTCCCGATCCTCCAAAGCATCTGCAAATGGGCCGGCTTTTTCTATGAAGATGATGCCGATAAGGCGATGATCCAGTGCAAAAGATGCAACTATAAGGTATAGCCATCTTTGAGTGATGAATATAGCGATAGGCAGTTGTTTTTTGAAATACCATATCGGATATTCAAAGGCGATGTATGTCTTTTTTGAATGCTGAAGAGGTTTTGATATGAACAGAAAACGCAAAATGGGCGTGATGGGATCGGCCATCTCGTCTTTGGCGATATGCCTTAGCCTTATCGCGACTGCGACTTTCGCCATTTTCGTAAGCGAAAGCGAGGCCGATATTTCCATCACGAGCGGCAAAGTTTCCTTAAGCGCGAGGATGAGCGATTTGGAGGTCTATTCGCCAAAGCTCATTTCCTCTAGCGAAGGCAACGCCATTATCGATTCCACCGACGTAGCGATAAAAACCGGGGATAATGAAGGCCTCTTCTATAACGGTGGGAGCGCTAAACTGGATAGTGGCGAGGGCACCGTGACTCTGGACAAGATGACCCCGGGAGATAAAGCAAATTTCACAATGACGGTGATAAACGAGAGCACGGTGAACGTCAAATACCGGACTCTCATCAAGAAAGTCGATGTGAGCGAAGCTGCAGCAAGCGATGAGAATCTCTTCGGCGCCCTCTCTTTCTCTTTTGATGGCCATTCGCCGGATTACGCCTCCGCTTGGAAATACCTAGAGGCTCCAGAAAGCGGGGAAAGCACGGTTGAGACCTATCCCTGCAGCATTGAGCTCCCGACGAGCGTAAGCGGCGCAGAATTCATGGATAAATCCTGCAAAGTGGCTTTCATCGTCGAGGCGGTGCAATCTAACGTCTCGACTTTGGACGCCTCTTCGAGCAAAGAAGTGGAAGTTACGGCTGATGATACCCTTTCTAGCGATGTTACTCTCTCTTCCATAGAGACGGTCGTAGACGGAACTGGCTCTACCGTCTCTATAGTGAGCGCGCAAGTGCCAGCCGGCACCAAAGTGGATGAAGGCACTTCCTCTTTGACCCTCAAAGTCTATGAGACCTCCACCCCGTCTAATTTCGAGGCTTCTTCTTCTGAGGAAGTGACGGGGCAAACAATTGAAGTGGAGATCAGCGGCGTCAATGAAAGCAATGAAGAAATCATCGTCATCAGTCTCTATTTAGGCACCTCCATCAAGGATTTCAAACTCTATCACGATAACGAGGCGATGAAGCAAGTCACCTCCGCTTCGGAAGTCGACGCCGACCAAGAATATTATTACGATTCCTCAAGCGGTATCGTTACTTTTGCAACCTCTTCTTTCTCGCCTTTCACTTCGACCCACAAATCGGAAGCGAGGATCGGCAGCAAATACTACGACCTTTTCTCGAATGCCGTTTTGAAGGCTATTGACGGAGATACAGTTGAGTTATTGAAAGACTGCGAAGAGGCTAACGGCATCAAGACGGAAGACGCTGGAAACGATGCTTCCTCCTACCAAAGCCAAGGCGACATCACTTTGGATTTTGCCGGGCATAGCTATTCCATAAAAAACACCGTCGGAAGCACCAATAGCGAATCGCAGGCTATTCACTTGGGGACCAAAGCCAAATCGGTGACGATGAAAAACGGGACGGTTATAGGGCTTCCGGCAACAAATGCCATGAAAATGCTGATTCAAAATTATATCGATTTCACTGCAACCAATATGGTTTTCAACGCTGAAAAGGTAGGAGTATCGGATTACGGGACGCAGACTGGCTCATGGGCCAAATACGACGAGCTTGAGATTCCGCATATCTGCAACAGCAAGCCGAGCGGGAAATCGCCATTGGGCAGTGGCGGCACCATGACCTTCAATGGCTGTACTTTGAAATTGGCATCCCAGAAATGGACGGGTTTGCTCAACGATGACAGCACCGGCGACATCATCTTGAACAACACGAGCGTGAACGGGGTGATCGCTCTTTCTGGCGATGGCGATAATCGTATCAAAATACGTTTCGATTCGACCGTCACGAATAATTTGAACAAGAATGTCGTTTATTATTTTCATGATAATGACTCCTCTTATGCGGTCAATGAGGCTTCAGACGGCGAATACACGATTTATTCGCTTGTTTCTTCATCAGCCTCTTAAGCGACCCGAAAAGAATGTCGAGAGAAAGCGGCTCACGTTTCGATGGACCGCTTTTTTGATGCTGAGGAGGGGAAGAGGCCTTTGAAAGGGACTTTTTGGCTGCGATTTGAAACACTGCTCCTTGCAAAGAACTATAAACGATTATAAGCATGTCCTTTCGAGTGAATAACCTATAAAGCCCCGATTAATACCGATCGCTTAAGTATTTCTCAAGGTTTATTTCTTGTTATTTCCAGCGCATCATCTGCTTTTTGCTTTTTGCGATGACCCCTTTTAGCATCTGCCATTTCATGTATTTCCTGCTGAATAGATTGAGGCCAGTGGGGCGAGGAGTGATAGGTCGACTGCTAGATACGCCTCATTTCGCCGAGAGTGGTCAGGCTGAGTTGTCTGATGGTCTCGATGAGTTGGTCAGGCGTAACGCCAGACCCGCATCTCCATCGATGCTTGGCTATTGAATATAGGAATATGATTTCATGCAGTCGCAGTAGATGGCATGACCGCTATTTAGGGCTCGTTGAGAGATGAATCTATTATCTAGCGAGTAATGATGAGTAATGATGAGTAATGATCGACTAGGCATAAATCAGTCGATAAAAACTGCATTTATTTAGAAAAAGCGTTTTTTACGTGTAATAGCGAGTAATGATGAGTAATGATGAGTAATGATGAAAAGCGTCAAAGAGTTTCATCGGCGACATCTTATAAAAGCCGTGCGGCGTTCTTGAAATCCGTCATCAACCCTTTGATCGCCATCGGATTTATCGAAAGAAGGGGCGCTGAGGAATCGAAAACAACCGTTTACGCAATAAAAAGCAGTCAATGAAAAACGACAAACATATCTTTTTGCTTTCGTATTAACGGTTTCTTTTGCAAGGTCAACGAGGCTTCAGACGGCGAATACACGATTTATTCGCTTATCTCTTCATCAGCCTCTTAAGCAACCCGAAAACAATATCGAGATAAAGCGGCTCACGTTTCGATGGATCGCTTTTTGATGATGAGGAGGGGAAGAGGCCTTTGAAAGGTACTTTTTGGCTGCGATTTGAAGTGTTGCTCCTTGCAAAGAGTTATAAAGGTGTTATAAAAAGCGCATGGAATTAAGAAGCTATCCATTTTCCAAAGAAGGCAAGGATATCCTCGAGAAAAGCGAGAAAAAGGCCAAAGACTGGCCAGTGCTTTACCTTATCGATGGCAAAGATGAACTATATATCGGCGAGACGCAGAATGCCGTGAATAGGATGAATCAGCATTTGGATAATACGGAGCGCCACTCTTTGAGCCGCTTCAACGTCATTTTCGACGATGAATACAATAAATCGGCGATCCTTGATTTGGAGCAGCAGCTCATCCAGCTCTGCGGGGCGGACAACAAATACAGGCTCCAGAACCTCAATGGCGGGCAGTCATTCAAGCACGATTACTATGAGCGCGAGAAGTATCTAAGCAAAATCGACTCCATCTGGCATGAGCTCAGGAAGAAAGGTCTAGCGGATAAGAGCCTCGATGAGATCAGGAACTCGAATCTTTTCAAATACTCTCCCTACAACACCCTCACTTTTGAGCAGGCCGAAGTCTCCAATCGCATCATCGAGCACGCTTTTAGTTGCCTCGATAAAGGGGAAGAAGGGACCTCCATCATCGAAGGCGGGGCAGGGACGGGGAAAACCATTGTTTTGGTGAATATCCTCTATCGATTATTGAATGCTGGCAAATTCAATGTCGATCCTTCAAAGGAAGAGGAAGAAGTACCTGATTATCTGCGTATCGTGATGATGATCCAAAGCTTTTTGAGGGAGCATGAAGGCAAAAAACTCAAAATAGCCTACGTTTGCCCGATGACCTCGCTCCGCAAGACGATGAAAAAGGTCTTCGATGAAACAAAAAACGGCTTGAGCGCCTCTTTGGTGAAAGGGCCGCAGGAGCTCTTCGATGGCAAAGAGAGATACGATA
>CAVKAR010000019.1:0-24985 GCA_963654425.1 Lachnospiraceae bacterium
CTCGCGGAGTCATCTCCATGGCGCGAACCATGATTAATGACAGCGCCTCCAGCCAATTCTTCATCATGCACAAAGACGCCCCGCACCTTGATGGGCAGTATGCTGCCTTCGGGAAAGTGGTAGACGGGATGGATGTAGTTGACGCCATCGCGAAAGTGCGCGTCGAGCATCGTTACTCTTGGCCGTTTTCCCCTGTCGTCATCAGCAAAGTCGAAGTCATCGATGAGCCGGTTTACGAAGTAAGCAAAATCAAAGCCTAGATCGTTTCACTACTGCTATGCGCGCGCGAGGCATATAATAGCCGCGTGAAAAAAGCCCTGATTTTTGATTTGGATGGAACATTGCTAGATACCATCACTGACATCCGCCGAGCCATTAATGACGCTTTAAAAGCGTGCGGCTTCCCTTTTTCCTATTCTAAGCAAGAGTGCCATTCTTTAGTTGGCGATGGGGCCGACACCCTTATCCACCGCGCTTTGGGGGAAGAGGATAACGACATCAATTTCATGCGTCTCAAAAACGAATACATGCCTCGTTACAAGGAATATCAGGGGGCTCACACGAAACCGTTCAATGGGATTGTGCCTACGCTCAAATACCTCAAAGACAAGGGCTTGATTTTAGGCGTTTGCACGAATAAACCCGATGAGTTGGCCCATATCATCCTCTCTAATTTCTTCCCTTCCGATTTCTTTGATGCGATATATGGCGTTAAAGAAGGCGAAAAGCCAAAGCCCGATCCGCACAATGTTCTGAAGATCATGGACGAGTTTTCCCTTGATTCCTCCAATACCGTTTTCGTGGGGGATTCTCTCCCCGATTTATTGACCGCCAATAATGCCTCGTTGCCTCTTGCTTTATGCACCTGGGGATACGGCAATTACAAACCTGCCCTTCTGAAAGAAGCCCGCTACATCATTGAAAAGCCAAAGGATTTAGCCAAGTTCGGCAACGATTATGAATAGAAAGCTTTTTGTTTTTGACGTTGATTCGACTTTGCTTCCTAGTGGATGCGCCTTTATGCCTCCTAGCGCCATCGCTTCCATCAATAAGCTTCTAGCCGCCGGTCACGTCATAGCGATAGATTCAGGAAGGCCTTATGGCGGAATCAAACCGTTCCTCGATGCTTTCGCCGCTGGCGAGAAATACGCGATAGCCTCCAATGGCGGAGCCGTATACAGCAATGAAGGGAAGATATTGTCGATGAAAAGCATGCCGATATCGACTCTCTTCTATTTCAAAGATCGCTTCTTGAAAAAAGGGCGCGACGTCTATGCCTATGCCTTGGATAATTCCCTCTATCTTTTCGGGCCGGAGGTCAGCGAATG
This sequence comes from Lachnospiraceae bacterium, assembly GCA_963654425.1. Classification (GTDB taxonomy): domain Bacteria; phylum Bacillota_I; class Bacilli_A; order RFN20; family CAG-826; genus UBA4951. The sequence continues at coordinate 1,329 of CAVKAR010000019.1, forward strand.
GGCAAATTGGGAAATCAAAGAAAACGGCATGCCCTTCTATACCGATCTCAATAAAACCAAGGCGAGAGAGAAAGCGGAAATCCTCAAAGTCATGGTCTGCGGGCCGAAGGAGTGGATTTCAGCGGTCCCCTTTAGCGAAGAGGAAAAAGAAAAATACAATATCATCATCACGGGCGATGAGTATCTTGAGATTCTGCCGAAAGAGGTGAATAAAGCTGAGCCGATTTGCCCTTTGGCGGACTCTCTCTTCATCAAGCATGAAGATATATATTGCTTTGGGGATGGGGCAAACGACATCGAGATGCTCTCTAGGTTCAACGGGATTGCGATGGGGGAGGCAACCCCTTTAGCCAAAAAAGCCGCGAAGCATATCACCAAAGCTTCCTATGAAAACGGCATACAATATGCCCTGGAAGAGATTCTCAAACTGATTTAAAAAAGAAAGGAGAGCATTATGAAGGAAGTCAGGCTATTCAACTCATTGGGGAATAAAATCGAAACATTCGTGCCCTTGAAAGAAAAGGAAGTCAGCATGTATTTTTGCGGCCCAACCGTCTATAACGACCCGCATGTCGGCAATTTTAGGCCAGTTATCGTCGGCGATACATTGCGTAGGCTTTTCTTGCGTCTAGGGTATAAAGTCACTTTCGTCAGCAATTACACGGATGTCGATGACAAAATCATCGCGCGCGCAAAAGAATTGGGAATCAGCGAAAAAGAGCTGACTGAAGGAGTGATAGACGAATATCGCCGCCTGGTTGATGAGATTGGCTCCCTTCAGCCGGATATCACCCCTAAACCTACCGTCTATATGGATGAAATCATCTCATATGTCGATGATTTGGTCAAAAAAGGCGCAGCCTATGAAAAAGACGGCGACGTTTATCTCCGCGTCAAAGATATCCCTTCCTATGGCGAATTAAGCGGCAACAACATCGAAGATTTGGAAAGCGGGGCCCGCATTGACGTGAGCGAGAAAAAAGAGGATCCTCTCGATTTTGCCCTTTGGAAAAAGACCGACGTCGGCATCAAATGGAAATCGCCTTGGGGCGAAGGAAGACCTGGTTGGCACACCGAATGCTGCGTGATGATCAATTCTATTTTCGCTTCACAGAAGGGATACATCGATATTCATGGCGGCGGTTTTGATCTCAAATTCCCGCATCACGAAAATGAAATCGCCCAGGCAAAAGCGCATAACGGCAATAAGCTTGCCCGCTACTGGATCCATAACGGTTTTATCAACATGAATAACGAAAAGATGAGCAAATCGCTTGGCAACGTCATCCTCATGAAAGATGTTGTTGACCAATATGGCGGCATTCCTTTTCGCTTAATGGTCCTAGCGGCCCATTATAGAGCCCCGGCCTCTTTCAGCGAAGACACGATGAAAGAAGCTAGCAAAAAATACACTCAATTGCAGGCTTCTTTGAAGCGCGGGGCCATCACGCTTCAACTAGCGGGCAAAGATTTGACGGGGCTGCATCCATTGATTGATACCAAAGTGGTAGATGCTCTTTGCGATGATCTAAATACGCCAAACGCCTTAAGCGCGCTTTATGAAGAGAACAAAGCCCTCAATGTCGCTTTATCAAGCAAGGAAATCAATATCGACGAAGTGTATGACCGCTTCCTTCTTCTCTATAGCGATTTAGGCGTTTTAGGCATCCCAAATTCATATCCTCTTTTAAGCGATGAGGATATTTCCGACTATCACGATTACGAGGAAGCGAAGAAAATGAAAGACTTCGCCAAATCCGACGAAATACGGGCGAAATTAATCAAAAAGAACATTTTCTAGCGTTTACTTTCGCCTTTGCGATGACGTAAAACAACTTTATTAGAATGATGACACGCTTAGATTAAGATCTTTATCTAGGGCCACGCGAATAAATTCAAATTAGCCTATTGAGCCATTTCAAATAAAGGAGGGAACGATGAGTACCATAATTTACGGCAAGAACGCCATTTCGGCTTCCTTGTCAAACCATAGGGTCCAGACATTATTCGTCAGTACCCGTTTAAAAGAGGATCGCTTCACCCTTTCTCTTCCTATCTCTGGAACTTCAGTCAAATACGTAAGCGATGGCGAATTGACGCATCTAGCGAAAACCGATCGCCATCAGGGCTTTGTGGCCTTCGTAAAAGATTACGAAACCGTTTCCTTGGATGAGTTAATTGAGAAAGCAAAAGCGAAAGAATACCCTCTCATCGTCATGCTCGATGGCATTGAAGATCCCCATAATCTTGGCGCGATTCTTCGTTCATGCGACGCATTCGGCGTGAGCGGAGTAGTTATGAAAAGCCATGGCGAAGTGCCGCTTAATGGCACAGTTGCCAAAGTTTCCACAGGGGCTATCGATTTCGTCCCGGTGGCGGTCGTCAATAACCTCTCGCAGGCTATTGCGAAGCTCAAGGAAAACGGCTATTGGGTTGTTTCCAGCGATGGCGGAAGTTCGACTTTGTATGATTCCTTAGACTATCGCTCCCCTATTTGCTTAGTGGTGGGAAGCGAGGGCTTTGGCATCAGCCGCCTCGTCCTCAAAAACAGCGACTTCGTTGTTAAGATCCCTATGGTTGGGCATGTGAACAGTCTTAATGCGAGCGTGGCGACATCCGTTTTTCTTTCGATGATCGATCATAAAAGACGCATCTAGTGGTTTCTTGCTCCCCAAAAAGGAGAAACAAATGCCAAATTACGACTTAGCCTCCGATGAAGAGTTGCTTTATGAAAGCCGCTCTGGCGATGGGATTGCTCAGAAGACGCTAGATATGCGTTATTTCAAACGCAATGAGTCTTCGATCCGCAAAGTAGCCCCCGATTTGTTGCGTTACTACTCGTTATGCGATTTAGCTGCCGTGGCTTTCCAATGTTATATGGACTGCCTCATTCATTATAAGTTCGGGCCATCGGCGTTTCGGGCTTTTTACCATTTATGCTTGACTCACGAACTGTCGAAAGTCAGGAAAGATCTTTACGATCCACGAAAGTCCGTTATGTCGATGGATGAGAACACCAAAAACGGTACCGATTTGACTTATCATGATGTTATAGCCTCTGGCGAGATCTACGATAGCCCTCGAAAATATGTTGATTATTTTGAGGAAATATTCTCGTTGAATCTTGCCCCTAAAAAGATAAACGGTGAAACTCTCATCGTCGCGAGAATGAAGCTGGATGGCGTTTCGTTTAAGGAGATTTCGATTAGCCTGAAGATGCCTATCAGAAAAGTCTATTACCGGTATCAAGTATTTGAAAGCGAAGTCAAAAAACTCGTCAATAGCGGAAAAACATCGCTGGCTTAAAATACAAAAAACAAGCAATATTTGTAATAAATAAGCAGTTTTTGCAAGGATAATGAAAGAAAACCGCAGATGAATTTGCTGAGATTTTCGAATTCTTGATCGGTTTTGATCTTTGCAATAAGGCGCTGCTTTTTTGGACTAGCGCCAACCTAGGAAAGCGTTATTTTTCACACTGCGAAATTCACTACCATTTTGCTCTTTGAAGAATTATTATTCTTCTTGCAAAGTCATCTTTGCTTGATAGAATATGCACACTGAGTTTTAGGAAGTTATGGGAAAAGGAAAGGTTTTTTTGGTTTGCAGCGAGTGTCTAGCGCGTAACTACGCCTTGCCAAAGCGAGAGAACCGCACCGAGCGCCTAGAGCTCATGAAATTCTGCCCCCATTGTGGAAAGCACACTCTCCACAAAGAGAGCAAATAGCAAAAGGAGGGAATATGACTCCAGCAAAGTACATTAAAGAAGTCGTCAAGGAAGGGAAACGCGTCCGTTGGCCAAAGCGTGAGCAATTATGGAAATCGGTCGTCGTCGTCGTTTGCATTTCTTTGTTCGTCGCGCTTTTCTTGGCGCTTGAGGATCTTACGGCCGCGAGTATCATCTCTCAGCTTAAGAGCGCATTTGGAGGATAAGAGCAATGCCAGTACAGTTAGGCGAAAAACAGTGGTACATCGTTACCACTTATTCGATGCACGAATCGAAGACAGCCGAAAATCTAAAGAAACGTATCGTGTCCATGAACATGCAAGATCAGATTTTGCGTGTTTTGGTCGCTGAGCAAGAAGTCCCTGTTTTGAAAGACGGGCTTCCAACCGGGAAGATGAAAACCATCAATCTTTATCCTGGCTACATCTTCGTTGAGATGATTATGACCGACCAATCTTGGTACATCGTCCGTAATACCCCAGGAGTCACCGGCATTGCCGGCTCTAGCGGCGGTGGACAAAAGCCAACCCCGGTTACTAGGGAGGAGATCGAGCCGGTTCTCAAACGCATGGGCATGGTCGACAGCGCGATGTATGACCGTTATAACGTCGGCGACAGAGTGAAAGTCATTCATGGACCACTCGAAGGTACCGAAGGGACGATTATCTCCATCGACAAGACCACTGGCGCATGCCGTGTCGACACTGTCTTCTTTGGAAGAAGCACTCCGGTCGATGTCGACTTCTCGGAAATCGAACGCATCTAGCAAAAAACGAAAGGAACGCTCTTGCAACAGGGCGCTCTTTTTATTTGGAGAGTCTTTTTTGATTGAGGTTATTCCTCTTCCTCTATCACGAATTCGCGGAAACGCGGCAGGGCAAAAGAGATATAGCCGCGATTTTTGCTTATGAGAACCCCTTTTTGCAAAAGGCGCGAGCGATAGACGGAATATAGTTTGTTGGAAAAGCCGGTTTTGATGAGTATATTTGCCGTGCTCTCCTCCCCATTTTCTTTTAGGCAAGAGATTACTTTTCTTTCTTCCGTTGTTACAGTAGACCATATTTTGTTATACGCATTGATCCGCAACGCTGCATCATATTGGCCCAGCAATTCGTCATCAATTCGGCGGTGCTTGAAATACAAGTAGCCGAGCAGTTGATAACCAAATCCGTAGCCTTTCGTTAACTCTGCTAGCTCCTTCCCCGTTTTTTCATCGACCTCTAAAGTCGCCATATATGATTTTTTAATCGTTAGTAGATCAAGAGGCTCCAAAAGTATTTTCGGAGCTCTATAAAGGAAGGTCATCGATTTGTCATTTTGAAGCGAAACAACGTTATCGTATAAGCCGCTCATCAATAGATATATTTGATAATCTTTTCTGACGAAGCTTTGAAAATCGTGGATAAACTCTTTGACCTTTTCGTTCGTCGTTACCTCATCTAAGGTAATGAGGACTTTCTTGTTTTTCTTTCTAAGGCACTCAAGCATCTTCGATACGATTATCGATACGCTTGTGACCGGTTCCTTGCCTTCTAGATGAAACGATAGACCATGAAAAGAAAAGTCAAAGCTGCTGCGCAAAAATAAATGCTTTGTTTTGCCGTTTTCATATAAACCAGCTGCAATATCCTCCAGAATCTCACGATGAGGATTGACGTCAACAACGATCCAATCCTCCTCTGCATCGAAATGCTTATACAATTCGCTCAGAAGAACGGTTTTCCCAGCACCTCTTGCGCCTAGAATCAAATATGCTTGAGTTGATGGGTTGACTGACGAAAAATCATTCGCGATCTGTGCAATCAAATCGTCTCGGTGAATAACTTCGCTCGGTTCCTTGCCGAACATCAATGTGAACGGATTTGCGGTCATGGTCCCTCCTTAATAGAATTAGTTAGGATTCGTTAGGTTCTGTTAGGATTCGTTAGGATTTTATCATTATTTGAAAATTAAGTAAACTTGTTAGGTTTCGTTAGGTTCTGTTAGGATTCGTTAGGATTTTTCAGAGCACACTTATGTGTCATTTTAATAAATCAAATAAGAAAATTTCGAAATTATGAAAAGCTCTTCATATTTATCTTGAATTATGAACAAACATTCATATAATCAAAAGCGAAAATATGAAAGGAGATTCATATTATGCCGAACATGCCGGATGATAAAACCTTAGATAAGATGGAATCGCTATTAAACATCGCAAGCGATTTCACGCGGCTCAAGATCCTCTATGCCATCAGCGATAAAGAGAAAAACGTAGGGGAGATCGTCAATGAAACCGGAGCATCCCAGTCTTTGGTCTCGCATCAGCTCCATGTTCTCAAGAAAGCCAATTTGGTCTCCACATACAAAATCGGCACGAAGGTTTTCTATAAATTGAGCGATGAGCACGTCACCAAGCTTCTGGAAGTCGTGCACGAACACGTTTTGGAGGCTTAAGATTATGGCTTGCGAGCATTGTGAGGCCGTTCATAGCGGCGATGAGTCGATTTTCGGCAAGGAATTCTGGATCAAGACAGCGAGGTTATTGGCATCTCTTATCTTGATGCTTTTGGGCTATTTCCTCTTCAATGAGGATAATTATGGCTTATGGGTCAATTTCTCCATTATGGTCGTGGCTTTCCTCATTGTCGGATACGATGTTCTTTGGGAGGCTATTGAAGGCATTTTCAAAGAGAAGGAGTTCTTCAGCGAAGAGCTCTTGATGGGGATAGCGACTCTCGGCGCTTTCTCGATCCGTTTTTTCGGAAAAGAGCATAACGAATTCTTCGAGGCAGTAATGGTTATGTTCCTCTTTCAAGTCGGTGAGCTCTTTGAGGATATCGCGACATCAAGAAGCCATAAAGCAATCACGGAAGCCGTCGGTTTGCGCGCAAAAATCGCTCACAAAAAAGACGGAGAGGCGATAAGGGAGGTAGACCCGAAAGAACTGTCTATTGGCGATATTCTCTTGATAAAAGTCGGCGAAATCATACCGGCAGACGGAATCATCGAGGAAGGTGAGGGCTCAATCGACATGTCTTCTCTTACCGGGGAATCCCTTCCCGTCAGAAAAGAAGTCGGGGAAGAAGTCCGAAGCGGGACGATCCTCAAATCAGGTTCTTTGCTTATCAAAGTAAACAAAAGCTATGAAGATAGCACGGTAAGCAAAATCATCAAGCTCATGGAAGAGGGGGCCGAAAGCAAGAGCAAAGTCACGCGTTTCGTCGATAAATTCGCCAAAATATATACCCCAACCGTCGTTATTTTGGCCTTGCTCATCGCCATCATCCCGCCTTTGTTTTTGGGAATAGGGGATGCGCTTGTCTGGGAAGAGTGGATCTATACCGCGCTCAGCCTCCTTGTCATATCTTGCCCATGCGCCATTGTTATCTCGGTACCGCTAGCTTATTTCGCAGGCATCGGCTTAGCCTCCAAAAACGGCATTATCGTCAAAGGGGCTTCCGTCTTTGACGCGCTTGAGCGTTTGTCGCATGTAGTGACTGATAAAACCGGAACGCTCACTTATGGCGTTTTCAAAATACAGAAGAAAGTTGCCGTCAATTGCTCCGAGGATGAGTTTACTCGATATCTGCTCATCGCCGAATCGCGCAGCTCCCATCCTTTAGCCTCCGCCATCAGGGGCGATGAGGACATTTCCGAAATCGCGGCAAAAATGGCTTCCTATGATGAGATTGCGGGGAAAGGGGTGAAGGCGGAATATGAAGGCGATTCCTTTTTAGCGGGAAATCGCTCTTTGTTAGAAGAAGCTGGAATCCATGTTGATGAGGCCAAGGAAGAAGGCTCTTTGATTTACCTCGCCAAAAACGGAGAGTTCAAAGGCTACGCCGTCTTATCGGATACCCCTAGAGAGGAAACGCCTGCTTTGATTGAAGGCCTTAAAAAGCATTCAATCGCCTTGACGATGCTCACAGGCGATAAAAAAGAGAATGCCGACAGTTTCGCCTCTTCTCTTGGCATTACGGATTATCACTATGAACTATTGCCAAAGGATAAAACCTTATATCTGCAGAAAGAGATCGAGAAAAAGGATGGGAGCGTTGCCTTTATCGGCGACGGCATAAATGACGCTCCATCTATTACCCTTGCAGATGTTGGCATCGCCATGGGTGGGGCCGGAAGCGATTTGGCTATCGAAACGGCTGACATTGTCATCATGAACGACGATCCTAGCAAAATTTTGACGGCTTTGAGCATATCGAAGAAAGTACGCAGCCATGTCCTCTTCAATATCGCCTTCTCAATTTTAGTGAAAATAACGATTATGGTTTTGTCGATCGCTTTGCCTTCCTTCCCGCTTCTTATCGCGGTTTTAGGCGACACGGGATTAACGATGCTGCTGATTTTGATCACGATTTGCCTCTTATACGAAAAACCAAAAAAATAAGTGGAATTTGCAACTGAAACCCCTTTTTTGCGGGGTTTTTTATGTTTGTAATATAAAAATCAGTTGGCTGAATTTAACTGTAAAAATTTATGATCTACGGTACATGCAGAATATCTTTTTTCTTATTCCAAAATACAGACATCAAAAAGAAATAATTTAATGAAAATGCGACTATAAAATAATGACTTTTTTCATTTTAAATTCAGCTTGTTTTAAGTTTGATTGGCGTTTTTTGCGTTCTCGATTTTCCGCGTTTTTCTAAAGAAAGATGTTGCCTTAGCCACTATATGCGCGTATGATTGCATTCGTGCGCCGCTCAAGGCGTGCGCATAACGCGTGGGAGAGGAAAGGCGAAACCCTCGAACCACTGCCAACAATTCTCAAAAAAAGGAGGAGAACTATGGCTAAGAAAATCGTCAAAGTCCTCAAGATGGAACTCCCTGGCGGAGATGCCCATCCAGGACCAAAGCTTGCATCCGCAGGCGTCCAAATGGCCAAATTCTGCACCGAATTCAACGCGAAGACCTCGGACAGAAAAGGCGAAGTCGTGCCAGTCATCATCACGGCTTACGAAGACAAATCATATGCCTTCGAAATCAAAACCAGCCCAGTGAGCGGCTTATTGCTCAAAGCGGCGGGTATCGAGAAAGGCTCGGGCAACCCGAAGAAAATCGTCGGACACATCTCTGACGCCGATCTCACGAAGATTGCCGAATACAAAATGCCTGACCTCAACGCGAATGACGTTGAAGCAGCGAAGAAAATCGTCGCCGGCAGCGCCCGTCAAATGGGCATTGCCATCGATAAATAATGGAGGACCGCTAGAATGAAACTTGGAAAGAAATACGTTGCGGCCTCTAAGCTTGTTGAAAAGGATCGCGTTTACTCCCTTCAAGAAGCCGCTGAATTGCTCAAAAAGACCTCGACCACGAAGTTCGACAGCACCATTGATGTGAGTTTCGCCCTCAACGTCAACCCAGCGATGGCGGATCAACTCATCCGTGGCACCATCGTCCTTCCTCATGGGAACGGCAAGAGCAAAAAAGTCCTCGCCGTCACCAACATGAAGCAAGATGAAGCCAAAGCCGCGGGCGCCGAATTCGTTGGTGGGAAAGAGATGCTCGATAAGATCCAACGCGAAAACTGGTTCGGATTCGATGTCATCGTCGCTACCCCGGATATGATGGGAGAGCTCGGAAAAATGGGCCGTCTTCTCGGTCCGAAAGGCTTAATGCCAAACCCAAAGACTGGCACCGTCAGCATGGATATCGGCCAAGCCATCAGCGAAATCAAGAAAGGTAAGATTGCCTATCGTGTCGACAAAGACGGCAACCTCAATATCTCTCTTGCCCGCGTCAGCTTCTCCAACGAAGACATCGTCGATAACCTCAAAGCCGTTTGCGAGATGGTCGTCAAGAGCCGTCCAGCTTCGGTCAAGGGAACCTACGTCAAGACCGCCGTCGTCCATACCACCATGGGCCCTGGCATCAAAATCACCTTCGACGGCCGCAACTAAGGCCTTCGAAAACCAAATTTGGTGAATTGCTTCGTATACCTAAGATAGCAACGGGCAAGTGCCTTAATAATCCACGTTGCTGAGGTGACATTCACAATTTACTCGCTAGTTATAAGAAGCATCACATAGCCGACAAAGAAAGGAGGAACCTAGCATGAACAAGGAAGTTCTAGCCGCAAAAAAAGCCACTGTTTCCGAAATCGAGAACAGTCTGAGCAACTGCGGTTCCCTCACGATTGTCTCCTATCATGGACTCACAGTCGCTGACATCACCGACCTCCGCCACAAACTCGCCGAGAAAGGCGCCACGATGAGCGTTTACAAAAACACTCTCGTTGCCCGTGCCCTCAAGGATGAGCAAAAGAGCGGTCTCGATGAATATTTAGAGGGGCCAAATGCCTTCGTCTTCTCGAAAGAGATCTCCGATGGCCCAGCAGTTCTCCGCAAATTCGCCCGTGAGCACGAAGAGCTCGTCATCAAAGGCGGATATGTTGAAGGAAAGGCTTATGACGGAGCCGGGATGCTCGCCATCGCCAAGATGCCGAACAAAGAAGGCTTATTGTCAATGTTCTGCCAAGTCCTGAACGCCCCAATCTCAGGGTTCGCCCGCACCATCGCCGCCATCGCCGAGAAAAATGGCGGTGCGCCAGCAGCTAACGAAGCTGCCGCTCAATAGCCAAATAGGAGGATAAAACCATGGCTGAAAAGTTAACAACTGAACAAATCCTCGACACCCTCAAACAAATGAGCGTTGTCGAACTCAATGACCTCGTCAAGGCCGTCGAGACCGAATTCGGCGTCACCGCCGCTGTCGCTGTCGCCTCTGCCCCAGCCGAAGAAGAAGGACCAGCCAAAAAAGGCCCGACCGAAGTCTCCCTCTTCCTCAAAGGACTCGGAACCGCCGGCAAAGTCGCCGTCATCAAAGTCGTCCAAACCATCACTGGTCTCGGACTTATGGATGCCAAGAAACTCGTTGACAGCGCCCCAGTCGCCCTCAAAGAGAAAATCTCTCCAGCGGAAGCCGAGAGCTACAAGACTCAGCTCACCGAAACCGGCTGCGAAGTCGAAATCAAATAAGCTGATTCGTCTATTTGATCTTTGCCCCTCCCTTGCCTCATCGCGCAGGGGAGGGGGTTTCCCGTATATAAAGAGGTTAACGAATGCCCCAGTATTTCTCCTCAATCGCACCGAAAGAAGTCAAATACTATCCTTATGAAGCTGACATCCTCGGGCAAAAATTCACTCTTTATGGCACGAGCGGTACCTTCTCCAAAGAGCATTTGGACGATGGCACGAAGTATCTGCTTGAAACCATCTTCCAAATGGATCTTGGAACGAAGATCCTCGACATGGGGTGCGGCACAGGCCCAATCGGACTAATACTGGCCGCCTCTGACCCTTCTAGGCGCATTACGATGTGCGATGTCAATAGAAGAGCCCTCGATCTCGCCAAAGAAAACGCCAAGGCTCTTGGCGTCTCTTCCCGAGTCGATATCGTCGAAAGCGATGTTTACCTCTCCATTAACTCCACCTTCTCATCAATCGTATCCAATCCTCCGATCAGGGCTGGAAAAAAGGTAACCTATGCAATCTATGATGGCGCGAAAGCGCACCTAGAGAAAGATGGTTCCCTCTATCTAGTGGTTCGCCGCCAACAGGGCGCCGAATCGGTCGAGAAACACCTATTATCCTTATTTAATAAGGTAGAGGTGCTTCGTCGCAAAAAAGGATTCTGGATCATCAAAGCTACCAACAAGGAGTAAAAAATGACCAAAGAAAAGAAAACGGCCAATGCCAATATTGACGCAAAAGGCAACTGCGTCAATTTCTCCAAAATCAGCGGCTCGCTCCCGCTCCCATACCTCGTAGAGATTCAAACCGAATCCTTCAAATGGTTCCTTGAAAAGGGACTTGATGAAGTCATGAAAGAGGTTTTCCCGATTTATAACTATGCTGGCAACGTCTCCATTGATTATGTCTCTAGCCATTTCGAGAATCCGGAATACGGGCCTCTCGATTGCAAAGAGGGCGATCTCACTTATTCAAGCAAGCTGAAGGTCTCTCTCCGTTTAAACGATCACCTCAATAACGAAATCAGGGAAGAGAACGAGGTCTTCATGGGCGATGTCCCGATGATGACGGACAATGGAACCTTCATCGTCAATGGCGCCGAGCGCGTCATCGTGAGTCAGATCGTTCGTTCACCTGGCGCTTATTTCCAAGACACCGTCGATCCTTCCCAAACGCATTTCTACAACGGCGAAATCATCCCGACCCGTGGTACTTGGCTCCAATTCGAGAGCGATGCCAAAGGCCTTATGTGGGTGAGAATCGATCGCCAGCGCAAAATGCCAGCCACCATCCTTTTCAAGGCTTTGGGCTTCGATAGCGACAAGAAGATCATCGAGCTTTTCGGCGACAGTGATGCAATGAAGCTCACCTTGGCCAAAGACAGCGCCATCAAGACCGAGAACGATGCCCTTATCGACATCTTCCGCAAACTTAAGCCAGGCGAGCCGATCACCCAAAACGGCGTCATCGAGTTCCTCGTCCAGAAATTCTTCGACGAGAAGCGTTATGACCTTGGCAGGGCAGGCCGTTTCAAATACACCCAGAAACTCGGCATCTATAACCGTTTGGCGGGCCGTGTTTTGGCCGAAGACCTCGTTGATGCGAATGGCGAAATCATCTGCAACGACGATACGGGCGAAGCTTTTGTCTCCGGATATAAGCTCACCAAGAGCGATGTGGCTTATCTTCGCGAGAAAGAAGTCTTCGAGAATGGCGCAATGGAGAAGAAACTCGCCGTCAATAAACTCATCGATGACAATTCCACGGTCAACGTCGTCAAAGTCCACGCCTTCGACAAAGCGGAGGAGAAAGTCGTTTCCATCATCGGCAACGATCTTAACTGCGTCTTGCCTCGCGCGACCGTTTCCGATATGGTCGCCTGCTTCTCTTATTTCTGCAATATTCAAGACGGGATCGGGGATACCGACGATATCGATCATTTGGGCAATAGACGCGTCCGCTGCGTTGGCGAATTGCTCCAGACCCAGTTCCGCATCGGTTTAACCAAGATGGCGAAAACCGTGCAGCAGAAGATGTCCATCAGCGACCTCACGAGCGCGAAGCCCCAGTCGCTTATCAACATCCGCCCGCTCACGAGCTCCATCCGCGAATTCTTCGCCTCGAGCCAGCTTTCGCAGTTCATGGATCAGACCAACCCGCTCGCCGAGCTTACCAATAAGCGCCGTATTTCCGCTTTAGGCCCTGGAGGTCTAGCGAGAAAACGCGTCTCCATGGAAGTGCGTGACGTCCACTACACCCATTATGGCCGCATTTGCCCTATCGAAACGCCAGAAGGACAGAACATCGGCCTTATCAATAACCTCTGCACCTATGCCCGCATCAATAATTACGGCTTCATTCAGACGCCATATCGTATCGTCATTCACGAAAATGGCCACGATTACGTCTCTGACAAAGCTGAATATTTGAGCGCCGATGATGAAAGAGGGCAATACATCGCCGAGGCCAATATCCGCTTGGGCGATCCAGTCGAAATCACAGTCGATGGCGAAAAAATCCTCGTGAAAGAGATTCTCGAGGACGAAGTCGTCTGCCGTCATGATGAAGACAATATCCGCGTCAGCAAGAGCCGCATCTCCTATGTTGACGTTTCGCCAAAGCAAGTCGTCTCCATCGCGACCGCTTGCATTCCTTTCCTTGAAAACGATGACTCGCACCGTGCTCTCATGGGCGCGAACATGCAGCGTCAGGCTTTGCCGCTTCTCCGCCCGTCTTTGGCGCGCGTTGGAACAGGCATGGAAGGAATCATTGCCCGCGATAGCGGTTTAGCGGTCGTCGCCGTTTCAGATGGTGAGGTCACTTGCATCGATAGCAGCACCATCGAAGTCAAAGAAGAGAAGGGCAAACGCACCTACAAGCTTCAGAAATTCGACCGCTCCAACCAAGGCACCTGCATCAACCAAAATCCAATCGTCAAAGTAGGCGACAAGATCAAAAAAGGCCAGGTCATCGCTGATGGCCCAGCCATGAAAAACGGCGAGCTTGCCTTAGGCCAGAACGTCCTTATCGCTTATATGACTTGGCACGGATATAACTATGAAGATGCCGTCATTTTGAGCGAAAGAATGGTGAAGGATGATACCTATACCTCCATCCATATCGAATCGCACGACATCGAATGCCGCGAGACCAAACTCGGGAACGAGGAAATCACGCGCGATGTCCCTAATGTCAGCGACGAAGCCAAGACCTATCTAGACGAAAGAGGCATCATCATCCCTGGGGCTGAGGTCAAAGAAGGCGATATTTTGGTTGGGAAAACCACGCCGAAAGGCCAGACTGAGCCAACTCCTGAAGAGAAACTCCTCATGGCGATTTTCGCCGAGAAGACGAAAGACGGCAAAGATTCTTCTTTGCGCGTCCCGCATGGCGGAGCCGGCATCGTTTTGGCCGTCCGCACCTATAGCCGCAAGAACAAAGACCCGCTTCCTCCGGGAGTCATGGAGAAAGTCCGCGTCTACATCGTCCAGAAGAGAAAGATCTCCGAGGGCGACAAGATGTCAGGGCGTCACGGCAACAAAGGCGTTATCTCGAAAATCCTCCCAGTCGAGGATATGCCATTCCTCCCAGATGGCACCCCAATCGACATCATGCTTTCCCCAATGGGCGTTCCTTCCCGTATGAATATCGGGCAGATCAGCGAAATCCATCTCGGGTTAGCCTGCCAAAAACTCAATATGCGCGTCGCTACCCCGGTCTTTGATGGGGCTAACGACAAAGAGATCAAAGCCCTTATGGACAAGGCTGGTATCTCAGAAGACGGCAAAGCCATCCTTTACGATGGGCAAACCGGCGAACGCTTCGCGGAACGTATTTCCGTGGGCGTCATGTATATGATTAAGCTCGTCCACATGGTCGATGACAAACTCCATGCCCGTGCCACAGGCCCATATAGCTTAGTGACGCAGCAGCCTCTCGGCGGAAAAGCCCAAAACGGCGGCCAGCGTTTCGGCGAAATGGAAGTCTGGGCCCTCGAAGCCTATGGAGCCGCGCACACTCTCCAAGAGATGATGACGGTGAAAAGCGACGACCGTGTCGGAAGAAGGAAAGCTTACGAAGCCATCATCAAAGGCCTCCCGCTTCCTCGTCCGGGCATGCCAGAAGCCTTCAAGGTCTTCACGAAAGAGCTTAAGGGCCTATGCGTCGACGTCCATCTTTATGACCATGAAGAAGACACCATCTACATGGATGATCTAGCGAAAGAAGCGCTCATCGAAGAGCGCAAAGTCAATAGCGCCATCCGCAATCTCACCGCACCTCGCGCCGAAGAGAGAAGCGAGACCGTCGAAGTCGAATCGACCGATGATAGCGATGCTCTCCTCGAAGAAGGCCTCTCCATCCATAGCGGAGCGGCTGGGGAAAGCGGAGACGAAGAATAAAGGAAAGGAGATAACTAATCATGTTTGATATCAATGAATTAGCGGCGATGCAAGTCGGCCTTGCCTCTCCTACAACCATCCGTAACTGGTCGCATGGCGAAGTAACCCGCCCCGAGACCATCAATTACCGCAGCCAAAAGCCGGAAATGGGAGGTCTATTCTGCGAAAAGATCTTCGGTCCGGCCAAAGACTACGAATGCCACTGCGGCAAATACAAAAAGATCCGTTACCAGGGCATCACCTGCGAAAAATGCGGAGTCGAGGTCATCTCCAAAGAGTGGAGAAGAGAGAGATTCGGGCACATTGAGCTCGTTTCCCCTTGCTCTCATATCTGGTATTTGAAAGGCATCCCTAGCCGCATGGGCTTAGTGCTCGACATGTCGCCGAAAGAGCTTGAGGAAATCATCTATTTCGCGGCTCACGTCGTGCTCAACCCAGGCGAGTCGAACGTCCTCAAATACAAGCAGTTCCTCGATGAGAAAACCGCCCGTATCGTTTTCGTTGACGCCATCAATGACCTCAAAGGCGCAATCCCAGCCGAATCAAGCGATGCCTTGCTTGCCGATGAGCTCATCGAGAAGATGAAGAACCCGAACGAAACCTTCGATTTCTTCACCAACGCCAATTTCATCTACAAATACACCGGCGCCGAATTCGGCGAAGGGGCAAGCGCCATCAAACGCCTTCTCCAGGAAGTCGATCTCGACAAGGAATTCAAGACCATCAGCGAAGAGATCGGCGAGCTCAATGGCGCCCGTCGCCTTAAGCTCACGAAGAGACTCGAAGTCATCCAATCTTTCCGCGATTCCTCCCAGAAGCCGGAATGGATGGTGCTTGATGTGATCCCAGTCATCCCGCCGGATCTTCGCCCGATGCTCCAACTCGATGGCGGACGTTTTGCCGCGAGCGATTTGAACGACCTCTATCGCCGCGTCATCTCCCGCAATACCCGTTTGAAGAAACTCATCGATATGAATGCCCCTTACGTCATTCTCATGAATGAGAAACGTATGCTTCAGGAAGCGGTGGATGCCTTAATCGACAATGGCCGCCGCAGTAAGCCGGTCACTGGCCCGAATGGTCGTGCCCTCAAGTCGCTTTCCAGCGGCTTAAAAGGCAAACAAGGGCGTTTCCGCCAGAATTTGCTCGGAAAGCGCGTTGATTATTCCGGACGTTCCGTCATTGCGGTCGGACCTGATTTAAAGATGTATCAATGCGGCCTCCCGCGCGAGATGGCTATCCAGCTTCTCCGTCCTTTCATCGCCGCAATCCTCATCAAAAGAGGCTATGTCAGCGCCCATAAGCAGGCCGACAAAATCATCGATAGATATGATTCGGTGGTCTATGACATCATCGAAGAGATCATCGGCCAGCACCCAGTGCTCCTCAACCGCGCCCCAACCCTTCACCGTTTGGGCATTCAGGCCTTCCAGCCGAAGCTCGTCGATGGGCACGCCATCCGTCTCCACCCGCTCGTTTGCCCTGGCTTCAACGCCGACTTCGACGGCGACCAGATGGCCGTCCACGTCCCACTTGGGAAAGCAGCGCAGGAAGAGGCCCTCGATTTGATGCTTGCAAGCAACAACATCCTCGGCCCGAAAGACGGCAAGCCGATCGTCATCCCGTCTCAGGATATGATCGTCGGCAACTACTGGCTCACTTTGGAAGAGACCAAAGAGGACTATTTGGCGCGTGTGGCGAAGCTCCGTTCCATCAAAATCGACGCGAATAACGTTTCAGAGAAAAACGCCAACGAGGATCAAGCCCGCGAATACGAGCGTTTCGCCGAGATGGAAGGCTCTGTCTTCTCATCGGTGGCGGAAGTCATCCATGCCTATGAAACACATGTCATCGGGCTTCATGACCGTATCGCCATCAGAAGCGAATCGCTCCATAAGACCTTCGCCCCTGAGACTGATCCGGATAACATCGATTCCTACGGTTTGCCCTTCTACGCGAAAGGCAAATACATGCTCACTTCGGTCGGCAAAATCATCTTCAACGAGATCTTCCCTGACGATTTCCGCTACATCAATAGCGATCCGAAGGCCGACATCGATGAAGTCAAAAACTGGTTTGTGCCAAAAGGAAGCAACATCAAAGAGGAAATCGCGAAGCGCAAAGTCAATCTTCCGATCAACAAGAAGACGCTCGGCACCCTCATCGATATCATCTTCCACAAATACGATATGAATAACCCAGCCCGTGTGGAGGGGACCCCTTCCAAGACGAGCGCGATTCTCGACAAGATCAAAGACCAGGGCTTCGAATACTCCACGATTTCTGGCGTCACCGTCGCCGGAAGCGACATCACCCCAGTCTCTGGCAAATACGAGATCGTCAACAAGGGCTACGAGAAAGTCGACCAGATCACCGCTTTATACCGCGAAGGCTTCTTAAGCGACAAAGAGCGCCATAAGGAAGTCGTCAATGTCTGGAACGCCGTTACGGCCGATATTACCAAGAAAGTCAAAGACGCCATCTCCAGCGACAAGCGCAACCCGCTCGTCGTCATGGCCGATTCTGGCGCTCGCGGCAACGTCGGTAACTTCGCTCAGCTCATCGGCATGAAGGGCTTGGTCATGAACCCGAAGAACGAGGAAATCGAGCTTCCTGTCGTCTCGGGATACCGCGAAGGCCTTACGGTCGGCGAATTCTTCATCAACACCCATGGTGCCCGTAAAGGCGGCGCCGATACGGCTTTGAAGACCGCTGACTCAGGCTATCTCACCCGTCGTCTAGTCGATGTGGCGCAAGATGTCATCGTCCGTGAGGAAGATTGCCACTGCGACCATGGCTTCATGGTCCGCGAAATCAGGGATACGGCACGCGATGTGGTCATCGTCAAACTCGAAGACCGCTTGACTGGCCGCTTCTCGATGCACGATATCGCCGATAAAGACGGCAACGTCATCGTCAAAGCCAATACCATGATCAGCGATGAGGCGGCGAAAGCCATCGTCAAAGCTGGCATCAAGGAAGTCGAGATCCGCTCCATCTTCACCTGTGAGACCAAAAACGGCGTTTGCCAGCACTGCTATGGCAGGAATATGGCGACTGGCCGCCTTGTCGAAGTGGGGGATGCTGTCGGCATCATGGCCGCCCAATCCATTGGCGAGCCAGGCACTCAGCTCACTCTCCGCGTCTTCCACGCTGGCGGAGTTGCGGGGAACGACATCACGCAAGGTCTTCCACGTGTTCAAGAGCTTGTTGAGGCGCGTAACCCGAAAGGCGAGGCCCTCATCAGCGAAATCGATGGCACCGTTACTTCGATCGAAAACGTCGAAGGCGGAAGATATAACGTCACCATCACCTCTTCCTCCAAATCCACGAGCGAACAGCCCGAAGGACCTGAGGTCAAGAGCTACTTGACGGCCTATGGCGTGCGTTTGCGCGTCAAGAAGGGCGATCACGTCGAAGCCGGCGGAAAGATCACCGAAGGCGCGGTTAACCCGAAACAGCTCCTCGAAGTGGCAGACGTCGAGAAAGTCGAAGTCTACATGATCAAGGAAATCCAGAAGGTTTACGCCGCCCAAGGCATCGGAATCTCCGACAAGCACCTTGAGATCATCATCCGCCAGATGCTCCGCAAATTCGTGGTCATCGATGGCGGAGACACCAATCTCCTCCCTGGCACCCGCGTCGATATGGACCGTTTCACCCTCGAGAACCAACTCGCTTTGGAAAACGGGAAACGCCCAGCTGTCGCTCATCCTCTCGTCTTAGGCATCACGAAAGCCGCTTTGGAGACCGAATCCTTCCTCTCCGCCGCCTCTTTCCAAGAGACGACACGCGTGTTGACCGATGCTGCGATCAAAGCCAAGAGAGACTCGCTCCACGGCCTCAAAGAGAATGTCATCACTGGCAAACTCATCCCAGCCGGAACGGGCCGCTTAAGCGAAGAAGAGGAAGCCGCTCGCCTTTCTTCCTTCACCGTCTTAGACAAAATGAAGGAAGTGCGCTCGACTTACTATGAAGCTCACGACCGTCCGGAAGAAGTAGTGACCACGGAAGATGAGAATCAGAGCCCTGAAGTCACTGATGAAGAGTAAAAACAGGATATAGCCGCCCCTCAAAAGGCGGCTTTTCTGATTGTCTTTTTCGCATGTTCTTTTATGATATCGCTATGAAGAAATGCAAAAACTGCGGGTCGAATATCCCAAGCGATTCATCCTATTGTCCCAAATGCGGGTTTAAAGTAGAGGATGCGATATCGCTGAACGATTACGCCTCCAATGACCCATATCATTCCGCCAACGAAGAAGAGATAGTCGAGGCGGAAAGAGTGGGGGTAGAAGAGGAAGAGAGAGAAACAAAGAAAGAGACGGAGAAGGAAAATGCCCCATCTCCCTCTTTGGATAACGGCGGCCTTGATCACGTCTTTGCCATCTTATCACTCGTTTTCGGCGCGCTCGGCGGGCTTCTCTCCATCGCTTTCGGCGTGCTTGTGTTAACTTCGAAAACAGCGAGCAAAGAAGACAAAAAGAAAGCCTATATCGGCTTAGGCTTGTGCACTGCCTGGTTCGTATTGTTTTTTGTTCTCATCGCTGTGTTCCTTTTTAATTAAAATCGTCAATTTGCCAGCAAAGAAAATAAGTTACTCTTTTTGAAGTCCACATAACCCGGCGTATCAAAAGAGAAAAACTTTCGGTAAAATCTTTGTTGACAGGCTTTTTTCGTGCGCGTAATATCTCGTTTGCGCGCGTCAAGATCGCTTTTGACGCGAAAAGTAACAGGAGAAAAGAAAATGCCTACAATCAATCAATTGGTGAGAGCAGGCCGCCATACCGCTGCGAAGAAATCGAAAACCCCAGCGCTTGGCAGACGCTACAACAGCCTTACCAAGAAATCGACCAACCAGGCCAGTGCCCAAAAGCGCGGAGTTTGCACCCGTGTCGGCACGATGACCC
The DNA here is from genome assembly GCA_963654425.1 of Lachnospiraceae bacterium. Taxonomy (GTDB): domain Bacteria; phylum Bacillota_I; class Bacilli_A; order RFN20; family CAG-826; genus UBA4951. The sequence goes on from CAVKAR010000019.1 coordinate 21,337, forward strand.
CAAAGAAGCCGAACTCAGCGCTTCGTAAATACGCCCGTGTCCGCCTATCCAACGGATACGAGGTTACCGCCTATATCGGCGGAGAAGGCCACAACCTTCAAGAGCATAGCACCGTCATGATCAGAGGCGGACGTGTCAAGGACCTCCCTGGCGTCCGTTATCACATCATCCGCGGCTGCCTCGACTGCGCGGGTATCGATGCCCGCCGCCAAGGCCGTTCCCTCTACGGAACCAAAAAGCCAGCCAAGAGCGAGTAAAGGAGAAAAGTAAACAATGTCACGTAAAGGAAAAACAGAGAAGCGCGATGTGCTTCCCGATCCAATTTATAACAGCAAACTCGTTACCCGCTTGATCAACCGTGTCATGTATGACGGGAAGCGCGGAACCGCTCAAACCATCATCTACCATTCCTTCAAGATCATTGAAGAGAAGACACAGAAACCAGCCATCGATGTCTTCGCCACCGCGATCAACAACATCATGCCTGAGGTTGAGCTCAAAGTCCGCCGCATCGGCGCTGCCAACTACCAAGTCCCAGTCGAAGTCTCGGCCGAAAGGAAACAGACCCTCGGCTTAAGATGGCTAGTCACCTATAGCCGTTTGCGCAACGAGAAGACCATGGAAGAGAAGCTTGCCGCCGAAATCATCGATGCCGCCAATGGTACCGGGGCTTCCGTCAAGAAGAAAGAAGATGTCCACAAGATGGCCGAGGCCAATAAGGCCTACGCCCATTACCGCTGGTAAGAAGGAGGAAAGACATGGCTGACGAGAATATCATCAAAGAATCCGAAACCTACGATCTTCCCCACACCCGCAATATCGGCATCATGGCCCACATCGACGCGGGCAAGACCACAACCAGCGAACGTATCCTCTATTACACTGGCAGAACCCACAAGATCGGCGAAGTCCACGAAGGAACCGCCGTCATGGACTGGATGGAAGAGGAGCAAGAGCGCGGCATCACCATCACTTCCTCGGCAACCACTTGCTTCTGGAAGGGACACCGCATCAACATCATCGACACCCCAGGGCACGTCGACTTCACCGTTGAAGTTGAGCGCTCTCTCCGCGTACTCGACGGCGCTGTCACTGTCCTCGATAGCAAAAACGGCGTTGAGCCGCAGACAGAGACCGTTTGGCGTCAAGCCGATAAATATGGCGTTCCGAGAATCGTCTTCTGCAACAAGATGGACGCCATCGGCGCTGACTTCGAGATGTGCCTTGACACCCTCAAAGAGAGACTCGGCGTCGATTATGCCGCCGCCCAATACCCAATCGGCCGCGAATCCGGCTTCACCGGCGAGATCGATTTGGTGAGAATGGTGGCGTGGTATTACACTGGCAACAAAGACGATGCCCCAGTCGAGAAGCCAATCCCAGACGAGCTCAAAGACAAAGCCAATTTCTACCATCAGCAGCTTCTTGAGAAATTAGCCGCCCATGACGACGATCTCATGATGAAGGTGCTTGACGGAGAAGAACCGAGCGTTGACGAGATCAAAGCCGTCATGAGAAAAGCGACCATCACTGGCAAATTCTTCCCAGTCTTCTGCGGAACCGCCTTCAAGAACAAAGGCGTTCAATTGCTCCTTGATGCCGTCATCGACTATCTCCCATCGCCTCTTGATATCCCAGGCGAAAAAGGCGAGCTCAAAGGTCAAGACTATGAGTGCAAAGTCACTGACGATGCCCCATTTGTCGGCTTAGCCTTCAAGATCGCCACCGATCCATTCGTCGGACGTCTAGCTTATGTGCGCGTCTACCAAGGCGAGCTAAAGAGCGGCAGCTACGTCTATAACTCTTCACGCGGGCAGCAAGAGCGCATCGCGCGTCTAGTCCTTATGCATTCCAACCGCCGTCAGGAAGTCAGTGTCTTGCACGCTGGCGAAATCGGCGCGGTCATCGGGCTTAAGAACACCACGACCGGCGATACCCTCACTGACCCCTCCGAGCCCGTCGTTCTCGAGAAGATGGAATTCCCGGAGCCAGTTTTGGAAGAAGCGGTCGAGCCAAAGACCAAAGCCGACATCGAAAAGATGGCGGTGGCTCTCCAAAAACTCGCCGAAGAGGATCCAACCTTCCGCGTTCACACCAATAACGAAACCGGCCAGACCATCATCGGCGGCGTCGGTGAGCTCCAGCTCGACGTTCTCGTTGAGCGCATGAGACGCGAATTCAACGTCGACGTCAATGTCGGCGCTCCGCAAGTCAATTACCGCGAGACCATCACCAAAACGGGTGAAGCCGAAGGCAGATACATCAAGCAGTCCGGAGGTCATGGTCAATATGGTGACGTCTGGCTTCGCTTTGAGCCAAACCCAGGCAAAGGATTCGAGTTCGTCGATGCGATCGTCGGCGGCGCGGTTCCGAAGGAATTCATCAAACCGACCCAGCAAGGACTCGTCGATGCCCTCAATAGAGGCCTCATCGCCGGCTTCCCTGCGATCGACATCAAAGCGACGCTCTTCGACGGCAGCTACCACGAAGTCGATAGCTCCGAAGCGGCCTACAAAATCGCCGCCTCTATGGCCCTTAAAGAAGCCGCCAATAAATGCGGCCCGGTCATCTTAGAGCCGATCATGAAAGTCGATGTCACTGTCCCAGAGCAATACTATGGCGATGTCATCGGCGATATCAGCCGCAGACGCGGAACCCTCACCAATGAGACGGTGCGCGGAAACGCGAAAGTCGTCAGCTGCGAAGTCCCGCTCGCCGAGATGTTCGGCTACGTCACAGACCTCCGCTCCTTAACGCAGGGCAGAGGCAACTTCACGATGAGTTTCGACCACTATGGACAGTGCCCACGCTTCGTCCAGGACGAAATCGTCAAAAAAAGCGCGATGAGCAATAGATAAATCGTTTCACGGAGTAAGGGAAAATCATCATTCCCTTACTACGTAAATGATTGTCAAAGCGAATTCGTTGCCCTATTATTATCTAGCGTCAAAGTAGAAAACCATTTTTGGAGGAAAAAACACAATGGCAAAAGAAAAATTCAACCGTGATCGTGTCCACCTCAACGTTGGCACCATCGGTCACGTCGACCACGGCAAGACCACTCTTACCGCCGCTATTACGCACGTCTTATCCATGGTTGGCAAAGCCACCGGCGGAAAAGACGGCAACGCCGTCGATATGGCTTATTCCCAAATCGACAGCAGCCCAGAAGAGAAAGCCCGTGGTATCACCATCAATACCGCTCACGAAGAGTACGAGACCGCAAAGCGCCACTATGCGCACGTCGACTGCCCAGGGCACGCTGACTATGTCAAGAACATGATCACCGGCGCCGCCCAAATGGACGCCGCCATCCTTGTCGTCTCGGCAGCTGATGGCGTTATGCCTCAGACCCGTGAGCACGTCCTTCTTGCTCGCCAAGTCGGCGTTCCTTACATCATCGTCTACCTCAACAAGTGCGATATGGTCGATGATCCAGAACTCATCGACATCGTCGAAATGGACGTCCGCGATCTTCTTAACAAATACGGCTTCCCTGGCGACGATACCCCAATCATCCGCGGCAGCGCCAAAAAAGCGGGCGAGGCCAAAGATCTCAACGATCCAAGCACCAAGTCCATCCTTGAGCTTCTGAACGCTCTTGATACCTACGTCCCAGATCCAGTCCGTGATGACGACAAACCATTCC